>JAFRSO010000060.1 GCA_017427545.1 Selenomonadaceae bacterium
CGCGAAGAATTTACCGGCCCTGCCATGATTAGATCTACTTTTCTTTGCGATTTATCTACTTTTCTTTGCGTGTCCAAAGAAAAGTAGCAAAAGAAAGGACACCTCGCAGGGGCGTTGACCGCTCATGATTCCAACGTTAAAACCACCCGTAGGCGTGAGTTGCCCGCGGACTTCGCATCACGCTCAGTGCGCGGGCTCAGCCGTCTTCCTTGACGGCTTCAATAAAAACTTTTTCCTTGTTCCTTAAAAGGAGGTAGAAATTTTGCTGACAAATGCACCGAGAGGTACCAAAGATATTTTGCCCGACCAGATAAACGCTTGGCAGTGGCTTGAAAATAAAATCCGTGAGCTGTGTGAAATTTACGGCTACGAGGAGATTCGCACGCCGACTTTTGAGCACACGGAACTTTTCAGACGCGGCATTGGTGAGGGCACTGATGTTGTCGAAAAGGAAATGTATACCTTCACCGACCGCGGCGACCGTTCGATAACTTTGCGTCCCGAAAATACCGCGTCGATTGTGCGTGCCTATTTGCAGAACAAACTTTATGCCAACGCTGGCTTGACGAAACTATTTTATATCGGCTCAATGTTCCGTTATGACAGACCGCAGGCGGGTCGTTTGAGAGAATTTCATCAATTCGGCGTGGAGGCAATCGGCGAGAAAAATCCTGCCGTCGACGCTGAAATAATTTTGCTTGCGTGGGAATTTTTGAAGAGCCTCGGACTTAACGACTTGAAGTTGAAGATAAACACCGTCGGCTGTCCGAAATGTCGCCCGATTTATCGCCGCAAGCTCACGGAATATTTCACGGAAGAGGCTGACGAATTGTGCGGGGATTGTCGGCGTCGGCTTGAGAAAAATCCGCTGCGAATTCTCGACTGCAAGATTGACGGCTCGAAAGATTTTATGGAGGACGCGCCGAAGATTGAAACTTGCTTGTGTGACGAGTGCCGCGAACATTTCAACGACGTGAAAAAATTTTTGACGGCGGCGGGCGTGGAGTTTGAGGTAAATCCTCGACTTGTGCGCGGACTCGACTATTACACGAAGACCGCCTTTGAAATTCAATATGCGCCGCTGGGTGCTCAATCGGCAGTGGCCGGCGGCGGTCGATATGACTGGCTGATTCGCGAAATTGGCGGCGAAGATACTCCTGCAGTCGGATTTGCGGCGGGCTTGGAAAGAATTTTGCTCGCGTTGGAGTTGCAAGGACTTGTTCCCGCGTCTGATAAAAAAATCGCCGCGTTCATGGTTGCGAACGGTGCGGCGGCTGAAATTTACGCGTTTAAAATTTTGTCTGACTTGCGGCGGAAAAATATTTCGGCGGCAATGGATTTCGGCAAAAAGAGTATGAAAGCTCAAATGAAGGCGGCGTCGAAGTCCGGCGCAAAATTCGCGTTGATTGTCGGCGAGGACGAAGTTGCAACTTCAACCGTCACCGTAAAAAATTTGGAGACTTCCGCGCAGGAAAAAGTTCCCGTCGAAGAAGTCCCCGAAAAAATTATCTGCCCGTGAAAAAATTTCTCGTACTGTCAATTAAATTTTCTTGAGTGGCAAGGGCGGCCTCAAAAATCGTCAACTCATCAGTCGACGCGCCCGAAGTCTGCATGGAAAGCGGAATGCCGTTCGTATCCAAAATAATTTCTTCCAACGTGACGAACTTATCTCCAAGAGGTGCGTCACGAATTTTTTTTGCGCTGAGGACGCGAATCAAAATGTACTTGCACCCGCGATTTTTGGCGGTGGTAATAAATTCATCAAAGCCCGCGTCCACAGAATTTTTATCTTCAATCTCGACGCTTTGAACGTCCGCGAAAGTCATCTTGCCGAAATTATTTTTGAGCATATCGTCCAAGGCGTTCAAAATAAGTTGCTCGTCCGACTCGTGAAAGCTGTCCTCGATAATCAAAATCGGCGCGGCATAAATCGGCGTGTTGACTTTATTTTTTTCCTCGTAGCGGAGAGTGCCGCCGGCTGAAAAATAATCGCGGAGTACGCAGTCAAGATACACCGCCATTTTGTGAGCCATGTGATCGCTTGTGACGCTTTGCTGATACTCCAAAGTTTCGCCGAAGTGAACGTAGCCGAGTGCGCGCAGAGATTTTTTGATGATGTCGCCTTTCATGACGACGCGGGTTAAATCGATTTTATCGGCGTAATTTTTCGCCAGAGCATGTGAACCGATTGCCGGTGCGCCGAAAGATATAACCTTGAGCCGAGTTTTATCGACGCCCGAATCACTCAACCGAATTGCCGCAATCGTGGCAACCGCTCCGCCCAAACTGTGTCCCGTCAAGTAAAGTGTCTCGTTAGGATTTTTTTCAAGGGAAGCTTTCAACCTTTCGGCAAGCCCGTCACTCAAAACAACGTCGGCATAATCGCGGAAGCCTCTGTGCACAAAAATTTTATCGGCGGTAGCTTTTTCATTCTTGCCAAGCGTGGTGTTGTCGTGAAGGTGAACTCGTCCGACGCGGAAATTGACTTCAACATCTTTTAAACTTTCCGTGCCGGCAACCGCCAAAATTTTCACGTTGCCTTTGCTGACGAGATAGGCTTTGGCTTCCGCGCGATTATTTTTCTGCGAAATTTTTTCAATCGTCCAGTTGCGTTCGTTGAGCATTGAGCGCATAAAATAACTTTCATCATCGGAATAAGCACCCATCGAACAAATCGCGCAGGCCAGTCGAATTTCCGCCGCGTCAAGTTCGTCACTTGCCTCCGAAACGTTCATCAAGCTCAACAGAAAAATTATCGCCGTGAAAAACTTTTTCATTTGTCCAGCTGCTCTTCGACGACTTCGACGCCGTGTTTAATGCAGTCGGGGCAGGAGCAAATCATTTCGCCGCTGTCGACGCCTTTAAGTTCACGGCAAATCAACGCGCCACTCTTCTCGCGGAAGCTGTTTAACATCGCCTTGGAAATTTTCATCGTCGAGGATTTTGATCGCGGCGTGGCAAGATTACCGGTACTGTTCTTTAAGCCGGCGATTAAAAGTCCTCCCGTCAATGCGCCGCAAACTCCGTCCATCGTACCCATACCCGCGCCGAAACCTTCCGTCGCCTTGAATAAAATTTCTTTCGGCACGTCAACCAAATCTGCGCAGGCAACCGCTACCGATTGAGCACAGCTGTAACCTTTGCGGTGAAGCTCATCCGCCAATTTAACTCTATCGCTCATGTTAAAACCTCCTTAGGAACTAGGAACTGGGAACTAGGAACTAGTTTTTACTATTCCCTAATCCCTACTAGTTCCTAGTTCCTATTTACTAGTTCCTCAAAAGAAACTTTTTATTTTGTCCAGAAGCAAACGGAAGAATGATTTCTGCTCAACATCAACCGTCGTGACGACATCGACTGAAGCCGCCTCTCTACCGTCAGGCAACACCACGCGTATTTTGCCAATCGCCTCGCCCGCAGTTATCGGAGCCGTCAAAGTGTCGGGCAGATCGTAAACAATTTCATAGGCGTTGGCGTCGCCCTCAAAAACCGGCATGATTATTTCGCCCGCAGTCTTGACTTGCATTGACTTGCGCCGCCCCGAAGTTATCGGAAGAGTTTTCACGACTTCGCCGGCTTTAATCAGACTTTGACTTGATACGCGCCCAAATCCGTAATCGAGCATGAAAATTGAATCGTTCCAAATGTACAAGCTGTCGAGGACAACTGCAATCAGCTGAACACCATTTTGCTTGGCTGAAGTCACGAGGCAACGTCCCGCCGCGTCAGTGTAACCGGTTTTAATGCCATTTGCGCCGCGATAAAACCACAGCATTTGATTTTCATTGCGCAGGAGTTTTGTATCGTCGTGAACCCATGGAAAGGAAATTTCTTTGGTCGAGCAAATCTCTTCAAAGTGCGGAAGCGTGAATCCGTGCGCCGCCATAATCGCAAGGTCGCGAGCCGTGGTGTAGTGATTCGGATCGGGCAAACCGTTAGCGTTCGTGAAATTCGTATTGACTGCGCCGAGGTCGTGAGCGCGTTGCGTCATCTTCGCGGCAAAATCGGGAACATTCCCGCCGCAATGTTCAGCAATGGCAATCGCGCCGTCATTGCCCGAAATCAACATCATGCCGTAAAGCAATTCGCCGAGTGGAATTTTTTCGCCGACTTCAAGCCACAACGTCGAACCTTCCGCATTGTAAGCACCGGAGCCGACAGTAACAATCTCGTCGAATTTATTGCCCTCAAGCGCGGTGATTAGCGTCATCATTTTAGTTGTGCTGGCGGGGAACATGTGCTGATCGGGATTGCGTTCGTAGAGGACGTGACCTGTCGACGCTTCGATAACGATAGCCGCCGTCGCCGTGACATTCGGGAGCGCGTCATCGGGTGCAACGGGTCGAGTGTTTTGAATCGGCGTGACGGTGTAGCCGGGATTGAGTCCTGAATTTTCGGACGTGAGCGGTTGCATTGGTCGAACGATTTCACCGCGCGGAGCCTCGTCAAGTCGCGTGAGTTCCGAAGCAGGCATACGACCTTCGGGAGCCGCCTCTGCCCCGACAAAAATCAACGCCATTAAACTTATCGCCGCAAAAAATTTTTTCAACTTCAATGACATCTCTCCTTTGTTAGAAAGTAGAAATTAGGTAATAGAAAGTAGATTTTACTACTCCCTACTTTCTACTTTCTAAACTTGTCCCTTGATTATAAAATTGTCACGCCGCCTTGTCAAAAAAATTGCCGCCACTTTGACGGCTGAAGTCGCTGTAAAAATTTTTTTGTCAAAACAGAAATACAACTCTCAAGTCGTGTAAAAATTTCGTCGCACGATTTTCAATCAAAATTTTATTCGAGTCGGCGATTGACACGACGGGGTTGCTGTCGAAATTGGAAAGCGCAACTGCCCTGACAATCAACGGATTTGTGCCGGCACGCGAAACATTGTGCGGGTCACTGACGTAATCAACCATGCCCTCGCGAATAATCCTGTCAATGTCAAGATCCTTGTGGCCGTAAATTTTCGAGCCGTTGACGTTCTCAATGACGGGCGACATTGCAGTTTTAAGCCCCAAGCCCCTGCAATCAATAATCAAGCCGGTGTAATCGCCTTCCGCCATCGAAGCGTAATCGTCAACCGGACGTTTAACCACGTGCGCAGGTTTATTGCCGGTCTCAACGTTCACTTCGACGCGGACATTTGCCGAGGCACATTCACCACTTGCCCCCGCCGCCAAAATTATTGCCGCCGCCATTGCCGAAAAAATTTTTGCTCCCCTCATAATAATCACTTCCTTTTCATAAGGATACCACGCCTTTATGAATTTTACATAGATTGTAGAACGACTTAATTAAAATCCTAAAAGAAAACTCGCCCCTCATGTGAAGAGCGAGAAATTTTTTTTCTGTCGATAAAATTTTAGTCGAATAAGAAAACGACTTTCAAATCACGTAAAAATTTTGTCGCGTGATTCTCAATCAAGACGCGGTTGGAATCGGGAATTGCCAAGACGGGGTTTGAGTTGAAATCTTCGACAGCTTGCGCCTTGACGACGAGAGGATTAACTCCTGCGCGGTCGACATTTTCGGGGTCGCTGATGTAATCGGCCATGCCCATTGAAATTACCTTGTCAATGTCAAGATTTTTGTGGCCGTAAATTTTCGTACCGTTTGAATTTTTGATGACGGCACTCATGACGGGTTGAAGATCCAAGCCTCTACAGTCGACAATCAAGCCGGTGTAATCGCCTTCCGCCATTGAAGCATATTCCTCAACGGAACGTCTCACAGGTTGATGAGTGCCGGCGGGATTTTGATAGCTGCCTTGATTAGCGGGTTGATAGCTCGGCATTCCCAAAGAATTAGCTTGAACCTTTTGCAAGATGATTGAATCGAGTGACGGTACAGACATTCTCGTCAGCGGCGATTGATAAGGCGCGGTCGGTTGATAGGGCACTGTCGGTGTCGGGACGTAGCCTTCTTCCTCAATCGTGACTTTCGTTACTTCGAGTCTGCGTTTGACCGGCGTCGAAGAATTGTAAGGCATTGCAGTCGGCGCAACGTCAAGTACGGGTTGCGGAAATTCTTCAATCTTATCGGGCTTTTCAAGGACGGCACTTGCCAGCGAATTTGATACGCCGAACAAGGGCACTTGCATAACGACACGATAGCCGCCGTCACTCAAAAAAGTTTCGCTGATGACTTTCGCGCCACGGATTGTCGCCGAAACTTTGAGCTGAATTTTATCTTGCGTCGTCAACATTTTCTCAACGGTCGTCTCACCCTCGACGCGGACACCGTTAATAAATTCGGCAAGCTTGCGGTAAGCGTCAGCCTTTGCAGCTTGAGCCGCCATACCTTTTGCCTGCGTATAATTGACAGCGTCCGGCGGAGCTATTCCTTCACCCGTCACGGTGATAACTTGATTTTGCCAATCGACGCCCTCGACGTAATTTGTCGCGGGTGCAGCTGATACGCCGGCACTCGTCACAAGCAGAATTGCCACTGCCGCGATTGCCAAAAAAACTTTTGCCACCTTCATTTCCACCACTCTCCTTTTTGCGAAACTTATCACAGATTCCTTAAAGCCGCCTTAAATTTAAATGGTCATGTATTATAAATTTTATAGATTTCGTCAGTGTAGGAGCCATCGTCATTGTGGACGATCAGTGGCGGAAGAATTTTTAGGTTGCCGACATTCGCCCCGACTATCGCCTCAAGCAGTATCAAGTTCGCGTCACGCCCCGCCTTAGGTTGAATCGGTCGAAGGCGTTTCATTTCCATTTGATGCCGGTGCAACGTGTCGACTATTTCGCAC
Source organism: Selenomonadaceae bacterium (assembly GCA_017427545.1). Lineage (GTDB taxonomy): Bacteria > Bacillota > Negativicutes > Selenomonadales > Selenomonadaceae > Quinella. Next base: position 6,758 of record JAFRSO010000060.1, read on the forward strand.
AGCCTCGACGCCATGTGAATCATATAAAATGCCCCGTGAAATTTCAGGACGAATCGCGCAGCTGTCACCACGTCTTCAAGCGTCGCCGTGAACTCGTGACGCGCCCGCGCTATTCCCGAAATTTTATTTGCCTCGCCCTTAGTCAGCGGCGTATACGGCGGATTGGCTATTGCCGCGTCGAAACTTTCCGCCTTGAAAAGTTCGCGGTGCTTGCGATAATCGCCCTCCACGACAGAAATTTTTTCCGACAGCCCGTTGAGTTCAAAATTTCTCCGCGCAAGATCAGCCATTCGCGAATTCAACTCGACCGCGCAAATTTCCTTAACGTCGTCGGCAATCAACAGCGGGATTACTCCCGTGCCCGTTCCCAAATCGATGACGCGTGAATTTTTCTTGAATCGCGGGAAATGCGCAATCAACACCGCGTCCATTGAAAAGCAAAATTCGTTTTCGTCCTGGATAATGACGCGCCCCGACCTCATCTAATCATCAAGCCGTTCACCTTCGCGCAGAAAAATTTCACCTGTCATTTTCTTCTGGAATTTCTGTCCGATTGACGACGCGACCTTTCACCGCGCGGTTTAGATTGACGGTCTTGACGACGCTCCGAAGTTTGATTGTAGCGGCGATTTGAAGAATCAGTCCTGCGCGACCGTTCCGAACGTTGCGGACGTTCTTGACGTGACGACCGCTCTTGACGTGGCGGACGTTGTGAGCGGTCTTGACGTTGCGACCTCTCTTGACGGAATGACCGTTGAGGACGTTCGGATTTTGGCGGCGGCACTTCAATTGCTGTAACCTCTTCCATTTGCGCGGAACCTTCGACCGTCTCAAAATCATCATCGTTGACGGGCAAAATTTCTTCCCAGCCGACGACGACAGTTTTGTTCGAGTCAAGGAGAATCGTTGCATTTCGGCGCGGAATATTCAACGCGACAACTCTACCTTCGCCGTCCGACACGATAACACGACTGCCCTGTTTCGGCTTCAAGATGACATTTTGTTTCGGACAGCTCCCGCAGTACAAATCGTTTTCAAATTTCAAGCAACACATGAGCCGCCCGCATACGCCGCTGATTTTTGTCGGGTTGAGCGATAAATTTTGATCCTTAGCCATGCGAATCGATACGGGTACAAAATCTCCGAGAAATGATGCGCAACAAAGCGGTCTGCCACAACCGCCCATGCCGCCCAAACATTTTGCCTGATCACGAACGCCCACTTGCCGCAGTTCAATTCGCGTGCGGAAAATATTCGCCAAATCTTTCACCAAATCGCGAAAATCAACGCGACTGTCCGCCGTGAAGAAGAAAACTATTTTGTTCATCTCGAAGGTAAATTTCACGTTGATTAATTTCATCGGCAGTTGATGTTCGCGTATCTTGTCGCGGCAAATCCTGAACGCCAACTTCTCGTCCGATAAATTTTCTTCCTGCTGCAATAAATCTTGCTCCGTCGCCTTCCGATAAATTTTCTTCAGCGGCACTCCAAAATCCAATTCGGCACTTTCATCAGGGCGCAATTCCCGCTTGCCGATGACGACCTTAACGCACTCCAAGCCCTGTTCTGTTTCGACGAGAACACTGTCACCCGCGACAATCTCCTCATCTGTCGGCTCGAAGAAATAAATTTTCCCTGCTTGTCTGAATCTCACTCCAATAATTTGCATAATTGCTCCTCGAAATTTTTTGACAAACTATAGCGCATTTGCCGTGAATTTTCAAGGCGGGCGATTAGTCGATAATCGTTTCAAGGGCGATTTTAATCATGTCGTTGAAGGAAGATTCCCGCTCTTGAACCGTACAACGTTCATTGCGCCAGAGGTCGTCGCTGACGGTGAAAATTGCCAGGGCTTGAACTTTAGCGGCGGCGGCGTGCAGATAAAGCGCGGCACTTTCCATTTCAACAGCCAAAATCCCGTAGCGGCGAAGCTTGTCGTTGAAAGTATTTTTCCCGTCGCCAAAAGTGCCGTTCACGTCGTCATAGTCGTTGTAAAATAAATCGGCGCAAATGACGTTGCCGACTTTAACGGGCAGATTTAAATTCCTCGCAACATTAACAGCCTTGCTCAAAAGTTCAAAATCCGCCAGCAGAGAAAAATTCACTGCGCCGCCGAAAACTTGATTGACGATTGATGAATCCGTCGAGGAGCCTTGAGCAATCAGAACGTCGCGCAGGCGAATATCCTCATTCATGCCGCCGCATGTCCCGACGCGAATTAATTTTTTTGCGCCGAAAACTTCAATCAACTCGTGCAGGTAAATCGAAATTGACGGAATACCCATGCCGGTTGCCTGAACTGAAACGCGTTCGCCCTTGTATTTGCCGGTAAAGCCGAAAATATTTCTGATTGCCGTGTATTGATGAACGTCCTCCAAAAAATTTTCGGCGATTATTTTTGCGCGGACAGGGTCGCCGGGCAGTAAAACACGTTCCGCAACTTCGCCGACTTTAGCCGCAATGTGAATGCTTGCCATTGAAAAATCTCCCTTCGGTCGATTTTTAGAAAGTAGAAAGTAGAAAGTAGGGAATAGATTTTTCTACTTTCTACTCCCTACTTTCTATTCCCTATAATATTTCAGATATTGACTTGCTTTTTGCCGAAAATGAATTTGTCGAGCAAGTCGATGAGCTGACCGATTTCCGGCTTGGAAATTTGAGCACTCGCGCCAAGCTCTTCACCCTTCAAACGCATTTCCTCGTTGATGAGTGACGAGAACAATACAAACGGTACGTCGCGGAGCCTTTCAGAACTGCGGACGAGTTTTAACAGCCTGTGACCGTCCATTTTGGGCATCTCAACATCAGAAACGATAATGCCGACGTGTTCGGAAATGTCGCCACCCTTATTCGCAAGCCCTTGCAGATATTCCCACGCGTCTTGACCGTTACCAAAATCACGGACGAAACGATAGCCCGAATCATGAAGCGTGGATACGAGCAAATCACGCAGCATGGGCGAATCTTCCGCAACGACGACGTGAACATCAGAGCGCATTGCCCGAACGTCAGAGCCGGCGTCAGCAACCGTCGTGAGTTTGGCGTTAATTTCGGGATTAATCTCCGCAATAATCGTCTCGAAGTCAAGCAGCAGGACAATTCGGTTGGGCATTTTGACTATCCCGACGACGCGGCTTTGATCTCCGACTTCGGGCGAAGGTTCCATATCCTTCCAGGAAATGCGGTGAATACGCGAAACATTTTCCACCAAAAATCCTATGTCGTAGTTGTTGATTTCCGTGACGATAATATTTTTAGCCTCGTCGCCATTTGTGACGTTGAGGCAGCGCGGAAGATTTACCAAAGGAATTGCCTTGCCGCGCAGTGTAAAAAGTCCGTCAATGTAAGGGTGCGCTTGAGGCATTGCCGTAACCGGCGTGCGCTGAATGACTTCGCGAACCTTGGCAACATTGATTCCGTAATTCACGCCGCCGATACTGAACTCAACTATCTCAAATTCATTTGTGCCCGTCTCAAGCAAAATGCCTTTCTTGTCGCCGAGAGTTTCAGCTCCCTTGCGTACTTTGTTATTCGCCATCAAATCCGCCTCCGAAATGCAATGCGTAATTCGTAATGCGCAATGCGTAATGAAATTTTATTCAAAGATTTTTCGCCGCGAAAAAATTTTATCCTTCAAGCGAAGCAGAATTTACTTAACCAGATTATCGAAGTCGGCTTGAGGAACGAGCGTAACCAATCCCATTATCGCCAAAATTTGTTCAAGGGCAATACGCGCCGTCGAAGTGTTCTTGACGACAAAATCAACGTCGCGCCAATGTTCAAACTCGCCCGTCTCGTCGGCAGTCTCAACGTAATATCGAATCTCATCATTTGAGCAACCCGCGCGGAGCATTCTGTCGACAAAAACTTCATCGTCAATCATCAGAAAAATCGTCACGAGGTCTTGATTGATAAATTTCTGCAGCTGCTTAATGCCCGCAACGTCATGCATAATCGTGACGCTGACTTTGTGATTTTTGTAGGCGTCGAGCACTTCGGATTTGCGCAAGCCGTAAGAGTGCGCCTGATAGCTGTTGTCGACGATAAATTTTTCATTGCTGTAGGCGTCGCCCTTGATGGTTCTGTAAATTTTGCGCTTATAGGCGTAGCGGTCGTCAAAAACGCGGGTCGTAACGGTCGGGATATAGTGGACGCCCATAGACATGAGCTGTGAAACCATAGTCGATTTGCCGGACATGTGCGGGCCGAGGAACGCGTAAATTTTATTTGCCATGTTGATTCCTCCTGTTAGCTGATGGTGCTGTGGACAAATGCGATGCGTCCGGGGTATTCATCTACTTTTTCTTTGTTCGTCCAAAGAAAGTATGCAAAGAAAGTGCGCCTCGCAGGGGCTTATTCAATTAGGAATGTGGAATTAGGAATGAGGAATTAAAAGCGTATCCAATTCCTAATTCCTAATTCCTAATTAACTGCGTCGTGGTCGCGGCGGCCGTCATCCATGACGGCCTCTAATTACCTTTTAATTTGTCCACAGCCCATAGAAATTCTTAAAGCTAAAATTTTTTCTGTTTGGCGATAACGTGAACGGTATCTTCGTCCTCATCAATTTCCGCGCCGCAACGGGGGCAACATTCGTAGCGGGTGCCGTCGGGCAGGGAACGTTTGCCGGTGCATTTGGCGCAGAAAATCAGACTGCAACGCTTGCACTCCAAAATTTCGCCAAAGTCAGTACGTCCGCAACGTGGACAGCTGTCGTAAGTCGCCATGATAAAACCTCCTTTTTATCAGTTAGGAGTTAGGAGTTAGGAGTTAAAAGCGCGTAATCAACTCCTAACTCCTACCTTCTAACTCCTAACTATTAATAATGCCGATGAGCTTTGACGTAATCGACGGGGCGGCTCCAATCGACATGCACGCCCGTAGCCTCCCAAAGTCGCGTCAAAACAATTTTCAAATTCTCCGCGCTCAAGTTCGGGTCAATATTCTCCGCCGTGAAGTCCAAAAGAGTTTCATGCGGAATTTTAATTTCATGCGGCGTCGTCAAAAAATTTTCGGCAAGCGTCCTGCCCTCAACGTCGTCCAAAGTCACGAGAACTTTTCTTGCCGCTTCATCATACTCAACCCAACCGAGACTGCCCTTGTAACTTATCGCCACGCTGAAATTTTCCAATAAAATCAGCCTCCTTTGTTAGGGATTAGGGCTAGGGAACAGGGATTAGGGTAATTTGAGGCCGTCATGGATGACGGCCACGCCCGCGCACTGAGCGTGATGCGAAGTCCGCGGGCAACTCTACCTTTCGGGTTATCGCTACGTTAAAATCATGACGACTCAACGCC
>JAFRSO010000061.1 GCA_017427545.1 Selenomonadaceae bacterium
ACGGCGTCCAAAATTTTTTTCCACGCCGTCAACATTGAATCCGTCATTTTCCGAAACTGATTAAAACTCCCGAAAGTCACGAATTTATTTTTGATGCACGGGGGATAATAGGCCGGCTCAATTTTTTGCGTCAATTCGTAGCAGATATGACTGTGCGGCATTTTGATAATTTTCTCGGTGAAATATTCGCTCATGGCCGTTTCATTTGCGGCACAATGAATATCCGATAAAAAATAATCGAAGCAATCAAGGCCGGTGCTGGCTATGTAGCCGATACCCGAAATTTGAACGGAGGCAGGTCGATATGCGGCGACGGGCAATCGATTATCGGACGTGTGACCGCTCAAGTCGAAGAGTATATCAATTTCATCATCACGAATAATTTTGGCAGCTTCCTCATCAGTCAATTTACGAATGTCACGCCAAATGTAGGCTGTGGAACGCAAATGTTCCGTAAGCTCGTCCGGAGTTTCCGTGTTGGAATAGTAGCAGGTTTCGAAAAGATTTTTGTCCAGATTGATAAACAATGCCCAAGACCAATGAAGTACGGGATGTTTGCAAAAATCGCCCGATAAAAATCCGATACGAATTTTCTTGTGGTCGTAAAATATACGCTGTGGGGGGGGGCTAATATTTGGTAAATATTTTTTGTACTCATCGTAGAGGGCACGCATATCGGCAGCTGAAAAACTTTCCGTGTAACAGCCGACGTAAATTGCGGAGTCCAATGTACGCCGAGGAGAAGTTTTGTCGATATAGTATTTTTTCGCCGTATGAAAATTTTTAACAGCCTCTTCATTCATGCCCAATTCGCTGAGAGCATATCCTAATTTATAAATTCCGGGTGCCGCCAAATATTTTTCTTTGGGATCATTGAGGTTGAACATCGACAAAACTTTTTCAGCCGCATCAATTTCTTTTACGTAATTGTTCAATTCTTTATAAATATCAACTTCAAGCATGTACGTCCTTCTGAAAGACGGCGCATATCTTTTAATCTTGTCGAGGATTTTCAACGCGTCATTATAATTTTTGGATTTGTATTGCTTCACAGCTCGCGAAAAATTTTTCTCAACGTTCATTATGCGTCCTCCTATCGTCGTTGAGGATTTTGACAAAAACTTTTTCGATGTCGCGGACGTAAGCGGTCGCGTCCATGAGTTGGGATTTCTTCATCATGACGCGAAGATTTTTCCGCAAGATTGTCAACAATTCCCAATCACTTGCCAAAGCAACTGCACGCTTAATATATTCGTCATAAGAATCAACCGCAAGTTCACCAATACCGACGTTGCTTAAAATGCTCAAGCCGAAGCGTGTACCATGCCTGTCACCGTAAAGACTGATTACCGGCACTCCCATATACAGAGCCTCGCAAGTCGTGACGCCGCCGGTATAGGGGAAAGTGTCTAGGGCAATGTCAACGTCCGCATATTCGGCAAGATGATTCGCAGTATATCCGCGCATTTCAATTCGTGCAAGGTCGAAGTCAAAACTTTTCAGCCGCTCACTGACAAAAATTTTCCCGTCAGCAGTGTTGAAGATTTTGTGCTTGAGAATCAATCGACTGTTCGGCACGGCATCAAGAATTTTCTTCCACGTCGACAAAATCGAATCCGTCACTTTGCCGAAATTGTTAAAGCTGCCGAAAGTCACGAAATTATTTTTTATGCACGGGGGATTGGCGGCAGGTTCAATTTTACTCGGAGCCTCGTAGCAAATGTGACTGTGCGGCATTTTGATAAGCTTTTCGGAAAAATATTTTTCCGAATTGCCCGCGCAGTAAACGTCCGATAAAAAATAATCGAAGCAATCAAGGCCGGTGCTGTTCATGTAGCCGATACCAGAAATTTGAACGGAAGCAGGTCGATATGCCGCGACGCGCAGTCGATTATCTGACGTGTGGCCGCTCAAGTCGAAGAGTATATCAATTTCATCACCGCGAATAATTTCAGCCGCAACCTTGTCCGTCAACGAAAAAATTTCTCGCCATTCGTCGACAATCGCCCGAAAATGATTCGTCACGTCGTCCGATTCCTTGACGTTCGAGTAGCAATAAATCTTGAATTGATTCCTGTCGAGTTCGGATAGCAACGCCCAACTCCACGCCATAGTAACATGCCATTGAAAATCGGCGGACAAAAACCCTACCCGAATTTTTCTGTGATTATAAAATTTTTTCGGGTAAGGTTCAATGTCCGCCAAATATTTTTTATACTCGTCGTAAAGCGCGCTGAAGTCTTCGGCAGAAAAATTTTCGTCATTGTTCGCCGCGAAGATTGCGTTGCTGATTTCCTCGCAAGCCCTTTTGCCGACACCTTCAAGCCGCGCAGATAATTTAAAACTTTTCACAGCCGCCGAAGTGAAGCCGAGGACTTGATTAACTGCTCCGAAGAGACTAAACGCGTCCGCCGCCAAATTTTTTTCGTCGGGATTGTCAATGTTTAAGCGCGGCAAAAGTTTTTTCAGCGCAGAAAATTCCTTGAGGTATTCGCATTGCTCGCGCCTGATGTAAGCCTCCAGCAAAAAATTTTTCTTCCAATGAGGTGCGGCAATTTTCACTTCGTCGACGAGTTTTAACGCCGCCTCAAAATTTTTAGCCCTGTAATATTCCAAGGCCGCCGAATATTTTCCGAGAATGTCCATTTTTAATCGTCGTAATAATCTTCGTATCTGTCGCGATGATGTCTGCCGTATCTGTCACGATTGTAGCGGTCGCGGTCGTAACGGTCATATCTGTCGCGGTCGTAGCGGTCGTATCTGTCGCTGTCATAATCGCTGTAGCCGTCGAAACGATCACCCTTGCGCACAATTCGGATTTGGATTGCTTCCATCTTCAAGCCTCTACCTTCAGTGCCGGCAACCGCGCCATTTCTAACCCAATTTTGCCAGCCGATATTTTCCACGTGTGCCCGATAGTAAATGTCGTATCGTTCAGCAGCACTGCCGGTGAGCCGAATTCTAATCGCCTCCATGCGTCGACCTTCATTGACTGTGCCCGCGACGCCGCCCGAATATGTCCGACCTTGCCAGCCGTAATCTTTAACATAGGCGTTATATTCGATACCCTCGGAGCAATTTATAATCAACGCCTCAAGCCGCTTGCCTCTACCGGTAGTGCCGGCAGTTTCACCTTCGCCAACGCGTTCAAGCCAGCCGTAATCCTCAACGCTCGCCTGATAACTCAAACTCGGTGCGGCGTAAACATTCTGCGCGAAGATAAACATTGTCAGCAAAATCACTGCAGAAAAAATTTTTCTAATCATCTTGATCTCTCCTTCAATGCCCGTTCAATGTCGCGTTGAGCAGATTTTTCGTGAAGGGCGGCGCGTTTATCGTAAGTATGTTTGCCGCTCGCCAATGCCAATTCCAACTTCGCGCGACCTCTCTTGAAGTAAATTTTCAGCGGCACCAACGTAAAACCTTTTTCACGAGTTTTGCCGAAGAGTTTCAAAATCTCTCGCTTGTGCAAAAGCAATCGGCGTCGACGGAGCGGGTCGTGATTAAAAATATTTCCCTGCTCATAGGGGCTGATATGCAAGTGTTCAATGAAAATTTCGCCGTCCTTAACTTCGGCGTAACTGTCTCGAAGATTCGCCCTGCCCGAACGCAAACTTTTGACTTCCGTGCCTTTGAGTTCAATACCCGCTTCGTAAGTCTCGTGAATAAAATAATCATGGCGCGCCTTCCGATTTTCGCACGCGATTTTAATTTCTTCTTTGCCCATAATAATCACCTCTGTGCAATGATAACAATCGCGAAGATTTTTTGCAAATTAAAAGTTGCTTAGAGCTGACAACTCTTGAGGCCGTCATGGATGACGGCCGCCGCGACCACGACGCAGGAAGCGTCGTTAGCGGCATAACGTCCTTTCTTTTGCTACTTTTCTTTGGACGAGCAAAGAAAAGTAGAACTAAACGCAAAGAAAAAGTTGCTTAGAGTTAGAAAGTAGAAAGTAGGGAATAGAAAAATCTGCTCCCTAATCCCTGCTCCCTAATCCCTCAAAAAAAATTTAAGTTGCCGCCGCGTCTTTCCGATATAGTTAGCGAAGTCAAGCAAGGCTTGATTAACATTTGAAATATCAGGTCAGACGCTTAGGAAATTTTTCAGACAAGGAACTGTCAAAATACATCTGACCTCCGGCGATTATGCCGAATTAAAAAAGGAGAAGTGATTATTATGATGCGTTCCCTGTTCTCAGGAGTTTCAGGTTTAAAAGCTCACCAGACACGCATGGACGTTATCGGTAACAACATTGCCAACATCAACACAATCGGTTTCAAGTCAAGCCGCACAACTTTTTCCGATATGTTATCGCAAGTCCAGCGCAGTGCTTCTGCTCCGACGGAAGGCCGCGGCGGTGTCAACCCTCGCCAAATCGGTCTCGGCGTCGACCTTGAGAGTATCGACCTTATCTTTACAGACTCCTCCCCGCAACAGACGGGTAAAAATACAGACTTGGCACTTTCTGGTAACGGGCTTTTCGTCCTCAAAGACGGCAACCAATCTTTCTACACCCGCAACGGTGCTTTCATGTTCGACGAGCAAGGCTATTACGTCATGCCCGGTAACGGTCTGCGCGTGCAAGGTTGGAATGCCGCTGACGGCGTTATAAATACTAACGGCGCGGCCACTGATGTTATTGTCGAAGTCGGCAAGACTATGGAGGCCACTGCTACCGACGCTATCAATTACAACGGCAACCTCAACAAACAAGAGCCTACCATCGTGAAAATCAGCTACATCACGGCACCCGACGTTGATCCTGCTACGGCATTTGCTGCTGTCGGCACGGGTACTACAGACAATCCGACGAGTATCAATGTTGACGGCGTTAATGTCATTGCCGCGACGATTACTTTTTCAGACGGCTCCGATCCCCTTCACGTCACAAGCGGCTATTACGAAGTCGGCAGAACTGTTCCGGTTACCACGCTTGCTGAAATTTATGATTCACAGGGCGGCCGACATGAAGTCACGGTTCTCATCGACAAAGACTCCACGACTGCTGATGCTGACGCCAATACCGAAGCTCTGGAAACTGCCACGACGACTGCTTCTTTCTACACGGACGGCGACAACATTGAGCACAGATTGACCGTGTTAAGTGCCACCGACACCATTTATGAAGATACTAACGGAAACTATTACCCTGCGAGCGAAGTTACAGCAACAGCATGGGTTCTTACCAGCGACAATACTCAAGCGGTATTACAAGATACTACCGGCTACTATTACATGGATGCTAATAACAATCGAGTAGATGTTGCCGCATCAGACGTAACGGTTTCTGCAGGAACTGTTGTTACCGACTCTACCACTGATCCTGTAACTACTGAAAATGTAACGTTAGTGGCTGACCCCACCACAGTTGGCAAATATACAGACAACAACGGTGACACGCATTATGTCGCTTTGACTGATGCTAGTGTAGATACGCGCAATGTTTATGACAACCGCTGGAGAATGTATCTTGCGCCGCAAGTCGGTCAAAAAGGTCCCGCCGCTGCTGCAGCCGGTGAAACTTATTCAAACGAAGTCACCAACACTGAAAGCGACGGCTCCACAATTACCGCCACAATGAACGGCGGCACCACCGCTACTTACCTCTACTTCGACAGCAACGGTAAATTCATCACAAACGGCAGATCGCAAGACGCCTCGATTGATTTCACTTACGGCAACGGCAATGGCGCGGGAGATAATACGGCCGCCATCGACCTCACGAGGATGACGCAATACGCCAACTCGACGACCTCTTTCCCCGTGACCAACGGTAACGCGGCAGGTATCCTTCAGAGTATCGCCATTGACGGCAACGGCATTATCAGCGGCACTTACACGAACGGTTTGGTTCGCGCAGAGGCTCAAATCGCAGTCGCGCAATTCAACAACGCCAGCGGCTTGACCAAAGTCGGCACGACGATTTATCAGGAGTCGAACAACTCCGGCTTGGCGAACGTCAAGACTATTTCGGACTTCGGCTTAAGTGTCGTAGCTTCCGCGCTTGAAATGTCGAACGTCGATCTTGCAACGGAATTCTCCGACATGATTATCACCCAGCGTGGTTTCCAGGCCAATTCAAAGATGACGACGGTTTCTGATGAAATGCTCGAAACTCTCGTCAACATGAAGAGATAATTAGTGATTAGTAGTTAGTGATTAAAAAAAAACGCGGCTCTTAAACGGGTCGCGTTTTTGATTTTAAATTCCTAATTAAAGATAGTCCCAGGGGCTGACGGGTTCTCCGCCGAGTCGAACTTCAAAATGACAGTGCGGACCGGTTGAGTTGCCGGTTGAGCCGCAATAAGCGATAACGTCGCCTTGATTGACTTGCTGGCCGACACTCACGGCAAGACTTTCATTGTGCCCGTAAAGCGTGACAATGCCGCTTCCGTGTTCAATCATAACCGTATTACCATATCCGCCAATCCAGCCCGCCTCAATGACGACACCACTTGCCGCCGCGTGAATCGGCATTCCGTAATCGCCGCCAATGTCAAGCCCGCTGTGAAATCTTGCATTGCCGAAAATCGGATGCGTTCGCCAGCCAAATTCCGAAGTTATCGGCCCGCTTAATGGCCAAATCATTCCGCCGCCGTAACTTTGCATGACATAGCCGCCGTCATCAGGAATATCAACATTGCCGGATTGAGCAGCTTGACGCCGCGCTTCCATTTGAGCCTGTCGGCGAGCCTCTTCAGCTGCACGCCGCATTTCCTCTTCCTTAGCGTGAATCAGCCGTTCAACCTCTGCCGATGACGCCATCATCTCATCATATTGACGGTCATAAATCGCCTTGTCGTTCTCCATTAAGTCGATTAATGCTTGCTGCTTCGCGACCTTTTCGAGCTTGATATCTTTAGCCTCTTCAGCCTTTGCAGTGAGTTCTTCCTGAATTCTTCTGTCAGCTTCGAGTTGCTTGCCGACCTCTTTAATTTCCTTTTGATAGGCGAGCACATCCGCTACGAGTTCCGAATCCCGAATCATGACGCGCTTTAGCAAGTCCATTCGCGTCAAAAAGTCTCCAAAGTCTTGCGCGCCGAACAATACGTCAAGATAAGAAATTTGCCCGTTGATATAAATATCGCGCACGCGGTTTTCCAAGACTGCGTGCTTTTCATTTAAATCCGCGGTGACTTCCTCAAGCTGCTTTTCATTCTCGCCAATGCGATAAACTGTTTCGTCGAGAGCCGATTGCCGCTCCTCATAAAGTGCAGTGGCCTGCGCCGCATCGTCGTCGAGTTGCCGCTTGAGTTCCGACACCGAATCAATTTTCCCTTGAATCAATGCCGCCGCCGCACGAGCCTTTTCTGCCGCCTCCTCATAAGTAGATTTCTCCGCTTCGAGTTGCTGAATCTCTTCGTCGTCGCCAAAATCTTCCTCATCATCAGCGAAGGCGGGCGCACTCATCAACAAAGTTATCATCGCCACGAAAATTATAAAACAATTCCTCATTCTTAATTCCTCATTCCTAATTGCCGTTCAAACCTCCATGAAACGTTTAAGGGAAACAGTGCTGCCTAAAATGCCGATAAAAATTCCCGCGACGATTAGGGCGACAGTCAAATAATTCATGAACGGATATTGCTCAACCATCGGAAAAAATGCAAGCGATTCATAAATTTTTGTTATCATCGCCGAATAGAAACTGCGCAAGATAATTGCACTCACGCCGCCGCCGATTATGCCCAATCCGACGCCTTCCAAAATGAACGGCCAGCGTATAAACCAATCGGTCGCGCCAACATATTTCATGATTGCGATTTCTTTTCGGCGGGCAAAAACAGTCAAACGTATCGTGTTGGAGATGATAAATACCGTGGCGAATAGTAGCAGAGCCATTAAAATAAGTCCAAAAAATCTAATCAAATGAGTAAGCTCAAAAAGATTTGCCGCCACGTCTTGACCGTATTTGACTTCCTCGACGCCGTAAAGATCCGCGATAAGTGCCGCAGTTTTTTTCACGTCTTCGGCATTACCGACAGTTACCAGAAAAGAATTCGGCAGAGGGTTTGATTCTCCGAGCGCGTCCAAAATTTTTTTATTTTCGCCGAGCCTCTCCTGCAAAATTTTCAACGCCTTTTCTCGCGGCACATACTCGATTGCCGTAACGCTTTTCATGTCACGTGTCATGCGTTCGATTTCCTTACGACCGGCTTCGGGCAGTTCGTCATTTATGTAGACAGAAATTTGAACTTGACTTTCAAGCGACGACGCCATTTTGTTCATGTTCATGACCAAAATCAAAAAGACGCCCAGTACGAATAATGACACCGCGACCGTCCCGATTGAGGCGAAAGTCATCCAGCGTTTGCGAATCATCGACAAAAGCACTTCGCGGAAATAATATTCAATTGTTTGTATCTTCATTCGACCACTCCCCGCTGTTGATTATAACATGAAAAAATTTTTTGACATGAAATTTTTCTGCTTAGTTGCGGGAGCTATGATTTTTTTCTATAATCGATTAGGGATTAGTGGCTAGTGATTAGTGGTTAGAAACTAGTTCCTAGTTCCTAGTTCCTAGTTCCTACAAAGGAGATTTTTCAATGGCTAACGTAGTGACGATAACGGGCGTGAAGAAACTTTACAAAATGGGTTCGGAGACAGTCGCCGCGCTAAATGGCGTGGACTTGCTGATTGACGAGGGCGAATTTGTCGCGCTGATGGGACCTTCAGGTTCGGGCAAGTCCACGCTGATGAATATTTTGGGTTGCCTGGATCGTCCGACCGTCGGTTCATATAAACTTTTGGGGCAGGAAGTCAGCGGACTGTCCGACGACGAACTTGCACGAATCAGAAATAAAACTATCGGCTTCGTCTTCCAAAATTTCAATCTCCTGCCGAAGTTGACGAGCTTAGAAAATGTCGCACTGCCGGCAGTTTATGCGGGGCTGGGAACTAAGGAAAGATTATCTTTGGCAATGGACGCGCTGAAAAAAGTTTCACTAGAAGACCGCGCACAACATTTGCCGGGGGAACTTTCAGGCGGTCAACGTCAAAGAGTGGCAATCGCCCGCGCAATCGCAATGAAGCCGGCAATTTTAATGGCGGACGAACCTACCGGCAACTTGGACACAAAATCAACCGGCGAGATAATGGAAATTTTCCGCGACTTGCACAAGACCGGCTCAACGATAATTTTAGTCACGCACGAACCGGATATTGCTCAAGCCGCCGACCGTCAAATTCTCGTCAAGGACGGGCAAATCACGATGGACATTTCCAAAGGCTCAAGTGAGGTTATTGACATTGTTTAGAAAGTAGAAAGTAGAAAGTAGAAAGTAGGGAGTAGTAAAATCTACTTTCTATTACCTACTTTCTACTTTCTAAGGAGGTTTAAATGCTTTTCACCGAACTTTTAAAAATGGCGTGGAGGAGTCTCGGCGCAAATAAACTGCGGACTTTTTTGACGATGCTGGGCGTGATAATCGGCGTGACGAGTGTTATCGCATTGGTCAGCGTCGGTATGGGCGTCAAAAAAAATATCCTTGATAACATTTCAAGGCTGGGTTCAAATATGCTGATTGTTATGCCGGGCAGTGCCAATCGCGGCGGCATGAGAGGTGCGGCAGGTTCCGTGATAACTTTGACTTATGACGACGCCGAAGCCATCAAAAATAAAATTAAAAACGTCTCCCACGTCTCGCCGACCGTGCAGGGCAGTTATCAAGTCGTCTACGGTCACGAGAATTGGAATACGACTGTCACGGGCGTTATCCCCGAATACGTCGCCATTCAATCGTTGGAACTCAAGAGCGGGCTTTTTTTCAGCGAACATGACGTTGACGTTAGAAACCGCGTCGCAGTTATCGGGCCGACCGTCGCCGCAAATCTTTTCGAGAGCGTTAATCCCGTCGGCAAAAAAATTCGTATCGGCAACGCGCCTTACACGATTATAGGCGTGCTCAACAGCAAGGGTCAATCCAGCGGTGGTCAAGATCAGGACGATATTGTTTTGATTCCCTTGACGACTGCTCAAGAACGACTCGTCGGCGTCACTTACGTCCGCAGTATCAACGTCCAAGTTTCAGAGGCCGATAAAATGGACGAAGTTCAAAGCAATATTGAAAAACTTTTGCGTCAACGTCACCGAATCCGAACCGGTGCCGAAGATGATTTCAACGTCCGCAACTTGACGAGCTTAATGGAAATGATGAACTCCTCAACGACGATGATAACTCTTTTACTCGGCGCGATTGCGGGAATTTCGCTGATTGTCGGTGGCGTCGGCATTATGAATATCACGTTGGCCAGTGTCACTGAACGCACGCGTGAAATTGGGATTCGCAAGGCTATCGGCGCGACCTACTCAAATATCATGCTGCAATTTCTGATTGAATCGACGATGATTAGCGTTATCGGCGGTATTATCGGAATTGGGATTGGTGTCGTAGCCGCGCAAGCCATTTCAAAATTCGGGAACTTCACGACCGTTATCAGCGGCTTGAGCATTGCGGCAAGTTTCGGTTTTGCATTGTTTGTAGGAATATTCTTCGGTATGCTCCCTGCTCGAAAAGCTGCGCGTCTTGATCCGATTGAGGCGTTGAGGTATGAATAATTAATCATTTTTGATAACGTAATTTTCGTACCTCGTCGGCAACTCCATAAAAATTATCTTCGTGTCGGCAGCGTCAAGAACATAAGCATAGGCGCGGCGGTAAATATCTTCGCCAAAAATGCTGTCCTCAATCGTCGCTCGACTCATAAGGTAAACTCCGGCTCCAAGTAAATCTATGTCTTCGCGAACTATTTCGGAAGTTCTTTCAACAGGACACAAATAAATTTTCCCGCGTTCGCCTTTAACTTCGACCGTTATGTTAATCGTCTGTTCGCCGTTTTTAAAAGTTTTTGTAGTAGTAAAAATTGTTCCCTTGCTAAAAGTTTGCCCCCTAACCAATTCCGCCGCCTCAATAATTCCACTCTCCGCCGCACTTTGAAGGGCTTGCTCCAACTCAAAATTGAAAACTTCGCGGGCATGATTTGCTTCCGCCTCTTGAATACCCTTGACTGTCAACGCGACGACCAATATCAAACACAATCCAAAAATCGTCGCAAAACCTTTTTGCTTCATGATTACCTCAATCATATAATTTTAAAATCTTTACAGCCCGGCATGTAGACTGCTGTGCTGATTTTTATTTTGTGACCGGTGACTTCGCTTTGCATTTCAAGCGTAACGTGTAAAACATTTTCGGCAAGCTTTTTGAATTCAAATTGCATGATTCTCGTCTCGCCGAAATAATTATTTCCGGTTATGGGGCTAGTCGGATTTCCAATTTTGCGTTTATAATCTATTTTGGAATCTTTTTGACCAATATCTCCGTACAAAAGATAAACGCGCGGCTCTTCCCTATTCGCGATAACATCTCCGTTTTCTCTGCCACCGCCTGATACAATAACTTCTTTAATCGTGCCGTAAGTGAAAGTCACTCTGGAAACGTTATTTTCAATTTTAACACTTCTTGCGGCGCGGGCATCGTAAATCATTCGCGATAAAACGTCGTGCACTTCCTCCTCCAAAACGTAATCGGCAAGTTGATCTTTTCCCACGTCAAAAATTTTCAAGCCGACAATCGTCAAGCCGTACATGAGCAAAATTAAAAGCGGTAAGGCTATCGCGAACTCAACGAATACGAAGCCCCCGCTACGAATTTTAAACAACTCGAATCGTCCTTTCAACTTCAAGGCTGAAATTTTCGTCGTCAACAGTCCACTCAACCTTGACCGTGACATAATGCAAATTTCCTTTGGGATTATCTGTCGACGTGACAGTAAAAGTTATCGGCTTGCCCGCACCAAAATTTTCCGTCGTCAATTCTTCAGGATCAATGTGACAAGCCAAATTCAATTCACCCGACGCCGCTTTACTTTCGATAACGGCAAATTGTTCGTTAGCCAAATGCATTGCCGTCAATCGCAACACCGCTTGAGGATTTCTAATTCGCGGGGCGGCATTCATCAAAATCATTGCGGCCAAAGAAGTTATCAGCGTCAAGAAGACGACATTTATCAACATGAAGCCGCGCTGGTTGTTTAATCTGTTCATGGTGTTAAACTGCCGCGAAAACGTCCGACGGTGTCAAATCTAAAATACTTTGGACTGCCGAATTTGGAACTCAATGTCAAAGTATCACTTTTCGCCGGATTGATTCTGCCCATGTCGTCGAATATAATTCGCCAAACTTCCTTGTCTTTGTTTAGGGAAGCAGTCACGCCTTTTGAAAAATAATTTTCCGTATAAATTTTACCGTCAGAATTTTTTTCAAAGACGTAGCGGTCGGAGTAAATAACAAATTTAATCCTCTCGTCATAGTTGGTATCAAAGTGACTGTCCTTCATATATGCCATCCTGTCGAAGGATTGAATAAATCTCAAGTCGGTGTAAATTCTTTTAGTCTCGTAGTCAAGTGAAACTCTGTCGATAATTCGGGCGGCACTCGGAATGGTCGTGGTTGCCAGGATTGCAATTATCATTATGACAAGAACAATTTCAAGCGTGGCGAATCCCTTTTGCATAAAAATCACCTGAAATAAAATCTGTCGAATGCCGATTGCGGCGGTTGAGGTTGATCTTCCGAATATGCGCCGCGAGCCTCGTCACGAATAATTTTTCCGCCCGCGATTGCAATAACGCGCCGTTGCATTTGGTCGACGATGGTTTTATCATGCGTCGCCATAACGATTGTAGTGCCCGCCGCATTGATTCGCTGAAAAATGTCCATGATGTCCCAGCTTGTTTCCGGATCAAGATTACCCGTCGGCTCATCAGCAATGACAATTCGCGGATCATTGACAATCGCCCTGGCAATGGCAACGCGTTGCTGTTCACCGCCGCTTAATTGTGCCGGAAAACTTTTGAACTTATCGCGCAGTCCGACAATATCAAGCACGGTGTTGACGCTGCGTTGCATGATTCGGCGCGGAGCTTCGATAACTTGCATTGCGAAGGCGACGTTTTCATAAACGGTTTTGTCCTCAAGCAGTCGATAATCCTGGAAAATTACGCCGAGTGATCGTCGCAGGTAAGGAACTTCTTTTGGCTTGAGTTTGGTAACGTCCTTGCCGTTGACGATGATACTGCCGGACGTGGCAACTTCCTCATGCATCAAAAGTTTCATCAGCGTTGACTTGCCGCTGCCCGAAGTGCCGACGATAAACACAAATTCCCCGCGCTCAATGTCGAGACTGACCTTGTCGAGGGCGAGAACTTTATTGTCTGTATAAATTTTTGTCACGTCTTTAAGATGAATCATTTCTCCTCCTAAAATAAATTCGATACGTCCAAAATCGGCAACATGACTGCGAAAACCAGCGTTGCCACAATCAAGCCGGCCAGAAGCGTCCCGAAAATTTCTGCCTTAGCCGGAAGCGTCCGCAAAATTTCTTCGACCTCAAAATCCGCCATTGCCTCGCATTGCCGCAACATGTTGACGAGTTCACCGCCCGCCTCACCGGTTGTAATTAAGCCGACGTACAATGGCGGGAATTTTTCTTTGGCAACCAATTTACTGAAACTTTCGCCGCATTCAACCGAAAATTTTATCTCGCCCAAAATTTTTTTCACGACGAGATTTTTGCTTGCCGCGGAACAAAGTTTTATCGCCTCGTTCAAAGTTACGCCGCTTTCCAACAGGAAACTCAATCGTCCGAAAAAATTTCTCAACTCAATTTCGCGCAAGACTTTGAAATTTAATTTGAGCTTGTCGAGAAAAAATTTCACCGCTTCAACTTCGCTGACAATCCAAATGCAAGCCGCCCCGCTCAACGTCAACGCAATTAAAATCAAAAGCCAATGTTCCGCCAAAACTTTTCCGCCGTGCAGAAGAATCAGCGTTATCAGCGGAAGTTCGCCGCCCTGCTGCGTGAAAAAATTTTCAAATACCGGCAATGTCACGTTGACGAGGATTATCGCCGCCACAAATGCCGCCAGCAATACGAATATCGGATAATACATTGCGCCGCGCACTTTCTTTTCGGTTGAATAATTTCGTTCGAGTTGAGCCGCAAGCCTGGCCGTCACGTCTTGAATATTACCGCTCCGCTCGCCGATTTCAACGGATTGAATCGCGTCGCCGCCGAAAATAATTTCATAGCGTCCG
Organism: Selenomonadaceae bacterium; assembly: GCA_017427545.1. GTDB lineage: Bacteria > Bacillota > Negativicutes > Selenomonadales > Selenomonadaceae > Quinella. The sequence continues at coordinate 14,106 of JAFRSO010000061.1, forward strand.
AGTGCCGAATAAAAACTTTCACCTTCGCCGACCGCCGTCACCAAATCATTCAAAATTTTTTCGGAAGGTTGATTTTTTGACGCGCCCGCCAATGTCCTCAACGAATCATGCAAAGTCATCACGCCGAGCATTACGCTTAGTTCGCGGAAAAATACTGCCCGCCATTGTCCGCCGAGTTGCAGCTTGAGAAAAAAATTTCCCGCAACGTTTGCAAAATTTCCACGTGCCGGTTCGAGTTTGACGACCGTCACGCCCTGAAAGTTCAATGCCGCATAAGCCTCCGAATAATCTTCCGCCTCCAACGTCCCGACCTGTTCGACCGCTTGAGAATCGTAGCCGCGATATTTAAATTTTTTCATTCAGCCTCAAATCCCGTTCCACAAGTTTTTTAGCTTCGGCGAGCATTTGTTTTATTTTCGGCAACAGCGACGCTGCAAACGGATCACGCTCTTTGATTTTGGTATAAGTCAACAACTCCGCCTTCGTGAGCATTTCCAACGCCCTGTAAATATCTTTTTCCATGCCGATGCCGTAAAGTGCACATTCCCCAATTCGTTTGGCAACATCTGCGCGGAGAGGTTCGTTATCGTAAGTTTCACATAAAGCCTGTTCATAGAAAAGCACAGCCATCTGCTCATCTTTCTTGACATAGCGGCCGTAGCGGTACATGTCGCCGATTTTGTAGAGCGCATTGGCATTACGTTGAACGGCGGCACGCATGTAGCAGTTGAAAGCCTTCTCGTCGTCAACGGGAATATCCCGCCCGTAATAGTAGCAGTAGCCGAGATTCGTCCACGCCCACTCTTGAGTTTCATCATCATCAGACTGCGTAGCCATCTCGTAATATTTAATAGCCTTTCGATAGTCGCGCGGGATAAATTCTCCGCCGTAATACATGGCACCCAAACTCAATGCCGCCGTCAAATCGCCCGCCTCAATGCAAGTTTCGTAGCAACGAATCATCTTTTGAGCAATGGCGGGCGTCACTTCCTCGCGAAATTTATTTTGATAAAGTTCGGCGTATTCTATCATCGCTTCCAAATCGCCGTCAGCAATACGCTTTTCAAGAACCTTGATTCGATACCTATCTTTCTTCGACATCTTCATAGCCGCTCAACTCCTAACTCCTAACCCCTAACTCCTAACTGCTTCAACGCCGCGTCCATAGTTTGCATACCCTGCGCCCGCCCGCTCATCATCACGTTCGGGAGCTGTACATATTTTCCCTGCCGAATCAATGACCGCGCAGCAGGATTCGCCAATAAAACTTCCGCCGCACATTTTCGACCGCCTGAAGTTTTGACAAGCTGTTGAGAAATTATCGCGCTGAATTCGTCGGCAAATAAATCGCGGATTGCGTCGCGCTGAACCAGTGGAAACATTGTTTCGACGCGCATGGCAGTTTCAGCCGCAGATTTCGTGTGCAATGTCGCCAAAACCAATACTCCCGCCGCTGATGCCTCAAGTGCCGCGTGCATTGTGTCCGCGTCGCGAATTTCTCCGATTAACAGCACGTCCGGCATTTCACGCATTGCAGTCCTCACCGCGTCCGCGAAGTTCAAAAAATCTTGTCCGAGTTCACGTTGGCTGACGAAAGATTTTTCCGCCGCGTACTCAAATTCTATCGGGTCTTCAAGCGTCAACAAATGGCACGGGCGAATTTTTATCAGTTCGTTCAGAAATGCGGCAAGTGTCGTAGATTTTCCCGAACCCGTTCGACCCGTTACGAGGATCAGCCCTTGTCCGACCGTGAAGAATTTTTTCAGCGCGGAAGGTGCTCCGATTTCGTCAAGCGACGGAATTTTTTTCGCAATCAGTCTCAATGCCAGCGCGGGAAATTTTCTCTGATAGTAGACGTTCACGCGGAATCTTCGAGAAATTTTTTCGGCGACGTAAGAAAAATCTACCGCCAAATTTTTTTCCAACTCCTCGCGAAGTCTTGAAGTCAACAGCACGTCCAAAAATTCTTCGAGCTTCCATGAAGTCAAAACTTCTCCCGACTGAAAAATTTCTCCCGCTACACGAAAAAAAGGCGGTTGCCCCACCGTCAGATGAACGTCCGAGGCGTCAAGGCTCACCGCTTCTTGTAAAATTTTTTCCAGCATCAATCTCACCTTTGGTAGGAACTAGTAATTAGGAACTAGGAACTAGTTTCTGGCAACTAATTTAGTCTCGTCCCTTAGAAAGTTCGTCGTCGAATGAAGGCGCATTATCAGTTGCGGGCGCAGGTGCAGGTTCAGTGTAAACCGGCTCCGGCTCATGATAAACCGGTTCGGGTTCATGATAGACCGGCTCCGGCTCCTGCGTATGAACAGGCTCCGGCTGATAATCGGGGACACCTTCCGGCTTTTGAGTATAATCCGGTTCGGGAGTGCGAGCAGGTTCCGGCTCATGATAAACCGGCTCCGGCTCGGAATAACTTCTGCGCGACGGCTCCTCTTCCTCATAATAATCACGACGTGAGCGGCTGTTATCGCGGACTTCAGTGACGACATTTTTACTTGACCGCCTGTCAACAACTAAATCGTCAAAATCATGCGCGGGAATGTTCAGCAAGGCGTTCTGCATAAAATGACTCCAAATCGTCGCAGGCAATCCGCCGCCCATAATCCCGTCAAGGCTGGTGTTATCATCGTTGCCAATCCACACCGACGCTACAAGATCAGGCGTATATCCGACAAACCACGCGTCCTTATAATCACTGGTTGTACCGGTTTTACCCGCAGCAGGCCGTCCGATAGCCGCGCCCTTACCGGTACCCTTGGCGATAACGTCTTCCAACATACTCGTCAAATCTGCGGCACCTTCGGGACTGATAACTTGCCGCCCTTCAGGAACAATTTCATGAATGATGTTGCCGTTGCGGTCGAGAACTTTTGTAATTGCGACGTGTGGAACGTGTACGCCGCTGTTGGCAAAAGTTCCGTAAGCACTGGCGATTTCAAGTGGCGTGACACCGCGTGTAAGTCCTCCGAGAGCCACGGCAAGATTAGTGTCGTTGGGATCGCCTTCAAGCACGAAAGTAGAAATTCCCATCTCCTGCGCGTAGAAAATCGCCTTGTCTATGCCGAGAGCTTGAGCAATTTTGACTGTCGGGACGTTCATCGAAAAAGTTGCAACCGTCCTCAAAGACACGTTGCCGCTGAAACGTCGACTGTCATTTTGCGGCTGCCAACCGTTAATATTAATCGGGCTGTCCTCAATGACGGTATCGGGCGTGTAACCGCTTTCAAGCCCCGCGACAAATACGAACGGTTTAAATGCAGAGCCGGGTTGACGTTCCGCCATAGTCGCGCGGTTAAATTGATCGGTACCGCGTCCTCCGACCATTGCGCGGATATAACCGGTCTTCGGCTCAATGGCGACGATAGCCCCTTCCGGCTGAACAATCCCGTTGACGTCCGTATAATCTTGCGGCAGATAAGTCAGCAAGGCCTCTTCCGCCATGCGCTGCATATCCAAATCAATCGTCGTGTAAACCTTCAAGCCTTCCTTGTAAACCGCGTCCGCCCCGTACCTGTCAACCAAAAGTTGCGTGACGTACTCAATAAAATACATTGCGTCCTTATGCTTTTCGGGAACATTTTGTGGCGCAAGGACAAGTTCGGCACTCTTGGCGGCATTGGCCTCGTTGAAGCTGATGTAGCCGTAATTGACCATTTGATTGAGGACGGTGTTGCGACGTTCAATCGACGCGTTAAGGTTGTTGAACGGTGAATAATAATTCGGGCTTTTCGGAATACCCGCGAGCATTGCACATTCACCCAGCGTCAAATCCTCAACGTTCTTGCCGAAATAAGTTTTCGACGCCGCCTGCACACCGTAAGCACCCTGCCCGAAATAAATTTGATTCAGGTAGAGTTCCAAAATTTCTTGCTTGGTATATTGCTTTTCGAGTTGCAGCGCGAGGAAAATTTCTTGAATCTTGCGCTTAATGGTTCTGTCCTGCGTGAGGTAAGCATTTTTTGCCAGCTGTTGAGTTATCGTTGAGCCGCCCTCCGCAATTTCTTGACGGATAATGTTTGTGTAAAATGCGCGCAACAGTCCACGGAAGTCAACGCCCTTGTGCTCATAAAATCGATTGTCCTCAATGGCGACAAAAGCATTCTGCAAGTTGGCAGGGATTTGCTCAATTTTGACGGGCACGCGATTTTCCGTGGCGTGAATGATTGCAATTTCATTGCCCGCCGAATCGTAAATATGACTTGACGCGGGCGGGAGAATATCTTTCGACAAATCCGCCTTGACGTTGAGATTGGCAGTTACGAAGCCGATACCCACTCCGACCGCCATAACGATTATAAAAATTATCAGTCCTATAAAAATTTTCAGGAACATTGAAGATTTTTTCTTCGGCGCAGTCGGTTGAGGATTGTCGACGCGTCCAGAATCTGTACTGCCCATGAAATCCCCTCCTAAGTTTGCATATCTTACCACAAATTGATTCGCCGCGTCTATAAAACTTTAATGAAATTTGCCGCCCGCGATAACAAAAATCGGGGTACTACAGAATTTTTAGCCGTCTCGAAAAAAATCATCGTGGCTAACGTATATTGAATTTTACAGCAACGTTAATTATAATCGTTGCGACATATCATTAGATAGGAGGTGATTATTTTGTCTGCAGGATTGACTGACGACGAATTTTATCGTGCCGTCGAAAAGGGTTTGGAAGAATTTTTCAGACCGCAGAACGAAAAAATTTTACGCGAGCTTACGAATAATTTTTTGGCGGAAGTCTTTCGCAAAATCCCCGGTGTCATGAACGTCACGGAGATCGGCGAGAATTTTTTAATCGTCACGTACATTTTGGAGCGCATTAAATATGTTGAGGCGGTGGAGCAAATTTGGATTGTGCAGTTTAACAATAATTCCGTCGCTCAACTTCGGACGGCAATCGAAACTTACGGCGCGTCAATAGGAATTCTGCTTACGACCGCCGAACGCACTCAAGCGTTGGAAACGGCTTGCAACAAACTCGCGGCTGACATGAATATTCCCGTTTACCTTATTGCGGGCGTCGAAGTCGCAAAATTCGTTCAACATTACGGCTTGGACTTACTGGTTTGGAAGGAGAGATAATTTTATGCCGGATTATTACGTCGCTCGTATTAACTACGGAAAGCCTTATTTCGATGACCTCAGAGAGGAATTAATCGCTGGACGTTACCGGCAAGGTTGGGGCAATTCGGGCTGTGATTTAAGAACGAATACGGCTCAAACATTTCCGTACGAAGAGAGAAGATACAACATGTTATCGCGTATGCTTGACATTAAGCCTGGCGATAGAATTATTATCCCGAAAGTCAGTGTTAATGAACAGTCTTGTTCGACGAATTTTTTTACAATCGCCGTTTGTACTGCCCCTTACAGCTTTGCGCCCTTCCTGCCGAAATACGACGATTACGGGCATATTATCGAAGTGGACGTTAAAGGTTCATGGATTCGTTACTTCAAACCGCGTAATTCGGTTGAGGAGGCGGCGCAATATATCGTGGATTTTATTGGTAATTTTGCTTGCGGTAAATTTGATATTGCTATTAATGTGGTTGATGATAATTATTGCGAAGAATGCTTCAAAAAAGCCGTGGAATATTTAATCGACCCCGCTAAAAACTTGGCACCTAGCAACTATCCGTATATTCGTCCTTACAATCGCAATGGAGCCGCCACTCAAGACGACGATAACTCCAACACTTCGTACCGAAAGGAATATGATATTATGCCGACTTTGGAAGATTTAATCGAAAGCAACCTTGAACAACAGCGTAAATTTTGGCAAGGGGTGTTGAACATTCTACAAACGCTTCAGCCCGACGATGTTTTAAAAGCCGCACGTTCGGTTTGTGCCGAGATATTGGAAGAAATTGTCGTGAATCTGTTCAAAAATAACGGCTTTAACCGTGTGGAAGATGATAATTATTTGATTTTCGAGCGCAACACGATTGAAGATACGATATACGAGATGAACGGCGTCGATATTCCGAAAATTTATGTGCTCATTGAAAAGAGTGGCGTTAGTTACGCGAAAGCATTCGCACAACTCGAAGCCATAAATACGCGGGTGTTTATCTCCTTGACCGAAAAGTTCAGAGACGACATAAAGACCTCGGCAAAGGAAGATCACATTATGTTAATCAACGGTCAGCAATTCGCAGAACTTGTCATCAAGTACGCGAGCAAGTCCAATTCGTAAATCAGAACAAAAAAATCGGGGCACTACAGAATTTCTGCAATGTCCCGATAATTTTTGTGTTGAGCAGTTTAATTGTCGAAAATATTTTTCAAGGCCTGAATGTTCACGTCACGATTGAGCTGCGCCAGATAAGTCGTGAGCTTAATCGACTTCGGGCAAACTTCAACGCAGTTTTGACTGTTGCCGCAACTGGTAATGCCGCCCTTTTCCATGAGGACGTTGAGACGTTTGGGCGCGTCGAATTTCCCGAACGGGTGCAGGTTGAACAGATAAGCTTGCACAGTCGGAGCCGGGCCTATGAAGTCTGATTGTGGGCCGACATTCGGGCAGGCTTCCAAGCAACAACCGCAAGTCATGCAACGAGAAATTTCATAGGCAGTGCGGGCAGTGTAAGGATTTTGAATCGGGGCGTCACGAACTTCCCACGAACCGTCAAGTTCAATCCAACCTTGAATTTTCTTGAGAGCTTCGAACATGCGCGAACGGTCAATCAAAAGGTCGCGGATAACGGGAAAAGTTCTGGCCGGTTGAAGTTTAATCGGCTTTTTGAGATTGTCGACGAGTGCGCAGCAGGCCTGTTGAGCTTTGCCGTTGATAACCATCATGCACGCGCCGCAAACTTTTTCCAGACAGTTGCATTCCCATACGACCGGCGGAACTTTTTTGCCGTCGACCGTAACGGGATTTTTTTGTATTTCCATGAGCGAGGCGACGACGTTCAAGCCGGGGCGATATTCCACGTCAAATTCTTGCGTGTAAGGTTTACCGTCCGGCGCGTCCTGCCGCTCGATTATAAATCTGACTTTTTCAGCCATAAATTTCACTCCTCTATAGGTCGCGTCAGCTCCCTAAAATCTTATCTCGTTTCCATTTAAAAAGGCTTGCATCGCATTTCGAGTCGGGGAATATTTTTTTGAGAGGTTACTAAGACGATTTGCCGTACCAGTTGCCTGCGCCTCCAAACGCAACCGTGACGCCTTAAGACGACACTCTGACGCCGCAGATTGGATTTTTACTGCTTCAAGTTTGTCTTCGGGAGTAACTGCCTTAGCCTGTGCTTCTTCGTAAGCCGCTTCGTAAATTTTTCCAAAAGCATCGTAGCAATCGGCAAGCTTTCTGCAGGTAACCTCATCTTTCGGATCAAGTTCAAAAGCCTTGCTGAAATATTCAACAGCTTTGTCCCAATCCTCAAGCTTGTAATAAACATCACCCAAGCCGCGCCAAACGAACGCTTCTTTCGGGGCAAGATCCGTTGCCTTTGTCAGATAGGTTCGCGCCTTTTCGATTTCGTCACGTTGAAAATAAATTATGCCGAGGATATAACAAGAAGCAGCTTTTTTTCGGGTCGGGTCGAGTACCAAAGCCTTTTCAAAGTGCGCAATCGCCCTGTCGTAGTCCTCTGAACTGAATGCAATCATACCGAGATCATGCCATGCAGTAACGTCGTCGGGCTTGATTTCCACGGCTTTGGTGTAGAATTCGACAGCTTTATCACAATTGTTGAGGTAGAAATAAGCTGTGCCGAATTTTTGCCAGTCGACCGAATTGCGGTTATCCGTTTGCACGTAAAGTTCAGCGAGATTTTTCAAAATATATTCGTCGTTGGAATTGAGCTCAAACGCTCGTTGAAAATTTTCCGTCGCCAAGTTGAAGTCGCCGGCTTCATGATACATGACGCCGCGCATATTCCAAGCGTTTGCGTAGTCAGGAGACGCCGCAATAGCTTCATCAAAAAATTTTGCCGCATCATCGCGATTGCCGATCTTTAAATAAACCGCGCCGAGATTTGTCAACGTTACAGCATTGTCGGGCGAAAACTTCAGAGCTTTGTTGAAAGATTCGAGTGCCTTTTTGCTGTTTCCCGCTTTGAAAAATTCGACACCTTGACGATTGGCATTCGATCACTTATCAAACGCACTCTTGGCGTTGGCAATCGGCGGGAAAGTCATCAATCCCGCGATAATCGCCAACGAAATCGTCGCGGCGAAAAATTTTCGGATCATCATGCTACTCTTTCTTGGCGACGGCGTAGTTGCGGGCACGCGGTTTAATCAACGAATGGTCGAATTCACGGTAGCTGACAATCGGCTCTTCAGTCTTCGGGTCGTAGTTGATAATCGTCGTGAACATGAAGTTTTTATCGTCGCGCCCCATGAAGACAAGATCGCCGTTTTCATCATGTTTACGCTGACCGTTTTCGAGGACGATTTTTGCATGTGCGCCGCGAGATTCATCACGGCAACGGGCACCCTTCGTGATAGCCATTGCGTAAAGAATCATGTTGCGGAGCTGGCGAACGAACATTGCCTCCTGATTGGCAACATTGCCGCGGTCAGTAACGCCGATGTCTTCCCAACGCTTGAGCAACTTTTTCAGCTCGCCAAGGCAAATGTCAAGGCCGTTGTTATCGCGCTCAATCGCCACGTATTTATACATGAGGTCGCCCATTTCGTGGTGGAGCTTGTGAGCATTTTCGGAGCCGTTCATCTGCAAAATTTTATCGTATTCGCGCTGAACTTCAGCCCTTGCAGCTTCCATTTCCTCATAAGTGAGTTCGGAACCATTCTTGCCGGACTTCGCCCATTTCATAGCTTCAGGACCGGAAACCGTTCCCGAATATGCCGCGCTCAAAAGTGAATTTGCGCCGAGACGATTTGCGCCGTGATATTGATAGTCGCACTCGCCCGAAGCCATCAAGCCGGGAATATTCGTGAAGTGGAATCTGTCAACCCAAATGCCGCCCATTGAGTAGTGGACGCTGGGGAAAATTTCCATGGGAACTTTGCGCGGATCTTGACCGACGAATTCCGAATACATTTCCAAAATGCCGCCGAGTTTCCTCAAAAGATAATCGCCGTCAATGTGCGACAAGTCGAGGTAAACGCGGTTTTCACCGTTAATGCCAAGTCCCATATGCACGCAGACTTTGAAAATTGCGCGGCTGGCAACGTCACGCGGTACGAGATTGCCGTAAGCGGGGTACATTTCTTCGAGGAAATACCAGGGCTTGCCGTCCTTATAAACCCAAACGCGTCCGCCTTCACCGCGGCAAGCTTCGGACATCAAACGGTTTTTGTCGGAGCCTGGAATAGCCGTCGGGTGAATCTGAATGAATTCGGGATTGGCAATTTCCGCGCCCTGCTGATAAACTGCGCTGACTGCCGAACCGTTACAAATCGTCGACGCCGTGCAACGTCCGAACACTTGACCGGGGCCGCCCGTCGCCAAAATAACCGTATCCGCGCCGAACGCTTTAATTTCCATCGTGTTCATACTCTGCGCGACGATACCGCGGCAAATGCCCTCTTTATTTTTGATAATCTTGATGAATTCCCAGAACTCATATTTTTTGACGGAACCTTTGACTTCCCAGCGGCGAACTTGTTCGTCGAGAGCGTAGAGAATTTGCTGACCGGTAGTTGAGCCGGAGAAGCATGTACGTTTATTTTTCTGTCCGCCGAAATTGCGCAAGTCGAGGTTACCTTCAGGCGTGCGGGTGAAAGTGACGCCCATTCTGTCGAGCATTTTAATGAGCTTCGGAGCGGCCTCAACCATGCCTTTAACCGCAAGTTGATCTGCCAAAAAGTCACCGCCGTAAACAGTGTCGTCAAAGTGCTCATAAATGCTGTCGTGCTCACCTTTGGTATCCATGCAAGCATTCATGCCGCCTTGGGCGCAAAGGGAGTGCGAACGTTTGACGGGGCAGTAGGAGAACAGTAAAACCTCGCCGCCAAGTTCGCAAACTTTAATCGTGGCAAGCAAACCTGAAATGCCGCCGCCGACGATTATAATTTGTTTCTTAGTCATATCTTTAGCCATAGAAATTTCTCCTTTAGGAACTAGTAATTAGGAACTGGGAACTAGGGATTTTAAACTTGTTCCTTGTTCCTTATTCCTTGTTCCTAGTAAACAAAATAGCTGCCCATGAATACGAGCGTCATAACGCACATAGCCGCGCAGAGTAACATGCTGATGATACTGATAGCGTTTTGAGAGCGCGGACCTTTGGTAATGCCCCAAGTCATGCAGAAAGTCGTAATGCCGTTGCAGAAATGGAAAATCGCCGCCCACATGCCGAGAACATAAAGTACAACGACGACGGGATTTTGGAAGAAGTTTTGCAGAAGTTCAAAGGAAATGGGGGTACCCGTGACGCCTTTGACGTAGAAACGGAGATAGCCGACGTGCCAGATAAGGAAGACTACGAGGAACCAAGCAGTCCAGCGTTGCAGGGCGAAATTGCGATTGCGGGCGTAGGGGTAGTTACCGGGATTGTTTTTAGCTTGCAGGGCAATGTAGATACCATAAATGCCGTGGAACAGAAGCGGAACAGCTATGCCGCCGATTTCCAATCCCATAAAAATCGGTTTGGGGATAAGCTCCATCATTTCGAGCGCGGTGTTAAGACCTTGAGGTCCGAGAATCGCCGTTGAGTTCGTGAACATATGCTCCAAAAGAACCATGCCCAATACGACTAAGCCGCACAGCGAATGCAACCGCCGCAGATAAAAAGTTGTGTGGAACATTGTGGCCTCCTTGTTGTTGTAGGGATTGGGGAACTGGGAACAGGGAACAGATTTTACTGCTCCCTAATCCCTATTCCCTGTTCCCTAGATTTGACTCATGTCGAAGTGACGATAATCTTTTTGCCCGATCTCGTAGAAGTTGTTGCCCTCGCAGTCAATGACGACGATTGCGGGGAAATCGACAACTTCCAAAGCCGCAACAGCTTCGGGGCCGAGTTCGGGATATGCAAGGACGGTGTATTTCTTGACGGATTTGGCGATTAATGCCGCCGCTCCACCTACCGCAGCAAAATAAGTCGCGCCGTTTTTCTTCATAGACTCGACAACTTCTTTAGTGCGCGAACCTTTGCCGACCATGCCCTTGATACCCTGATCAAGCATCGTGGGGGTATAGGCGTCCATTCTGCCCGAAGTCGTCGGACCGCATGAACCAATCGGATCACCCGGTTTAGCCGGTGTCGGGCCGAGATAGTAGACGATTTGATTCGTCCAATCGACGGGCAATTTTTCGCCGCGTGCAAGAGCCTCCGTCATGACTTTATGGGCAGCGTCTCTTGCGCTGATAATCGTGCCGGTTATGAGGACGCTGTCGCCGGCTTTGAGCTTGCGCGACATTTCCTCCGTGAACGGCGTCGTTATTCTTATGCTTTCAGCCATTCTATTAATCTCTCCTTTGCAAAAAATTTTCTACGCTTGATTAAAGGACACGGTGAGCGTGGCGCATTGCATGACAGCAAATCGTAACTGCAACCGGCAAGCCTGCAATGTGAGTCGGTGCCCATTCAATGTTGACTGCCAGCGCAGAAGTTGTGCCGCCGAGTTGAGGGCCGATACCCGTCGCGTTAATCATGTCGAGAAGTTCTTGCTCAAGTTTTGCGTATTCGGGCATGGGATTGCGCTCATCAATCGAACGCGTCAAGGCCTTTTTGGAAAGGAGCGCGGCTCTGTCCATAGTTCCGCCGATACCGACACCTACAACCATCGGCGGGCAAGGATTCATGCTGGCGTGCAGGATAATTTCCATGACGGCGCGTTTGACACCCTTAACACCGTCAGCGGGAACAAGCATTTTAATTCCCGACTTGTTCTCCGAACCGAAACCTTTCGGGGCAATCGTGATGCTGAGTTTGTCGCCGGGAACGATTTTTGTATAAATGACGCCCGGCGTATTGTTCTTGGTGTTGACACGATTGAACAGCGGTTCGCCGACAACTGACTTGCGCAGATAACCTTCGGTGTAACCTTTGGCAATACCCGCGTTGACAGCCTCTTCCAAATCGCCGCCGACAATGTGCAAGTCCTGCCCGACTTCAAGGAAAACAATCGTCATGCCCGTATCCTGGCAATAGGGGCGATCTTCTGCCTTTGCAA
>JAFRSO010000062.1 GCA_017427545.1 Selenomonadaceae bacterium
GACGGAGATTTTCGCTCAAGGGAATGTATTGCCGCGCTCAAGGAAGCTGATGTTGTCGTGACGAATCCGCCGTTCAGTTTGTTTAGGGAATACGTCGCCCAACTCATTGACTACGACAAAAAATTTCTCATTATCGGCAACGTCAACGCCATAACTTACAAAGAAATTTTCCCGCTGATTATGCAGAATAAAATTTGGCTCGGTTACGGTTTTAGAAGTATGGTAGGATTTTTCCGCAGCCCTTACGAAGATACTGCGATTGCTTCACAACACCGCGAAGGGTTAATTAGGAATTCGGGCGTGCACTGGTTCACTAACATTGATATTTGCAAGCGTCATGAAAATATTTTGCTGTACATGAGGTATAATCCCGAAGATTATCCGCGCTACGATAATTACGACGCTATCGAAGTGTCGAAGACTGCCGAAATCCCAAAAGATTATTTCGGAGTTATGGGCGTGCCGATTACTTTTCTCGACAAATACAATCCCGACCAATTTGAAATTGTTGGCATGTGTGAAAATCTTGATTTATACGGATTGAAAACCAGAGTTTACACTGCGCAAGAATGTCGCGAGCAATATTTCAAACTGTTTGGCAAGAAAGGAACTTACGACTTAAACGCGGCAGGCGTCATAAATGGCAAAAAAGTTTATCAACGGATTTTAATTCGGAGGCGGAACAATGAGTACGCGGGCTGATATAATTGACTTGCTGGACAATGCTACGGAAGACATGTTGGAAAAAATTTTGGCGGCGGCGAAAGAAATTGTGCGTGTCGGCAAGGGCAACAAAGTTTACACGATAGAAGAGATTCGGGCGAAGGCTGTCCCGATAGCGAAAAAATACGGCGTGAAGAAATTGTCGCTGTTCGGGAGCTATGCACGCGGTGAGGCTGACGCTCAAAGCGATTTGGATTTTATGTACGACAGCGGTAGCGGGAAAATTCAATCGACATTTGAATATGTGGAATTTGTTTATGATTTGGAAGATGAATTCGGTTGTCACGTTGATCTTGTGAGCACCGGCATTAGAGACAAAAAGTTTTTAGCGGAGATTCAAGAAGACGAGGTGATTTTGTATGCGGGGTAGACGTGGGGATAGGATTATTTTACAAAAGATTATCGAATATTGCGCCGAAATTGAAGGATTTATAACTCGTTTCGACGCTTCCTATGAAATTTATTTATCGGATAAAGGTTTTCGTTACGCTTGCGATATGTGCGTTTTGCAAATTGGCGAGTTGACCAAACGATTGTCGGACGACTTCAAGGCGCAGAATTCCGAAATTATGTGGCACGCGATTAAAGGAATGCGCAATGTTCTCGTTCACGAATATGAAAAAATTGATTTATATAAGTCATGGGTAACTTTGACACAAAGGGTTCCCGAATTGAAAGCGCAGTTGGAGCAGATACTTGCGGAGGGGGAGTACAATGAAAATCACGATGAATGAAATACCGGTTCGCGAGGTAGCGGAAAAATTTTTTGATGATCCGGAGCAGGGTTGCCAAGGTTACGGCGGCAAGTTGAATATTCGACCGGCCTTTCAACGCGAATTTGTCTACAATGAGACTCAACGCAATGAAGTCGTCAACACGGTTATGAAAAATTTTCCGCTGAACGTTATGTATTGGGTAAGGAGCGGCGACGGGAATTTTGAAATGCTGGACGGTCAACAGCGTACAATTTCGATATGCCAATACGTGACGGGCGGATTTTCTATGGGCTATAAAAGTTTCGGGAGCTTGACAGATACGGAGCGGGCGCAGATTTTGGATTACAAGCTGATGATTTACATTTGCGAAGGCACCGATAAGGAGAAGCTTGACTGGTTTAACATAATCAACATTGCGGGCGAAAAGTTGACGCATCAAGAAGCACTCAACGCGATTTATGCTTGCGAGTGGTTGACTGACGCGAAAAAATATTTCAGCAAGAACGGTTGCCCCGCGTACAGTCTTTACGGGAAATATTTAAATGGCAGGGCGAATCGTCAAGATTATTTGGAGACGGCGTTAAAGTGGATATCTGACCGAGATTCGTTGATATCACATGTAATTTACATGGACGCGCAGAAGCATAATCATACGCCCGACGCCTTGGAGCTTTGGAAATATTTTGAGGCGGTGTTTGCGTGGGTACAAAAAATTTTCCCGAAGCATCGAGAAAAGCTCATGAAGGGTTTGCAGTGGGGATTTTTTTACAATCGTTACGGGGATAAAAATTTTGATGCGGCGGAGTTGGAAGAAAAAATTTCGCGGCTGATTAAGGATAAGGAAGTTACGAATAATCGCGGGATTTACGAATATCTTTTGAGCGGCGACGAAAGGCATTTGAGTTTGCGATCATTTGACGACGACCAGAAGTTTGAGGCATATGAGCGGCAGGGCGGCAAATGTGTTCGTTGCGGGAAAAAATTTGAGTTCAAGCAAATGGAAGGCGACCACATTACGCCGTGGAGCAAGGGCGGTAAGACGGTATCGGAGAATTGCCAAATGCTGTGCAAGTCATGCAATCGGCGCAAGAGTAACATATAATGATTGAGATTGTCGACGATTAAAATTTGTCATGAATTGAAATTTTTTCAGCGAACGATTTTTGCGCCTCGTCGAAGAAATTTTTATTCCTCGTTGCCCTTCACAGCGTTAAAAAATTTTTTCGCAGCAGATAAATCTTTCGCCACGCCGAGACCTCCGGCATAAATCAGCCCGACGCGAATCATTTCCTTAGCTCCGCCGTTTTTGGCTTGCGCTAAATATTCTTTGAAATTTTTTTTGCGCCGCACTGAAATTTTTCTCCCAACGCAGATATAAATTCGCCAACTCAAATTTGGCGTCGAGATCATTTCGGAATTTTTCATAAACGATTCACGCCTTGCGATAAAAACTTTTCGCCAAAGCGTCATTGTGCTGCGCGGAATAAATGTCGCCCAAAATTTTCAGCATTTCGGCATAAGCTTTAATCTCCGACTGCTTGACGGACGTGCCGCCCTCCACAGCGTGAATTTTTTTCATGGCAAGTCTTTTTCAAAGCGGCTTTTGTCCGAGTGGAGAGCGTGTAAATTTTTTTATGGCTGAAGCGTCCGTGAACTCGACGGGCGGGAAGTCAGCTTTATTTTTTTGCTCACTCAAAAAATATTCCGCAATGTCAAATTCATCAACGATTTCTTGACGCTTCACCCTATCGCCGCCCTCAAAAATCTCACGACCGCTGCCGCAATATCGCTGAAAATTTTTCCAATTCAGCTCGCGCAGACAAAATTGACAAACTTTCAGCCGCCGATAAACATTTTGCTCACGCGGTTGATTGTCGACAAACAAATTAACCAAAAACTTTCCACTCGTCTCATATGTCATGACGTAGCGCGATTCATAACGATTTTTTCCCGTGTCGAGCGTAAATGTTGACAGAAGCAAAGGTGGAAGCGATGGTAATTCTCTCGTTTATAATCTGCCCGCGTCAAATATTGGTCGCGAATGTAAACTATGACGGGATGTTCTTTGTAAGCAAATGGGACGAGTGGCGCAAGATTTCCCATTAACGTTTCCAAAATTTTCGGATCAATCGGTTTGCCCTCCGATAAAGCTTTTCTTTCGGCAGAGGTCAATTCCGGCAACGAAAAATTTTCCGCCTCCAATTTAATCAGATTGTCGGTTATGCCCATTGCCGCAAAAATTTCTTGGAATGGTTTCAAAACTTTTTTGTCGAGATCGTCAGCGTTGCTCATTGATTTTAGTCAGCTCCCTTTCCGCATTTCGACGAATGCTTATCTCCACACAGCGCGAAGCATTTGCATTTTGAGTGTCCGCCTTGCTGAATGACGCGCCGTTAGCCCTAAGCTTATCGACCAGCCATTGACGTTTTTTGGGCGTTTGCAAAGTGTTCAGCGTGAAAACATATTGCAAGACGTTAAACGCCCTGTCCTGCGAAAGTTTCATGTTGTAAAAATACGCGTCATTTGAATTAACGTCGCCGCTCTACTCAAGCGAAGCATTTCCCTCAATTCGCACCTCGACAATTTCGGTGGAATATTTCTCCAAAACTTTCACGTAGCGCGGAAAAAATTCTGCAAGCACCTCTTGAAATTTCGGATTAACCGTGCTGTCACCTGCCGCGAAAAAAACTGACGGCGATACAAAAATTATCCTCAAATCGTCCTCATCAATCTTTGCACCGAGCCGCGCAATGTCTTCGGGCTTGAATTCGTTGATTAAGTCTTGGTGAATTTGGTTTTTTACCTGCTCATAACGGCTGACGGTTTCTTTCATTTGGAACAGGAAGCCCATACATACGAACAGAAAAATCATCATCAGGCCAGTCATCATGTCGGAAATTGATTGCCATATGCCGTCATCGTTGCGTTTGAAAATCATCTTTCACGCCGCCTTTCGATAAGCAATTCATCAACTTCCGCAATTTTTGCGACAAGCACTTGATAATTTTCGACCATTTGTTTGCTGACAGTTGCCAACGCTGCGCAAGATTTTTAATCGCCTAGATTTTTAATCGACTCGTTAAGCGCGGCAATAAAATTTTTCCGAACGGTCAATCTTCGGCTGAATAAAAATTTTTATCACGAGACCCGCGAACATTCCTATAACCGACGTGTAAAAAGCAGTTTTCATTCCGTCAAGAAAAGTATTTATGCTCTCAACCATATTGGCGGTATTTCCACAATCAATCCTCCCAAAATTTTTAACTGCATTATATCACAGGCTTGAAGGGAAAACTTACCCAAAATTTTGTCAAAGTTAATTGCCGCCCTTAACCGATTGTGCTAAGATAAATTAAAAACGGAGGGTTTGAAATGAAATCAATTTGCGTGATACCTGCAAGATATTCTTCGACGCGATTGCCGGGCAAGCCGTTGCGGGAAATTTGCGGTGTGCCGATGATATGTCGAGTGTGGGAGCGTGCGAGCCGTGCAAAATCAGTGTCGGAAGTTATCGTGGCGACGGACGATGAAAGAATTTTGGCGGCGGTGGAAAATTATGGCGGACGGGCAATGATGACGCGTGCAGACCATAAAACCGGTACTGATCGTTTGGCGGAAGTGGCAGAAAAATTCCCCGACGCTGAAGTTATCGTCAATGTCCAGGGCGACGAGCCGTTGATTGAGCCGGCTTTGATTGATGAGTTGATTGCGCAATTCGCCGATAAAAATTTACACATGGCGACGGTTGCGACGGAGTTAAAAGAGCCGTCCGAGATGAAAAATCCCAACAACGTCAAAGTCGTCCTCGACCGCAACAATGACGCGCTATATTTTTCGCGGTCACTGATACCATATCCGCGCAATGAAGGCAAATCGAAAACTTTCAAGCACATAGGGATTTACGCTTATCGGCGGGAATTTTTGTTGGCGTATGCAAAAATGGATTCGACGCCGCTTGAGCAAAGTGAATCGTTGGAGCAACTGCGCGCCTTGGAGAACGGCTATAAAATTCGGGTAATAATCAGCGCGAATCAATTTGTGGGCGTGGACACGGAAGAAGATTTAAAACTCGTAAATGATTTTTTTAGGGAACATAAATCGGCAATCTAATCACTAACCAACGGGTCTTGACGAAAAATTTCATCTGTGCTAATATTTGGCGCAGTGATTCGGCGCCTTCGTCAAGTGGTTAAGACACCGCCCTCTCACGGCGGGTTCAAGGGTTCGAATCCCTTAGGCGTCACCATAAAATTGAAATTCACAAGGGCGTTGCGTGCGGCAGCGTCCTTTTGCGTTAAAGGAGGAATGAACTTGACAGAAACAGAAATTCGCTCGGCAATATCGCAGGCAGTCAAAGATGTGCGAGAAAAAAATCCTATGGCACCGTCGATAACCAACACCGTCACTCAAGATTTCGTTGCCAACGCTCAACTGGCAGTCGGAGGTTCGGCGGCAATGCTCTATCTGGCGGACGAGTGCGAATCAATCGCCAAAATCGCGCCGGCATTTTACATCAACATGGGCACGGCAATGCCTTTCTACGCGGAGACTTTGCCTAAGGCCGTGCAGGCTCTGCAGTCGAATCAAACGCCTTGGACACTCGACCCGGTTGGAATTGGGCTATCAAGTTTGCGCACGGACATTTTGAGGCAGTTTAAAAATTTCAAGCCGTCAATCGTCCGCGGAAATGCCTCGGAGATAATCGCGCTGGCAAAACTTTGGGGGCTGATTGAGGATTCGGGCGGACAAGTTCGCGGCGTCGACTCAACGGAAAAAGTTTCTTCGGCGAAGGCGGCGGCAATCGCGCTGGCAAAATTCACGGGCAGAGCGGTTGCAGTCAGCGGCGAGGAAGATTTTGTCACTGACGGCAAGGAAGAAATTCTCTGCGCGGGAGGTTCGGAACTCTTCACGAAAATTACGGGCAGCGGCTGTGCATTGGGTGGAGTCATGGCAATTTATCTGACGGCGGCAAGTCCGTTTATCGCGGCACTCACGGCTACGACGATGTTTAATCAGGCGGGCACAAAGGCTGCGGCTGAAGTTTCGACGCCGGCAAGCTTCAAGGTTCATTTCTTGGACAGCTTGTATTCATTGACGGCGGACGATGTTGCAAACAATTTCCGAGTGGTCGGCTCAATGGAAACGATGTTTGATTTTTTTGGCTAGAAAGTAGAAAGTAGAAAGTAGGGAATAGGAAAATCTACTTTCTACTTTCTATTCCCTACTTTCTAAAAAGGAGTGATTGATATGAATACGTTGGTAGCAGTGGCCATTGCGCCCGTCGGTGTCGGCGAAGAACTTAGTAAGCACGTCGCCGAAGTCGTGAAAGTTATCCGCGAATCCGGCTTGCCGAATAAAACTTACTCGATGTTCACCGAAATTGAAGGCGATTGGGATTCGGTTATGGCGGTCGTCAAGCGTGCAACTTTCGTGCTGGCTGAAAAGGGAATTCGCACCGAAGTCGTCTTGAAGGCTGACATTCGCCCGAATTTTTCAAACATGATGGACGGCAAAATTGACAGGCTCAACGAGGCACTTGAAGAACAACCTCAAGCCGAAGTCAAACCGCCTGTCGAAGAAAAGCCGCAGTCCGTCGAAGATAAAATCCGTGCGACGCTCGGCCGAATCGGTGGTAGAAGATGAACATTCGCGAACGATTGGATATTTCAGCTTATCTGATTATCGGGCCGGAGAATTGTACGCAGTCGGTTGAAGATGTCATTTCAGCGGCGGTCGACGAAGGCTTTACTTGTGTGCAAATCCGCTCGAAAGTTGCTCCTGCCCGCGAAATGATTTCTATCCTGAAAAAATCTGCGCAGGTGATTGACAATCTCGGCAAGAGTGATTCGGTTGCATTGCTCGTCGACGACAGGTTGGACGTTGTATTGGCGGCGCGGGAATTCGGCATTAAAGTTGACGGCGTGCACGTCGGGCAAAGTGATATTCCCGTCGAAGTCTGCAGAAAATTTCTCGGCAATGATTTAATCGTCGGGCTAAGTGCGAACTCGGAAGAAACTATCACTGCCGCGGACGTGAGCATTGTGGATTATTTCGGCGTCGGCCCATTGCACGCGACGAATACGAAATTGGACGCGTCGGAGGCTCTCGGCTTCGAGAAAATTTCCGCGCTCGTCAAAGTCAGTCCGCTGCCGATTGTGGTAGGAGGCGGCGTCAAGCTCAAAGACATTCCGGCACTTGCCGCGACGGGTGCTCAAGGATTTTTCGTAGTGTCAGCTGTGACCGGCGCAGATAATCCAAGACTTGCCGCCCGCGAACTTGTGACTGCGTGGAAAAAATAATTACTCTGCAAATGCAAAAGGCGCGCCCCGTAATGAGACGCGTCTTTTTAATGCAAGTCGTCAATCACAGCAGAAAATCCGCGAAAATTTCATTGCCCAGAGCAAGTCCGCGCTTCGACAGAAAAATTTTATCGCCGTCAACTTCAAGCAAGCCGAGTTGATGATTTTTTTTGATGACGCCGCCGAAGATGTCAAAAATTTTCTCATCGAATTTGTCGTAAAATTTTTTAGCGGAAATGCCGTCGATCATGCGTAATCCGAGAAAACAAAATTCCTCCATTGCCGCTTGACGGGTAACAATTTCCTCGACGATTGGAACGTTGGCTTTGATGTAAGTCGCCACGTCGCGGACGTTTGAAGTCCTCAATTTGCCGTCAAAACTGTGCGCACCCGCCCCGAAACCAAAATATTTTTTGCCCGTCCAATAGCCGATATTGTGGCGGCTCTCGAAATTATTTTTTGCAAAGTTGCTGATTTCGTAGCGGCGATAACCGATTGCGGGCAAAGTCTCCGTGATAAAGTCGTACATATCGGCGCAGGTGTCATCATCGGGCAAGGGCAGTTGATTATTATTATACAACTCGAAAAATTTCGTATCGGGTTCAATCTCCAAGCCGTAAATCGAAACGTGCGCCACGTCAAGATTTTTAATCAGCTCAAGGTCGCGTCGAAGATGATTCAAATTTTGATTGGGCAAGCCGTACATCAAATCGACGCTGACATTTGCAAAAAAATTCTTCGCAAGGGTAATTGAGTCAATCGCCGCCCGCGAAGTGTGAATTCTGCCAATAATTTTTAACAGCGCGTCATCAAAACTCTGGACGCCTAAACTGATTCGATTGAAGCCCAAATCTTTCAAGCCGCACAAATAATTAGGAACAAGTTCATTCCTAATTCCTAATTCCTCATTCCTAATTGAAATAACGGTGCCGGGATTCGCCTCGATAGTGATTTCCGCCCGTTCGTCGACGTGAAAATTTTCTTCGACCGCATGAAGAATTTTTTCAAGTTGAGCAAGCGTCAAAGTCGTTGGAGTGCCGCCGCCGAAATAAATCGTCTCAACCTCGGAGCCGTCCCCGCGTGAAATAATTTCCTCAATCAGCGCGTCGACGTAAGAAATTTTTTCAGCCTCGTTGCCGATTTTTGAGTTGAACGCGCAGTAGTTACATTTTCGTAAGCAAAACGGTATGTGGATATAAATCAAAGCATCCTCCGCTAAAATAACTTTTATATTTTAGATCTACTTTTTCTTTGCGCGTCCATTTGGCGTGTTAGCTGTTAGCTGTTAGCTAGTAGCTGGTAGCTAGAAGCTAAAACGCTCAGTGCGCGGGCAGAGCCGTCCATCCGGGACGGCTTTAAAAATTTAAATATCTTCAAATTTATTCATGACGATAATTTTTTAGCACGGTCGGCGGTGATGAGTGCGGCAATAATTTCGTCAAGTTCGCCGTTCAAAATGGCGTCGAGTTTATGGAGCGTCAAGCCGATTCGATGATCAGTCACGCGACCTTGCGGGAAATTGTAGGTGCGGATACGTTCACTGCGATCACCGGAGCCGACTTGATTTTTTCTGTCAGCGGCAATGGCTTCGTTCTGCTCACGGACAGCCAAATCTTTGACTCGTGCACGAAGTACGCGCATAGCCTTTTCCTTATTTTTGAGTTGAGATTTTTCGTCCTGACATTGAACGACAATACCCGTCGGCAAGTGCGTAATTCTGATAGCCGTTTCAGTGCGGTTGACATATTGACCGCCGGCACCGCTCGCGCAGTAAGTATCAATTCGCAAATCGGCGGGATTGATCACAACGTCGACTTCCTCAACTTCGGGCATAACGGCAACCGTAACCGCGCTGGTATGAATTCTGCCGCTGCTTTCAGTGACGGGAACTCTTTGGACGCGATGAGTGCCGCTCTCATATTTGAGTTTGCTAAAAGCTCCCGCGCCGTCAACTGTGAAAGAAATTTCCTTGAAGCCGCCGATAGTCGTGGCGTTCATGTCGACGATATCGACGCGCCAGCCTTGACGTTCGGCGTAGCGGGTGTACATGCGGAACAAATCGCCCGCGAAAAGTGCTGCCTCTTCACCGCCGACACCGCCGCGAATTTCCATGACGACGTTTTTATCATCGTTGGGATCTTTGGGCAGGAGCAAAATCGGCAATTCAATATCGAGTGCCGCCTTAGATTTTTTCAGTTCGGCAAGTTCTTCCGCCGCCAAAGTTTTAAGTTCGTCGTCGTCAGATTCAAGCAAAATTTTATCCTCGTCAATTTGCGCGAGGATTTTTTTATATTCGCGGAACTTTTTTATAATCGGTTCGAGGTTGGCATGTTCGCGGGTAAGTGCGGTGAATTTTTCGACATCCGCCACGACTGACGGGTCACTCAAGCGCGATTCAATTTCCGCGAAATGTTCTTCGACCTTCTGCAATTTATCAAGCAAGATTACACCTCTTTAGGAACTAGAAACTAGAAACTAGAAAACTAATCCCTACTAGTTCCTAGTTCCTAATTACTAATTCCTTACAAAATACGGATATTTTTTTATGAAAGCCTCAAGCGCGGGCAACTTAATTTCGTCCACGTCGCAGAGCACAAACTTTGCGGGAGTATGAAAATATTTCCCATTCATCATTGCCTCCGCCACAAAATTTTTATCGAGATATTTTTTATCGACGGCGGAAAGCTGAACACATTCGACGGCCGCCGCCATTTTCTCGACGACTTTTTCAACACCGCCCATGTTCGAGAAATGCCAGCCGCCATTCAAAATCCTCGGCAAATTCTCGCGCCAAATCCTGAAATCTTGCGGCGACTTCATATGTTTAAACTTCCCGATAACCGTTCCCGCCCACGGTAAATCGCGGCAAATCCAATTAAAATAATAGCTGTGAAAATTTTGTTGCCAGCCGACGGGGCTTAAGTCCAAAAAATTATTAATCCTCATGCCGCTGTGGAAGGGCACCAATTTATTTTTCGTGAAAGGCGTCGTGTCATAAAATGATATGAAGTCGACGAATTTATTGGCGTCGGAAAAACTTTCAATCAGCGTCTTCAAAATTACGGGATTCGGGAACTCGTCCAAATCTGAAATCATAATCAAATCATCAGGTTCGGCATCGGTCAAGCCCTTCATGATATTGTTGCGCTGATTATTTTCAATCGACCAATCGCCCACGCCCTTATACGGGACGGTTGAAGTGTCCATGATGTAATTGATTTTCGGGAAATATTTTTTGAAGTCGTCGCGCCGCTTATAAAAGTTGAACGGCTTGGGCTTATTGGCATGAGTTTTATCCGCCTCGACGATAACGAAGCGGTCGACAATATCGTAAAAAGTTTCCAGCCGCAGTTCCAAAAGTTCAAACTCATTGAAGAAGGTAAAGCAGTCGTAAACTTTCATAATCTAATCTCCAATTAATTGATTGCATTCCTAAAATCTGAAGCCGTCAAGGATTAGCTTCTAGCTGTTAGCTGCTAGCTGAGTAGAATTCTACCAGCTACTAGCTAACAGCTCTCCCGCTAAATGGGCACGCAAAAGAAAGTACGATAAACTCACCTGTCGGGGAAAAATTCATCGTGAATGCTGTTGACGGCCTCGGTGACTTGCGAACCTTTCACGAGACATGAAACGCTTATCTCCGACGTGCTGATAATGTCAATGTTGACATCTGCGCGGGCAAGTGCACCGAACATACGCGCCGCAATACCGGGACTGCCCAACATGCCTGCCCCGACGATTGAAACTTTAGCCATATCCTCTTCGACGAGCACGGACGTTGCCTGAACCTTTTCACTCGCCACGCCGATAATTTTTTTCGCTTCGGGCAAGTCGTTAAGGTCAATCGTGAAGACGATATCATTGATATTTCTGTTGATGTTGCGAATGCTCTGGACAATCATATCGACGGAAATATTCGCGTCGGCAAGAGCTTCAAAGAGAGTATGAGCAATGCCCGGATTGTTCGGGACGCCGAGCACTGAAATTTTCGCAACCTTCATATCGTGAGCTACACCGCGAATTTCAAAATCTTTTTCCTCCACCGTATAATCCTCCCTGATAATCGTGCCCGCGTCCTTTGTGAAGGTCGAGCGGACGTGAATCGGAATGTTAAAATATTGCCCCATCTCAACGGAACGAGGTTGCATAACTCCCGCACCGAGACGCGCCATTTCCAACATTTCGTAGTAAGTAATTTCTTTCATCTTGCGAGCGTTCTTGACAATGCGCGGGTCAGCGGAATATACGCCGGCAACGTCGGTGAAAATTTCGCATTCGTCAGCTTTGAGTGCTCCCGCCAATGCAACGGCCGAAGTATCAGAGCCGCCGCGCCCTAATGTCACGGGGTCGCCGAATTTGTCCATGCCTTGGAAGCCGGCAACTACGACGACTTGACCTTTGTTGAGTTCGTCATGCACGCGCTTAGGTTTGATGCCCAAAATCCTGCCTTTCGTATGCACGGAACTCGTCCTCATGCCTACCATTTGCCCTGTCAAGGAAATTGCCGGCTGCCCCAACTTTTTGAACGCCATAGCCAAAAGTGCAATCGACACCTGCTCACCCGTCGTCAAGAGCATGTCCAATTCCCGCAGATAATCGCCCTTGTAAGGTTGCGCATCAATGCCGCCCGCCAACGCTATCAGCTCATCAGTTGTCTTGCCCATTGCCGAAACTACCACGACGATTTTGTCATCCGGTTTTTTCTCGGAAAGAATTCTTTGTGCCACAGCCAAAATTTTTTCGGTCGTTGCAACCGAAGAGCCGCCGAATTTTTTTACAATCAGAGCCATGCTTCAATCCTCCTTCGTACAGCTCAGAAGATTTCATTTTAAAATCATTGTAGCAGAGATTTTATCCCTCGTCAATTTTAGCGATTAGTAAAAAGTGGCTAGCGATTAGATTTTTACTAACCACTAACCACTGTTTTAGAAAGTAGGTAATAGAAAGTAGATTTCCCTACTCCCTACTTTCTACTTTCTAACCACTATTTTTTACCTTTGGCGAGTTTCTCGGATTTCTCGGCTTTCTCGGTAGACTTCGCAGGTTTAGGTTCGGGCTTAGGTTCGGGTTTAGGTGCAGGGGCGGGTGCAGGTGTCGACAAGCCTTGAATGACTTCCGTCAATGCCTTTGCCACGACGCCGACAACATCTTTAAGCAGGGCGTTATACAGGTCGCCGCCATCGGTAACGCCGCGCCCGTTCGCCGTGATGAAAAATTTTTTCGGATGGTCGCTCGCCTTCAATGCCTCGTCGAATTTCTCCGCAATAAATTTCGCAAGCTGCTCTTTATCCATCAACTTTCACTCCCAAAATATTTTTACCGAAATTTTCTACGCACCGAAAAAAATTCCTGCAAAGTTTTTTGGCAACCGACACTTAACCGCAAACTCCGCAACGCCTGCAACCTTCAAAGCAAGGCGGCGTCGATTTCAAACTTTCAGCCCGCTTGAACTCGTCAACCAAATATTTTTTGCTGAAGCCTTGGTCGAGAAAATCCCATGGCAAATTTTCTTCCAAACTCCTCTCACGCAGATAAAAATTTTCGTCGAAACCTGCCGCCTTGAAATTTTTCCTGAAGTCTTGAGCCGTCTCCGATTGCAAAATTATTTCCGAAATTTTTCTGTCACCGCGCGCCAAAATCGCTTGAACCTCCGCCGACTTCACCGACTCCGAAATCATTTCAACGCCCCGCAATGTTTTTAATTCCCCGCGCAAAATTTTTAACGCCGCGTCCAAATATTTTTTCCCCGCGAACGCTGACCATTGAAATGGCGTGAACGGTTTCGGCACGAATGGATTTACACTAAGCGTCAATCGTCCGCCGCAAAAATTTTTTATCCGCGCCGTGAGTTTCACAATTTCTGCAACGTCCGCCAATTCCTCGAACGGCAAGCCTATCATGAAGTACAGCCGAAAATTTTTTATGCCCGCGCGCAGTCCGAGTTCAATCGCGTTGAAAATATTTTCTTCCGTGAGACCTTTGTTGACGACCGCCCGCATTTTTTCCGAGCCGACTTCAGGCGCGATTGTCAAAGTTTTAAGCCCGCTTGCCGCCAAAGATTTTACAAGTTCTTGCGTCACCGAATCAGCCCGGAATGACGCTACCGACATTTGCAGCCCTTCGCCGAGAATGAATTTGCACAGCTCATCAATTTGCGGGTAATCGGAAATTGCCGCGCCCATGAGTCCGATTTTCTTTCCGAATTTTTTTGCCGAGAAAATTTCATTTTTTAGCACGTCAAGTGAACGATTGCGCGGTTTACGGAAACAATATCCCGCCATGCAAAATCGACAATGCCGCCCGCAACCTCGCGCTGTCTCAATCAAATACATGTTGAATTCGGCGTCGTCAGTCAAAATCGTCGTGTGAGCAGGATACGCGTCAAGATTTTTAATCCACTGCCGCGAAGTTTTTTTCGGAAAAGCGGGAACATAAACTCCTGCGATTTGCGAAATTTTTTCGAGGCGTTGACGGCGGGTAAGATGTTCGGAGGAAATAATTTCGTTGACGAGTGGCGGCAAGATAATTTCACCTTCGCCGATAACAAAGGCGTCAAAAATTTCAGCAAGCGGTTCGGGATTGAACGTGGCGCAAGGGCCTCCCGCAATGATTATCGGGTCGAGATCGGTGCGTTCACTTGCACGAGGATTAATTTTTCCGAGGCGGAGCATTTTGACGACGTTAAAATAATCCGGCTCAAAACTCACCGCGAATCCGATAATTTGAAATTTATTGAGCGGCGTTTGAGTTTCGACGCTGAAGAGTGAATTATTTTCCGGCAGAAAAAATCTTTCGCAAGAAATTTCCCTGTGATAATTCAGCAGTTCGTAAATGATGTGAATACCCAAATTCGACATGCCGACGCGATAAAAATTCGGATACGCCAGAGCAAATTTGAATCGTCCGCCGGATTTTTCGAGTAAAATTTTTTCGTTAGGTTGAAAGTCTTTCGCATGACGCGCCATAAAATTCCCCCAAAATTTTTGACAAGCTTAACACGGAAAAAATATTTTGACAACGCGGCAGGTAAAATGGCGGTGTGCATAGAATTTTAATAAATAATGCAACGTAAACAAGTGGAAGGAGATTGATACAGTGGATGCAAAACTCGTCAACCCGATAATTGATGCATTCATGGAGATTCCGCAGCAAATGGGCTTCCCGCCTCCAACTCGTCAAGGAATCAGTTTGCAGGACAAGAATGTTATCAGCAAGGGCGTCACGATTGAGGTAGGTTTTATCAAGCAACTGCGCGGCACCGTGGTTTACAACATGACGGAGGAAACGGCAAAATATATTGCGTCGACGATGATGATGGGCGTGCCCGTCACAAAATTTGGCGACCTTGTGCAAAGCGCAATTCGTGAAATGGGCAACATGCTCACCGCTCGCGCTGCAACAAAATATGCGCAGCAAGGGCTTGACGTTGACATAACCACGCCGAAACTTACAATCAGCCAAGACTACACGATTAAAATCAGCGACGAACGCTATCTGACTGTTGAAATGGGTTTGGGCGGTTACAGAGTTTATATCGCCCTTGCCGTCGACCGCGCAGTTTGAAATAATTCTCGAAAAAAAAGCTCCCAACGTCGGGAGCAAATTTTTTTTAGCATTTTATGGATTGGTAAGGTGTGAAGAGGATATTTTAAAACATGCCGGGGAGCACGTTTTGGAACATGCTTAAAATCAAGACGATAACCAAGCCCGTCAAGCCCGCGATAAATCCGCCGAGTGTCCAAGCTTTCATCGTCTGCGGGAAGGTAAAGCCGGAAAATCTGTTGACGACCCAGAATCCTGAATCATTCGGCAGGGATAAACCGACTGCGCCGCAACAAATTGCAAGGCCGACGAGTACGGGCGAAGCTCCAACCGCGCTGATTGACGGGGCAACGATAGCTGCTGTCGTGACGAGTGCAACTGTTGCCGAACCTTGAGCCGCACGCAGAATTTGACAGAGGATAAATCCCAGAATCATCAGCGGAACATTGAAGTCTTGCATTGTGCTGACGATATAATCGCCAATGCCCGTCGCGTTGATGATTGCGCCGAATGAACCGCCCGCGCCCGTTATCAAAAGAACCATACCGGCTTGCGCACCGGCCTCGGTAATCATTTCTTCGGACGGGCGTTTGAAATACGGACGGAGCATGAACAATGCCGCAACTACGCCGATAAACAACGCAATGTTTTTGTCGCCGATAAATGCACACGCCGCACCTATCGCGGATTCTTTATCGAGGAGCGCGCCCGCAATCGTGCCAATCAAAATCAAAGTTATCGGGAAGAGAATTAAAGCTATCGCCAAAGATCCGGGGCAACGATCTTTCGAGTCTTCGACATCAAAATCAATGTTTTCTTTCTCGTGACCGCATTGTTCAGGGAAAAAACTTTGTGCCGTGAGTTTTGAGTAAAGCACGCCGCCGACTAATGCCGCCGGTACGCAGATAATCAGCGAATACAAAACGAATGAACCCATAGGAGCTTCAACCGCGCCTGCAACTGCCATAGGGCCGGGTGTCGGAATTATGACGCAGTGACCGATAATCAAGCCGACGCCTAAAGCCGTGACGTAGCGGACGAGTGGAATGCCGGTTTTTTCGGAAAGTTGTTTTGCAAGGTTGACGAGGATAACAAATGCCGCGTCGAAGTAAACGGGAATTGCGACGATAACGCCGGTAATGCACAATGCGACGGGTGAATTTTTCACGCCGATTTTTTTCAGCGCAAGACTTGCAATGCCTTCAGTGCCGCCCGTCTCATAAAGCAGCTGACCCAAAATAATACCGAGCGCGATAACAATTCCTATGCCTCCCATTGTCCCGCCGAAACCTGAAGCGATACTGCCGACCATTTTTGACACGGGCAATCCTGCTCCGAAGCCGATAATTATTGCCGTGAAAATCAGAGCGAGGAACGGATTTATTTTGAATTTGATTATGAGCAACATCAAAAGTGCTATTCCGAGCAGAAAGACAATCATCAACATAAAAATCACTCCTGCAAAAAATACGGCGGCGACTGTCCCCAACTGCAAAACGAATCGCCGCATAAAAACTTGTCATTGTGAAAAATCTCGTTTAAAATGATTTTGGTGGGTATTTTATATTTACGGTCAGTTTTTTTAAGCCGACCGATATTTTTTTAGGACTCAAGCATTTCGACGATTTTGCGAAGCGTATCAACTGCGCCGACATTGCCGGGGAAAATTATATAGCTCATGCCGGGGAATTTGCTTTCGGCACCGGTTTTCCAGACGGGAACACCTGCCGCCACTTGACCGAGGACGAGAGCTTTTTTGACGCCCAAACCTTTTGTGCCGACATCGCTGGAAGTTATGCCGCCCTTCGCGATTAAAAATTTCGGGTGAACGTTGAGGCGATTTACAATGCTCGTCAAGGCGTCGGAAATGTTCACGCTTGCAGCAAGATTTTTCTCCGCGTCACCAACGTCCAAAACTTTTCGGCTGGTGTAAATTGCCGTCGTCTGTCCGCGAGAAATATTTTCTTCTGCCTGACGAATGATTTTGTCAACCGCGCCCAAGTCTGAAACGTCAAACTCAATGAACGCGACCGAAGAAATTTTTTTCAATTCGTCGAGTTGCGCAGTAGTTTTCTTGACATGTGAGCCGACGATAATCAAGCCGCCGTTCGAGTTGCCGGCGTCGACAAGTTCAGATTTTGTAAGCAGCGGCTTATCCTTGACGCCGCCGATAACTTTCGTGAATGCCGCCGCCGTCCTGAAGATGAAATTTTTTCCGGACTTGAGCAGGGCAAGTGAGAAAATTTCCACGTCGACATAATCAACCGCGTTGACGATAACTTTGTTGAAGTCGCGAACATTTTTCAGCCGCGCAGCAATTTTATCGACATCGCCGCCGCGCAATTCCTCAAGACTGATGCAAGTGACGGATTCTTTCTTGAACGCGCCGTGCGTTTTCTCCTCGACATATTCGGCAAGATTGGAGCTTGCGTAGCCGAAAGTTTTATCTTTGGCAAATTCAGTTTCGCCGGCGGGAGTGAGATAATCGCCCTCCTGCACGTAGTGTACATCGCCGATTGTGAAACGTCCGCCCTCTTTGAAGAACGGCATTAAAACTTCGCCATCGATTTTCTTGCCGCAAGCCTCCAAAGTCTCGCGCAAGGTTTGAGTTTCAAGGGGATAATGTCCGCGCAATGTCGAATCGCAACGGCTGACAATCATAAAATTTTTGCCGAATTTTTCCGCCGCCTTGAAGACACGCTCGGCAATTTTTTTATGCTCATCACGAGTTTTGGCTTCCGAAAAGGCGCGGGAGTTCGTCAGGATAAAGAACATCGAATTTTCTTCAGCAAAGCCCGCCGCAATACTCTCGTCCGTCCAATCGGTATACACCGAAATATTATTGACGGTCTGTACACCGGTCGGGTCGTCGTCGAGAACGACAATTTTGCACGGAAATTTTTTCAATGCCGCCGCCAACTCGTCGCGATAAAATTTTTCATCAACGGCGGGAATTTTGGCGAACAGATCAGATTTCAAAACTTTAGCCACGATTCAAGCCTCCTGCGTTTTGACTTCGACACCGGCAATTTTCTCGTAGAATTTTACAATGCCGCTGTGGTCGTCCATGAGATTGCCGGAAATTTTCAAGCTCAACATGATTTGATGAAGGACGCTCGTCATGACAAGCGGGACTTCAAATTCTTTGGCAGTATCCATGACGTTTGTAATGTCCTTGAGATTTATGGCAAGCGTGCCGCCGGGTTTGAAGTCGCGGTTAAACATTTTGGGGGCCTTGTCGGTGAGGATTTGACTTGCCGCCAAACCGCCGCGAGTCGCCTCGAAAACTTTTTTGGGATCGGCACCTGCTTTTTGGGCGAGAATCAAAGCTTCGGAGACTGCCGCGATATTCAAGTTGACCATGACTTGATTGGCAAGTTTCGTGACGGAGCCTGCGCCGTTCGGGCCGATAACGATAGCGGATTTGCCCATTGCGTCGAAAACGTCATGTATGCTGTCGACGACTTTTTCATCGCCGCCGATCATGAAAGCCAATCTTGCTTCGACTGCACCGGGTTCACCGCCGCTGACGGGTGAATCAAGGAACGGACAATTTTTTTCCGCCGCAAGCTTGGCAAAATGTTTCGATTGCGTGGGAGTGACGGAACTCATATCGGCGATAACAGTGCCCGCGTCGACACCTGCCAAAATTCCGTCGTCACCCGTCAAGAGAGACTCGACAATTTTTCCGTTCGGAACCATCGTGATAACAACGTCTTGACCTTTGGCAGTGTCTTTGGGAGTCGCGGCAGACTTCGCGCCGGCCTTAACCATTTCTTCGACAGCGGCGGCGTTAATGTCGTAAACCGTGACGGCAATCCCCGCCTTGAGCAAATTCCTGACCATAGGTTTACCCATGATCCCCAATCCGATAAAACCAACTTTCCTCATAAAAAATCCCTCCAAATTTTAATGTGTAACACGCAGTATACAATAGAAGTTTAAAAAATTAGCCGTTCCAAAAAAGTTCGGCAATCAATAATCCATCATATCACGCAAAATATTTTCCGTTATGTTCATGTGTTCGACAAGTGATCTTATCGCGTCGTCAGTGTCACGTCTGCGAACGGCGGAGAAAATTTTTTCGTGCTCATCAATAGCGGCAATCGGGCGAAATTGTTCCCGCAGCGAACTGAACATTGCCTGCTCAAGACGCGTCCTCATCATGTTCATTATCTGGATAAAAAATTCGTTGCCGGTGAATGAAACGCTTAGCATATGAAATTCCATGTCCGTCCGCATGAAGTTGTAATTATTTTCGTCGGAGAGCGTCGAAGGCATATCCTGCTTTACGCATTTTTCCATTTGAGCAAGGATTTCTTGACCTTCGGCGGTATCCAGCCCGATTATCAGCGCGCGCAGGCTTGCACCTTCAATGGCAGTTCGCGCTTGAATGATTTGTTGCACGTCGAAAAAATGAATCGGTCTGACACTGAAACCGCGTCCGCTGAAAACGTCGACGAGATTTTCAAAACGCAGTTGCAAAATTGCTTCTCTGACGGGTGTGCGGGAAACGTTGAGTTTGTCGGCTATCATCTGTTCGGAATAAATTTCGCCGTTCCTCATATCGCCCATAATTATTTCTTGCTTCAAGTGTTCGTAAATCTGATCTTTGTAGGAAACTTTCTTTATCATTTGAATCACCTGCGCGCAGTATACAGATTTTTTCTTCCGATTGTCAAGCCGTCGACAGAAAAATTTTTCTTCCCTTCGACGCGAAAAACCTTTATAATAGCTCCAAGCTCCCAAAGGAGGGTTTGACGATGAAAAAAATTTTGATAGTTGATGATATGATAGTTTCGTTGATGATAACCGAAAACATGTTGGCGGGGCAGTATAAGACTTTTTGCGCACAATCGCCCGAAGAGGCAATGGAAGTTTATCGCAATGAAAAGCCCGACATGATACTTTCTGATTTTAGGATGCCGGGCATGACAGGCTACGAAATGCAGATTGCACTTCAAAACGAGTTCCATAAAAAAATTCCGTTCATGTTCATGACGGCCGATAAAAGTGACGAGGTTGAGAGCAAGGGTTTCGATAACGGGGCAATGGATTTTATCCGCAAGCCGTTTAAGCCCGAAGTCCTCTTGCGTCGCGTGGCAAATATTCTTCAAACCGTCGACGAGATTCAAGACTTGAAAAAAACTTCGACGACTGACGCGCTCACGGGGCTTTTCAATAAGGGTTCGTCGGAGGAGGAGCTTAAGAAAACTTGCAAGAAGTCTCACGGCGCGTTGATGATGATTGACTTGGACAGCTTCAAACTCGTCAACGACATTCACGGACACGCTATGGGCGATAAAATTTTGATTGCCTTCGCCGATATTCTGCGGGCAACAATGCGTTCGACGGATTTAATCGGGCGCATGGGCGGTGATGAGTTCGTTGCATTTTGTCACGGCGTCCACGAAGAATCAGCCATTGCCGCCAAAAGTCAATTCATTAACGAGAAAATTGTTGAGGCCGCCAAAAAGTTGATGGGCGAAGATATGAACATTCCGCTGGGCGCGTCAATCGGCTGTGTACTCGTCCCTCAAGCCGGCACCGATTTTGTCGAACTCTACAAGAAGGCGGATAAAGCACTTTACATCGTCAAGCAAAACGGCAAGCACGGCTACAATATTTTCAACGAGGACGCTCCCGAAGAAAATGTTGAGACCGTCGTCACACTCTCGCAGATTGAAATGATTCTTTCCGAACGCAACAAAGAGCCGGGCGCATATGTTCTGCCGTTCGAGAATTTCAGAAATATTTATCGTTTCCTCAAGCGGACTCGTGCGGGATACGGTAAGACGATTTGCATTGTGCTGCTTGCCCTTAAGAGGACGGGTGATGATAAAAGCGTCCCGCTCAAACATGCCGGCGAACAATTCGTTGAGTGTTTGCGGACGACACTGCGGCGCGGCGATGTCGTTTCTCAAAACGGCTCAAATCAATTCCTCGTCCTGCTCACAAATACCGACGGTCATCATGACGTTACGCGGGCGATAAGTCGTGTTGTCGAGAATTGGGGCAATCTCCCCGAAAGTAAAAGTTTCTACTTCAATCATGAGTGGGCGGTATTGGACGCGTGATTAATCGTGAAAATAAAATTGGCGACGGGTTTTAAACTCGCCGCCTAAATTTTTTTTACAACAAAACGATTTTACGCCTTGAAACTTTTTAGAATCGCACAAATTTTTCTGACGTCATCTTCCGTCAAGTCCCCGTACATCGGCAAGCTCAAAACTTGTTGACCGACGATATTGGCGACGGGAAGATTGGCGGGATTGGACGAATTCAGCTGACGATAGCAGGTGTACTCACTGCACAGCGGGTGAAAATATTTTCGCGTGTAGACGTTGAAATTTTTAAACGCGTCATGAACAAAATCCCGCGACCGTCCAAAAATTTTCTCGTCAATGCGCACGACGTAATATTGATTATTCAGCTTGACATTCTCCGCGCAGACCGGCATAAGCTTCAAGCCCTCAACCTCGCCAAGTTCTTCGTTATAAATTTCATGCAGGCGAAGACGTTTCAACCGCTCGCCCTCAACGTAATTCAACATGATTCGTCCGATAGCCGCCCGCACCTCATCAAGCTTGCCGTTAATACCGGGCATAACAACTTCTTCCTCGTTCTTGATACCGAAATTTTTCAGCAAGTCAATTCGCTGCTTAGTGTACCCGTCCTTCATGACAAGCGCGCCGCCTTCGACCGTGTGATAAAGTTTTGTCGCGTGAAAGCTGAACATTGAAATATCGCCGAAGTTCCCGATACCCCGCCCGTCAATTTCCACGCCGAATGCATGAGCCGCATCGTAAACAACTCGAAGGCCGTAACGGTCGGCAATGTCTTGAATTTTTTCTACGTCACAGGGCGTCCCGAAAACATGCACCGCCAAAATTGCAGTCGTGCGCGGCGTTATCATCGATTCGATTTTATCGGCGTCAATGTTCATCGTCTCGGCGTCAATGTCGCAAAAAATCGGCGTGATGTTATTCCAGTTCAAAACATGCGGCGTCGCGGCGAAAGTAAATGGCGTCGTGATAACTTCCCCGCTCAACCGCAAACTTTGACACGCAACTATCAGCGCAATCGTCCCGTTATTGAACAGTGACAAATGCGGCACCTTCAAAAAATTTTTCAGCTCGTGTTCAAGCATGGTGTGTTGCGGGCCATTATTCGTCAGCCATTTTGAGTTCCAAATATCGCGCAATTTTTCCGTGACCTCTTCAATAGTCGGGAAGACCGGTCGCGTCACGAATATTATTTTATTAAACGGCTCAAGATTCATTATTGGCAGCCTCCTCTTTACCTTTATCCTTGCGAATTTTTTCCGCAACCTTCGGATCAATTTTTTCCAGATACTTCAGCGGAATGATGTGAGGATTTTTTTTCGTCAGCTCATAAACTTTCCGATAACTTTCCTCGGCCTTATCAATCTTCCCGCTCTCGTCGAAAATTTCAGCCTGCAACTTGTAAGGGATAGGATTTTTCTCATCAATCATCAAGGCGCGGTCAATGTCAGCCAACGCAAGATCCAATTCTCCGCGCATATGCCGAACGTCCGCACGATTCAAGAAATTATACAAGTTCGAGGAGTCTTTATCAACAGCGGCGTCCGCGTCGACAAGTGCACCGTCATAATCGCCGCAAATCGCCTTAGCCCTGCCGCGAATCCCTAAGCATTCCGCAATGTCATCTTGATTGCGAGCACTGAGGGCGCGTTCAATTTCCACAAGCGCAAGTTTGCCCTGCCCGTGATCGTTGTAAATGTCGGCGTTGATTCGCAGTTGAGTGGCGGCCTTAGTTTTGGCGGATTCAGCGTCAGATTTTATCTTCGCCCAAGCAAGTCTCCGCTTTTCATCAGCCTCACGAATCCTAAACCGCGTCCGAGGATTTTCATACTTATACGCAAGCTCAACCAATGTCTGAACCTTATCGCCGAGATTATACATTAATGACAACTCTCGCAGCTCACGATATGCAAACTCATCGTTCAGAAAATCCATTTGATTGCCGACGCGTCGAAAGTTCCAACCTTCAATCGAATCATAATCATGAAATGCCCGCGACAATCCTCCCGCAAAATAATATGCATTGATCGCCGCACTGTTCGAGTCGTCGCCAATATTCATGGAGTAAAAAATTTCCCGCCCGTCAATCATCACGCGATAAGCCCTGTCGACCTTGCGAACGGTAACATGCCCGCCGCCGTATTCGCTCATCATCTGCGCCAACTTTGCCTCACGTTTATCGGTGTCGGGGTGATCGCTGAAAGTCTCGTCACTGGATTTGTCGTGCATGTCGAATTCCAAAACATTCTGCGTTTCGTATCGAACGTAATAGCCCAGACGATTCATAGCGGCAGCACCTCCGCCGGGATTAAATCCCGCACTCGTCATGAGATAAAAGCCGCCTTCGTCCGCAGCATATTCGACAGGCACGTTGATATTTTTCGCGATAGAATAATCAACCATTGCAGAAAATTTACTCCAATCAATGTTCGAGCCGTTGTCGACGTTCATGCCGAGCATCATCGCGCCGAGAGATTGAGCGACGGCTTGAGCATAACTTTTTGCCGAATGCTGTTCAATACCGTGAGTCATTTCGTGAGCGAGTACGGCGGCAAGTTGATTCTCGTCGCAATTCAGTCCGCGCACCAGTCCGCGATTGACGCTGATATAATTCATCGGATAACAGGCGGCATTAAATTTTTCGTCATCATTAACACTCCACACGAACGGCAGAGAGTTTACGCGAAGTTCATATTGCCCGCCATTGACGAGGCGCGTCATCACCGAATCAACAATTTCAACGTCGCGTTTATTTTTATCGACGCCATTTTTTTCAATGTCCTGCTTACGAACGGCCATTTGAGCAGCGACGTTGTTGCCGAGCGCGAGCATTTGTTTGAGTGTCGACTGATACGCCGCCAAAACTCCGAGAGCTTCCGCCGCGATTGCCCACGCGTCTGCCGCAAAAACTTTCGCCGGATTTAACATCGCCGCGACCGTCACAAGCATCACGATTAGAAATTTTTTCATCACAATCACCGCGAAAATTATACTATAAACGCCCTCAAAAAATCTTCTCGCCCGAAAATTTTTTCAAAATTTTTTTGCTCAAAAGGGGCAGGAAGGTAAAAAGTGGCGTCGTGACGGGAAAAAAAATTTTTTGGAGAAGGTATTGACAAAAGGTGGGTTCGGGTGTATATTAAGCAAACTTGATTCATGAGGCTCCTTGAAAACTGAACAATGAATTGCTAAATGTGCGGAAACACACAATTAGAGTCAGACAACTCAAAGTTTTACGGAGAGTTTGA
>JAFRSO010000063.1 GCA_017427545.1 Selenomonadaceae bacterium
CCGGCTCATTATTGAAAATCCGCAGGTCAGAATCTTCACTCTTTATAAAGTGGACAGTGCCACAAGGAGGAAAAGAAGAAACCTGTCCGCTTGGATTTTATCAAAACCCTTTCGAGTTTCAATACATTTTTATATAACAGGGAGGAAACTCAATGAAGACTTTTTACATCACGACGCCGATTTATTATCCCAGTGCCAAGTTGCACATCGGGCACGCCTATTGCACGACGATTGCCGACGCCATTGCCCGCTACAAACGCCTTGCCGGCTATGAAGTTTTTTTCTTGACAGGTTCCGACGAGCATGGCCAAAAAATTCAACGTTCCGCGCAGGCCGAAGGTAAGACGCCGCTTGAGTACATTGATCCGATTGTCGACAGCTTCAAAGATTTGTGGAAAAAATTTCACATCTCGAACGACGATTTTATCCGCACGAGTGAGCCGCGTCACGAAAAAGTTGTCCAAGAAATTTTTAAGCGCATTCAATCGAACGGCGACATTTACAAGGGCGAATACACCGGACTTTATTGCACGCCCTGCGAATCGTATTGGACGGAGTTGCAGCTTGACGAAAACGGCTGTTGCCCCGATTGTCATCGTCCCGTTGAAAAAGTTTCGGAGGAGGCTTATTTCTTCCGCCTTTCAAAATACGCTGATGCACTTTTACAGCACATTGAGGAGCACCCGGAATTTATCGTGCCGACCTCGCGGCGCAATGAGATGATTAATTTCATCAAGCGCGGGCTGGAGGATTTGTGCATTTCGCGCACGTCATTTGATTGGGGCATTCCCGTGCCTGACGATGAACATCACGTCATTTACGTTTGGTTCGACGCGGTTATAAATTACATCACGCCGCTGATCCACAATCCCGATATGAAAAAATTTTGGCCGGCAGATATTCACCTCGTCGGCAAAGAAATTGTCCGCTTCCACACAATCATTTGGCCGGCAATGCTCATGGCGGCAGGTCTTCCGCTTCCGAAACAAATTTACGGACACGGCTGGCTTGTAACTGACGGCGATAAAATGTCGAAGTCCAAAGGCAACGTCGTCGACCCGGTACTTTTGGTTGAGGAATTCGGCGCGGACGCTATCAGATATTTTCTGCTGCGCGAAATAACTTTGGGGCTGGACGGCAATTTCAATCGTGACGCGCTGATTCAGAGGATTAATGCCGACCTCGCCAACGACCTCGGAAATCTTTTGCACAGGACGTTGAACATGATCGGCAAATTTCAGAAAAAAATTCTCCTGCCGACGACGGATGGTTCCGACCTCGACAAGAGTTTTCGTCAAGAAGCACTCGACACGGTTGCGGAATATCGGCGGCTGATGGATAATGTTCAGCTCTCCGACGCCGCAAAAGTCGTGTGGAAATTTATCGGGCGGGCGAACAAGTACATTGATGAAACCATGCCGTGGAAACTCGCCAAAGATGAAACGCAGCGTCAAAATCTGGCGAACGTCCTGTACAATCTCGCCGAATCACTCCGAATCGTGAGCATATTAATTGAACCGTTCATGCCCGCGACCGCTGAAAAAATTCGTGAGCAGTTAAAAGTTTCGGAGGAACTCAAACTCGACGACGCAGAAATTTTCGGGCAACTCGAACCGAATCATGAAGTCGGCAAGCCCGAACAACTTTTCCCGCGAATTTTGGTATAGGAACTAGTAATTAGGAACTAGTAGGGATTAGGGATTAAAAAACTAGTTCCTAGTTCCTGGTTCCTAGTCCCTACAAAACCATATACGCCGAAATTATTGCCAGCGCGATGCTCAATCCCGCAAATACATTCCGCTTGAAAATCATGCTCTGCAAAAATTTTTCGTCCTCTTCGGAATTCTTTTTCACGTGGAAGAAAATTCCCGCCGCGATTAACAAAAT
Organism: Selenomonadaceae bacterium; assembly: GCA_017427545.1. Lineage (GTDB taxonomy): Bacteria > Bacillota > Negativicutes > Selenomonadales > Selenomonadaceae > Quinella. Next base: position 1,888 of record JAFRSO010000063.1, read on the forward strand.
TTCTACGAGCACCGTCAGAAAAATTTTATCCCTGTGCCAGATTTTGAATTGAAAACGAATCGGCTTTTCAGAACCGCCGATAAGTGCCGCCGCTAAATTCCACGTCAACATTTTGTTTGAGACGTCGGATTTATCGGCGTTATTTTTGTCCGCGGAATACGGTAGCTCAATCACGAGGTCGAAAGTCACTTGCGACAACATGCTTTGAATCGCGGCGGATTCACTTGGTGAAAGTTTCCTCTCGCCGGAAAAAATCAAATCGAAATTATAGGCGTCGAAGAACCAGCCGTCCTTCTGCTGAATGCCGCGACACTTGCCTTTCTTCGCCGAGTAGAGTGAAAAATTTTCCGCCTTAAAACTTTTCATGTCGGGATAGTGCAGGCGAATTTCATAGCCGCTCATATTATTTTCGGCGACGGGTGAAATTTCGACGTTGGGCTTATTGGCGAAACTCTCCTTGAAGTTCTCAATTTGATTGGCGACGATTGGATTGCCGATTAATTTATTTCGCATGAAAACTTCGCCGTCGTCCGTGATGATGAGGTGCGAACCGCCTTCAAAACAGCCCGCACTTATCACGCAAATCAAACTCAACACAACGATAAAAATTTTTCTAATCATTTTTCTAACCATTAGAGCTGTTAGCTAGTAGCTATTAGCTATTCCGCTTAAATCTTACTCTCTTTAACCCTGTCGAAAGTTTCCAAAATTTCCCTGTCAGGTTCATCACTCATTTTGCTGACGATGTAAATCGCAATCAACGAGAAGATAAATCCGGGGACAATTTCATAAAGCCCGAAAAGTTCAAATTGTTTCCAAAGTAAAACCGTTACGCCGCCAACGATAATTCCGGCAATGACACCCGCGCGAGTCGTCCGCTTCCAAAACAAACTCATCAGCAAGGCCGGCCCGAATGCTGCACCAAATCCCGCCCAAGCATAAGCAACCATGTCGAGGATAAAGCTGTCGGGATTGAAGCCGAGGTAAACTGCGATTGACGCGATAATCAAAACTGATGCGCGAGAAATCCAAACCAATTCCGTTTGATCGGCGTCCTTGCGGAGAAGTGTTTTATAAAAGTCCTGCGCGAAGGCCGAGGCCGCTACCAAAAGTTGAGATGAGGCCGTTGACATTATCGCCGCCAAAACTGCGCTCAACATCAATCCTGCGATTATCGGTGGGAAAAGTTGGTTTGTCATGACGAGGAAGACCGTTTCAGCGTTCGTGCCCTCAAGCGGTGTCGTCAAATAGACCGTTCCGACCATGCCGATTGCCACTGCCGCCGCCAAACTCAAGATAACCCACGTCATTGCAATTCTGGTTGCTTGTGGTAATTCTTTCGTCGAACGTATCGCCATGAACCTAACCAAAATGTGCGGCTGTCCGAAATATCCGATACCCCATGCCAGCAACGAAATTAATTCAATTACGCCCATTGATGAGCCGTCCGGTTTAGTCAGCGGTTGAAACATCGATTCTTTGTAGGCGGAAATTGCCGCTACCGTGTCACCGAATCCGCCCAAACTCATTGCCGCGCATGTCGGGACGATTAAAATTGCAAAGAACATCATCACGCCTTGGATAAAGTCCGTGCGACTGACTGCCAAAAATCCGCCAATCAGAGTGTAGAAAACTACGGAGCCTGCGCCTAAAAATATCGCGTATTGAAATTGCAAGCCGAAGACCGTTTCAAAAAGTTTTCCCGCCGCCACAAATCCTGAAGACGTGTACAGGATAAAAAATATCAGGATAAAAATTGCAGGGACGATTCGGAGCAAATTGCTCGTGTCGTGATAGCGATTCTGTAAAAATTCGGGGAGCGTCAAAGCATTTCCGGCAAGTTCGGTGTATTGACGGAGCCTGGCCGCTACAAAATACCAATTCGCCCACGTGCCGATAGAAATACCAATCGCAATCCAGCCGGCGTTGAGACCTGCAAGATATGCAAAACCGGGTACGCCCATCAACATCCAGCCGCTCATATCGGACGCTTCAGCACTAAGCGACGTAACCCATGCGCCGAGTTTGCGGTTACCCAAGAAATAATCGCTCATGTTTTTCGTCTGCCGATAGTAGTAAACGCCGATTGCCATCATCAAGCCGATATACAGCACGAAGGCATTTATAATCATCACATCGTTAGTCAAAATGCTGCCTCCTTTCATAACTTGCATATTATACCCGCCTAAAAATTTTTTGGCAATAAAAAAGCCGCCGTATATTAATTAGGAATTAGAAATGAGGAATTAGGAATTGAGATTCGCTTTTCATTCCTCATTCCTAATTCCTCATTCCTAATTGAATAAGCTGCCGTATATGGCGACAAAAATTAATGTGTTCAAACTAAATTAATACAGCGGATATTTTTTGCAGAGAGCGGCCACTCTTGCACGCGCCTCAATTTTTTTATCCTCGTCAGTCGGATTGTCCAAAACCAACGCGATTATGTTTGCAACTTCGCGCATGTCATCTTCCACAAAGCCGCGAGTGGTCAAGGCGGGACTTCCCAACCTCAAACCGCTGGTAACGAACGGGCTGCGCGGCTCAAACGGAATTGTATTTTTATTCGCGGTGATATTCACTTCGTCAAGAACATTTTGCGCCAATTTACCAGTGATATTTTTGCTCGTAAGGTCGACAAGCATTAAATGATTATCCGTGCCGCCGCTGACAATTCTGAAGCCGTCCGCCGTCAAAGTGTCCGCCAAAACTTTTGCATTTTTGATGATTTGCGCGGCGTAAGCTTTAAATTCCGGTTGAAGTGCCTCGAAAAATGCGATGGCTTTAGCAGCGATGACATGCATTAACGGACCGCCTTGAGTGCCGGGGAAAATCGCTTTGTTGAATTGCTTGCCGAATTCCGCGTCCTTGCAGAGAATTAATCCGCCTCTCGGCCCGCGCAAAGTTTTATGCGTCGTGGACGTCACAACATCAGCATAGGGCAACGGACTTGGGTGTAATCCCGCCGCAACCAATCCTGCAATGTGCGCCATGTCAACCATCAAATACGCCCCGACTTTTTTTGCAGTGTCGGCAAGGCGTTCAAAATCAATGATTCTCGAATATGCCGACGCGCCCGCAACGATGATTTTCGGCTTGCACTCGAACGCGATTTTTTCCAACTCGTCATAATCAATCGTTTCAGTTTCGCGGCTGACACCGTAAGGGACGATTTTAAAATATTTGCCGCTCATGTTGACGGGTGAACCGTGCGTCAAATGCCCGCCGTCCGTCAAGTTCATGCCCATAATCGTATCGCCGGGCGTGGCCAGTGCGTAGTAAACCGCCATATTAGCCTGCGCGCCCGAATGCGGCTGAACGTTTGCATAATCGCAGTCGAAAAGTTTTTTTGCGCGATCAATGGCAAGCTGTTCGGCAACGTCGACGAATTCGCAGCCACCGTAATATCTTTTGCCAGGATAACCTTCGGCGTATTTGTTCGTGAGTACAGAACCTTGCGCCTCCATAACCGCCTTGCTGACGATATTTTCCGACGCGATAAGTTCCAACTTGTTGCGCTGACGATTCAATTCACTCTCAACCGCCGCAAAAAGTTCTGCGTCCTTATTCAAGCCTTCCATCAAATTCATACTGTAACCTCCTATTAGGGATTAGGGTTAGGGAACAGGGAGCAGGTTTAAACTCCTACCTCCTACCTCATAACTCCTAACTGATTAATCAAGCCGAACATGCCTTGAGCCGCAACATCGTTGATAATTTTGCCCGCGTCGTTGAAGTAGTAAAAATTCATCACGCTGAACGAAAATTTTTTACCTGTCGGGGCAAGTCCCATAAACTCGCCGTCATGCGTGCCGCTACAAATCCAACTGACTGCAACTTTATCATCTTCCGCCACCATGTCGACAATATCCCAGCGAATGTCCGAAAAACTCTTGCGCATCAAGTCAACGACACTCAAATAGCCCGCGCCACCGTAAAGCGGTTTATCGGATACCGGCGTCGTGAATTCGGCTTTTGAATCGATAAGTTCTTCCGCCAAAATTTTGTCATTCGTGTTAATGCACGTCACGAATTTTTTCATCACGAGTTTATTGCGCTCGACATTGCTCATTTTAAAACCTCCAAGATTTTTTCTGCGGGAATTGCTCCGTGACGTAAAATTTTCGGCGTCGCGGTCGTCAAGTCTATTATCGTTGACGAAACTCCGAATTGACATTGCCCACCGTCCAAAATTATTTCCACGCGCCCCGATAAATTGTCGAAAACTTCTTGCGCGGTCTTAGGCGGTTGTAAGCCTGACAAATTCGCACTCGGTGCCGCAATCGGACAATCTGCCAGCCGTATCAACGACAATGCCACGTCATTTGCCGGAAATCTTATCCCGACGCTTGACAGTCCGCCCGTCACGAAATCGGGAATTATTTTATTCTTTGGCAATATTATCGTCAAGGCACCGGGGCAAAATGCCTTGAATAATTTTTCTGCCGCTGATGAAATTTTTGCCACGCGCTCGACCATTTCCAAATTTGCAACGTGCAAGCTCAACGGCTTATCGGAAGGTCTGCCCTTCGCCACGAAAATTTTTCTGCACGCCTCGACGTTCAAACCGTCCGCCCCCAATCCGTAAACTGTTTCCGTCGGGAACGCTACCAACTCTCCGCGCTTGATGAATTCTGCCGCCAGCAATAAATTTTCTTCCGTCGGACGTAAAATTTTTGTCTGCAAATTATTTCCTCCCTGCGACGACGCGTTCAAGTCCCGCCAAGTCTTTGATGATTTCCACGTCGATAAAACTTGCTGCCTCGAATAAATTTTTGACTGCCGCCGCCTGATTTATGCCGACTTCAACCGCCAAAAGTCCGCCGCTGATTAAAAATTTTGGCGCGTCTGAAATTATTCGCCGATAAAATTTCAAGCCGTCAATCCCTCCGTCAAGTGCAAGTTGCGGTTCCGATTGAACTTCCGCCTGCAAATTTTCAAGCTCGCCCGTCGGTATGTACGGCGGATTTGAAACTATCGCGTCAAATTTTCCCGTCAGCGGCATGAATAAATCTCCGCAAAAAAATTCTATCCTGTCGTCGACGTGAAATTTTTCCGCGTTGAATTTCGCGACCTCCAACGCCTCCGCCGATATGTCGACTGCGATTGCCCGCGCCGATTTTACGAATTTTAATATCGAAATGCAAATTGCTCCCGAACCTGCGCCCAAGTCCAAAAGATTTCCGCCGCCTCGTGAACGCAAAAATTCTCCGACAAATTCAGTCAAAATTTCTGTGTCCGGACGCGGTATCAAGACGTTTTCATTTACCGCGAACGTTAAGCCCATGAACTCTTTCGTGCCCGTCAGATACGCTACGGGAATTTTTTTCAGCCGCCGATTTACCAGCTCATTGAACCGCAAGATTGATTCGAGCGGCAAAATTTTTTCTGCGTCGACATACAAAGTCAATCGCCGCCAGCCTAACACGTGCGCCAATAAAATTTCTGCGTCAAGCCGAGGATTTTCAATTCCGCCGGCCTCAAGACGCGTCGTCGCTGATTTTAAAACTTCCGCTACAGTTTTCATATCATATCCTCAAAAAAATAGGAGCCTCGCAGCTCCTGCTTGGTGATTAGTGATTAGCTACTAGCAACTAGCAACTAGCAGCTAACCACTTACCTGGGTTTTGCAAAAATCATACGTCCCGCCGAAGTTTGAAGCGCACTCGTGACTTCAACCGAAATCGTGCGGCTCAAGTAGCGGTGGCCGTTCTCAATGACAATCATCGTGCCGTCATCAAGATAGGCGACGCCTTGACCGGGTTCCTTGCCATCTTTGACGACTTGCACTTTCATCGTCTCGCCGGGAATCACGACGGGTTTAACGGCGTTGGACAATTCGTTGATATTGAGCACGTCGACGCCGCGCAGTTGAGCAACTTTGTTGAGGTTGAAATCGTTCGTGATAATTTTGCCGCCGAGTTTTTGAGCAAGCCGCACCAACTTTGAATCGACGCCTTGAACATCATCAAAGTCAACGTTCATGATCTCAACGTCAAGATTGGTTTCGTCCTCACGAATTTTTTGCAGAACGTCAAGCCCTCGACGACCTCGAACTCTCCTTAGCGTGTCCGACGAATCGGCGATATATTGCAACTCTTCAAGCACAAAAACCGGGATTAACAGCGTACCTTCCAAAAAGCCCGTCTTGCAAATGTCAGCAATGCGCCCGTCAATGATAACGTTCGTATCAAGGAGTTTGTAATTTTTATTGTTATTCTCCTGAAGCTTGACGAGATTAACTTTTGCCTTCTCGACGGGAGGAATTTCTTGCAAAGGTTCTTCGACGACTTTTTCAGGTTCTTTGGACGCAGACTTTGCCGCCTCCCGATTGCGAATAATTTCCTTTATGAAGTCAAAGCTGCCGGTAATTTCTTTGCGCTTTTTAATCGTAAGTTTAACGCCCAAATAACCGAGGACGATGCTAAAAATTATTGGAATATAATTGCCGACGATTGGAATGCGGGCGAATGCGCTGCCCAATAAATTCGCGATAATGAGTCCGATTGCCAACCCGACTGCTCCGGCGATAACGTCGTTGATTGGCATTTTGCTAAGCTGTTTCTCGACAAATGAAGTAAAATTTTTGAGTTTCCCGATTAGAAATGGTGAAATAAACCAACCTGCAAGCCCACCGATTAATGCTCCCGCCAAAATGCAAACGAGGCTGGCGAGTGTCAATTCAAAAATCCCCGTCTCGATTCGGAAGAATTCCAGATTGATATACGAGATTAAAAACGGGCTGGCCTGATGTAATGCCGCGCCGCCGACTATCGCGCACGTCAGCATTATGAAAAATTTTATCGCTTTGTCAAGCATAAACCTCACCTCCTATGGAGTTTACGTTAAGCCTAGCATACTTTTCTGAAATTTTACTGGCGAGTTTATTTGGAAGGAATAAGGAACAAGGAACAAGTTTTTCTATTTGAGCAAGTCAGCAACGCGTTCGATAATTTTTTCCGACAAGTCAGCCTTAGTCATCTTCGGGAAAGTTTCAATCTTGCCGCCGCGCCAAATAATCGACGCAATATTTGTCGTCACGCCGAAACCTGCACCTTCAGCCGTCACGTCGTTGGCAACGATGAAGTCCAAATTTTTCTCGACGAGTTTTTTATTGGCGTAATCCAAAATGTTTTGAGTTTCAGCGGCAAAACCTACGAGCACTTGAGATTTTTTCAAGCCGCCCAATTCGCGCAGGATATCGGGATTTTTCACAAGCTCCAGCGTCAAATTTTCGGCGGATTTTTTAATCTTCTGCTCCGAAATATTTTTAACACGATAATCGGCGACGGCTGCGGACATAATCACCGCGTCGACCGAATCAAATTCACTCAAAACTTTTTCGCGCATCTCAACGGCGGATTCAACCTTGAGGAATTTTAAACCGTCAGGCGGCTCAAGTTCACTCTTGCCCGAAATCAAAACGACTTCCGCGCCATGATTCGCGGCGGATTTTGCAATCTCGTAGCCCATGCGACCGCTTGACCTGTTGCCGATATATCGCACGGGATCAATCGCCTCAATCGTGCCGCCCGCCGTCACCAAAATTTTTTTCCCGACCAAAATTTTCGGCGCAAAAAATTTCTCGACAGCCGCGCAAATTTCTTCAGGTTCAGGCAGTCGACCTTTCCCGACAGTGCCGCATGCCAAATTCCCCGATGCCGGCTCCAAAATTTTCACGCCGCGTGACTTGAGGATTCGTAAATTTTCTTGCGTCGAAGGATTCAAAAACATTTTCGTGTTCATTGACGGCGCGATTAACAGCGGCTTGTCCGAAGCCAAAATTGTCGTCGTCAAAAGATCGTCGGCTATTCCGTGAGCTGCCTTCGCCAGAAAATTTGCCGTCGCCGGTGCAATCAACACCAAATCCGCGAAATCTGCCAGGGCAACGTGTGCTACATGAAAATGCGCCGCGTCACCGAACATTTCGACGAACACGGCGTTTCCCGTTATCTCTTGGAAAGTTCTCGGCGAAACAAATTCGGTTGCGGAGCCGGTCATCATCACGCGGACATTTGCGCCCAATTTCTTCAGACGGCTTGCCACTTCGACGACCTTATAAGCCGCAATCCCGCCCGTCACGCCGATTAAAATATTTTTGTTAAGCATAATTTAATCCTTTATCTTGTAAGTAATTTTGCCCTCGTTAATCTCTTCCATCGCGTTGGTGACGAATTTATTTGCGCGATTTTCGACGCGGCAGGGTTTCCCGCTCAAAAGTTCACGTGCCCGTTTGCTTGCCAAAATCACAAGCGCGTAACGGCTGTGAGTTTGCTTGAGCATTGAGTCCGTCGAAGGATTGACCATGCTAAGCGGCGTTGCATTGAGTTTCATTTAAAATCCTCTCCCAATTTAAATTTATCGGCGTTGCGAGCGACCTTCAAGCGTTCCGCCGTCAAAATCGATTTGATTTCGGCAACGGCTTTGTCGACCGAATCATTGACGACAACATAATCATATTCAAGCCCGATTTTGATTTCAGCGACGGCATTTTTCAAGCGGCGCGATAAACTTTCGGGCGATTCAGTGCCGCGACCTTCAATGCGGCGTTTAAGTTCCTCCAAACTCGGCGGCAGCAGGAAAATATAAATTCCTTCGGGACATTTGCGCTTGACATTGAGCGCGCCTTGCACGTCGATTTCCAAAAGAATATCCTCGCCGCGATTGAGACGCTCCTCAATTTTATTCAGCGGCGTACCGTAAAAGTTGCCGTAAACTTCCGCGTACTCAAGAAATTTTTCATCGGCAATCCAAGCTTTGAACTCGTCGACGCTCAAGAAATAATATTCCCTGCCGTCAACTTCACCGGGACGAGGAGTGCGGGTTGTCGCCGAAATTGAGTAAGCGACTTCGGGCAAGTCGGTCAAAATTTTTTTGCAAACCGTACCCTTGCCCGTGCCGCTCGCACCTGATACCACAATCAACAGACCACGAGTCATTTAATTAACTCCTAACTAATCAGCCTTCGGGAAATTAAATTCTCCCGCGAAAACTTTTTCAGCCGCGCCCGTCATGAAAATATGATTATTTTCGCGCCAATCAATGTTCAGCTCGCCGCCGTCAAGAATAACCGTAGACTTCCTGCCGGCCTTGCCATTGAGATTAGCCGCAACCGCCGTTGCACATGCACCCGTTCCGCAAGCCATCGTAATTCCGCTGCCGCGTTCCCAAACTCTCATGCGCAATTTATCTTTGCCGACAACTTGCACGAATTCGGTATTGGTCTTGCGCGGGAAAAGTTTATGCGTCTCAAATTTCGGGCCGATATGCTCCAAGTCAACCGATTTGATGTCGTCAACGAAAACGACGCAGTGCGGGTTGCCCATGCTCACGCAAGTCATCTTGTAAGTCACGCCGTCAACTTCAATCGGCTCGGCGACGAGTTTTTTAGAGTCGAAGCCATCAACCGGAATTTTATCCGCCTCAAAAATCGGTTCGCCCATGTCGACGGTTATCAAGTCGTATTTCATGCTGACGGTTAAAATTCCCGCGCCCGTCTCGACAGCCAAATCATCGTCGGAGAAAAATTTATCGCCGCTCAAAAGATAGCGTGCAAAACAGCGCAAGCCGTTACCGCACATTTCAGCCTCGGTACCGTCCGCGTTGAAAATCCTCATACGCGTTGCAGCCTTCGTTGAATTCATCACGTAAATCACGCCGTCCGCGCCAATTCCAAAATGCCTGTCGCAGAGCCACTTAATTTGTTCGGGAGTATCAATTTCATTGCCGGGGCGGTCAATCAAAATGAAGTCGTTGCCGCAACCTTGCCACTTTTCAAACTTCTGCAAAACAATCAGCCTCCTTTTGTGGCGGCAAGTATACAACTTTTCCGCAGACTTTGCAACTTTATTGGGGCTTTGCTATAATCGAAAAAATTTTTCGGAGGTGGTTGCCGTGAAAAAATTTTTGGCGGCGTTGATTGTCGGAAGTCTTTTGAGTGGTTCGACCGTCAGTGCCGAAGTCAGAAATTATGACGGCGTCGGCGAATATATCATGAGTGATTTTGAAACTCCCGATGTCGCCAAACAACGCGCCAAGCTTTATGCTGAACGTAATGCTCAAGAGAAAGCTGGCGTTTACATTAAAAGTTATTCACGGACTTCAAATTTTGAGCTGGTCGACGACGAAATTATCACGATGACGAACGGCATTTTGAAAGTTATCAGCGTTGATTACAAAATGATTCCCATGGAGGAGTACGGCGGGATTATGTATCGCGCGACGATTTTGGCGAGCATTGATACCGATAAGGTCGACGAATGGATTTCTAAAGGTGTTGCCGAACGTGAATCACTCGTCGAAAAAAATCTTGAGCTTCAACGCCGGCTTGATGAGCAGGAGAAATTAATCGCCGAACTTAAAATCAAGGCGGAGAAGTCCAAAAATCCTTCCGCTGATGAAAAACTCAAGCAGGAGTTTGCAGAGGCCGATAAAATTTTCATGTCGAACATCAAGCTTGAGGAGGGCAATCGATTGGTTTTGCTCAATGCCGATTGGTCGTATAAAATGGCGGTTGATGCTTGGTCGGAGGCGATTGAACTCAATCCGCTGAACGCCCTGGCTTATGAGGCGCGCGGCTACTATTATCTCTATTACACGGAAGATTATGCCGAAAGTTTCAACGACTACAATCAGGCGGTAAAGCTTCGTCCGAACGTCGCTGACAATTATTATTACCGCGGCTTGTGCCGGTTGAATTTGGGCGATATTGACAAAGCTAAAAAAGATTTTGAGCGGGCAATAAATTTAAATCCTCAAATGTCGGCTCCTTACGGTGAGTTGGCTTTTATTTACACGTCGATAGATCCGCTCAAGACGTTTGAATTTGCTGACCGTGCGATTGAGCTTGACGCGAGAAATTGGCGGGCGATTTACAGCCGCGGGCTTGCGTATTTCAACATGCACAATTACGAGGCGGCTCTTGAGGACGGGAAGCGTGCGTTGGATTTGGGTTGCGGCGACGCGTATCAATTAATCGGCGATTGTTACGGCATGTTGGGCAATCGTGATGAGGCGGAAAAATATTGGGAGCTTGCGAGAATACGTCCGGCGTTCGGCTGATGAAAAAATTATTTGAAACGAGGTATCAATAATGGAAGCACTAGACTTTACAGTTATGGCAGCAATGGCGGGCATGGGATTTATCGCGGCTTTCATTGATTCGGTAGTGGGCGGCGGAGGATTAATTTCAGTCCCGACGCTGATGTGGGCGGGCCTGCCTATGTTAAACGTCCTCGGCACAAACAAAATCGCCTCGTGCATGGGAGCTTTCGCGGGATTTTTGACATATCTGCGTTCGGGCACAATCGACAAAAAAATTATGCGGGTGATGTTCCCGCTGTCATTTATCGGTTCAGCATTCGGAGTATTCGTCGTCCAACAAGTCCCGCCGGATTTTTTGCGACCACTCGTCGTCGTCATGCTGATTGTCATTGCGATTTATTCCGTGGCGAAAAAAAATTGGGGCGCGGATAAAAAATCTGTCCACGTCTCCCACAAAAATTATCTGCTCGGAATAATTTTAATTTTCTTACTCGGCTTTTATGACGGATTCTTCGGACCGGGTACGGGTTCATTCATGCTGTTTTTATATCTGGTTATGGGCTATGGATTTTTAGGTGCCGCCGCCAATGCCAGAGCCGCCAACTTCGCCAGCAACATTGCCGCCGCGATTATCTTCACGGCCTGCGGACTCGTCAATTTCTCCTACGCAATTCCGATGGGTTGCGGTATGATTTTGGGAGCGGCTTGCGGTGCGAAGATGGCCATTTCAAAGGGCGCGGCTTATGTCAGACCGCTTTTTATCGGCATGACCGTTATCCTTATCGGCAAGCAAATTGTTGAGCTGTTCAGATAATGAACAAGATTGCAAGATTGCAAGATCGCAAGAAGTTACTGGCAATCTCGCAATCTGACCACTAGCTCAACGCCCGATAGCACAAATCACGATTATAGCGGCTGTCCTCATCGTTGGGATTGAGTTTAAGCGCACCGTTAAAATCTTCCGCGGCACTCCGATAATCTTTCAACTTCACGTGAGCCAGCCCGCGATTGTAGAAATTTTTATAATCGTTCGGATTGAATTCGATAGCTTTGTTGAAGTCGGCAACCGCGCCGTTAAAATTGTTGAGCCGATAATTTATCACGCCGCGAATTGAATATGCCGCCGAACTTGACGGATTTAACTCAATCGCCCGCGTGCAAAGATTAATTGCGCCATTCAAGTCACCGGCATAATAAAGCTTGCCCGCCTCCTCAAGCTGACTGTTGGAACGAAAAACTTTATCCTCCGCCGCGAACTGTTCAGAAATTTTTTCAGCGTCTTGAGGTTTTTCGGCAAGCTGACGTTTCAATTCGGCAATTTGAGCCTCTTGATCGGAAATGGCTTTTTGAAGTTCAAGATTCTGCGCGACCAAATCCGAACGTTCGCCGCTGTCACGATTAAGCCACTTCGTCACGTCGTCGGAATCAATATCAGCTTTAACCGTCGCCCGCACGACTAAACTTTTACCGTCTTCAAGCGGCGTGAGCTGATATTGCACGTCGACGACTTTTAAAATACCGCCCGTCATCGTGTGAATTTCGTCCTTGGTAACCATCATGTTGACGACTTCGACATTTGACTCAACGAAAACTCCGGCCTGCTCTTGAGCATTACGTTCAGCCTTCTGTTTGGCACGCTGTTTGGCAACGTCAATCGTCTCAAATTCACTCATGACATATTCATCAGTGCCCACGTAAGTTTGAATTTCGGCGTTCGCGACGGGCATTGTCAAAAGACTTCCGCAAATCAGAGCCGCCAAAAATTTTTTCATGTCGAATCACTCCTTTGTAAGGAACAAGGAATAAGGAACAAGGAACAAGTTTTTTACTCCTCACTCCTGAAGAGTGTCAAGAGTTTTCTTGAGACTTTCCATGTCTTCGACGTTGAAGGAGCGAATTTTTTTGTCAATGCGACGATTGAATCCGCAAAGAGTTTTTCCGACGCCGCACTCAACAAAAATTTCCGCGCCGAAATTTTTCATTGCCTCGACGCAAGCAATCCATTTGACGGGGTGATCTGCTTGCAAGATGAGATTGTTTTTGATGACGGACGCTTCAGTTTCAAGTTCGCCGTTGAAGTTCGCCGCAACGGGAAATGCCGCGTCATTGATTTGAACGGTTTCAAGTTCGGCGGCAAGTTTCTTTGCAGCGGGAGCCATCAATGTGCTGTGGAAGGGCGCACTTACCGGCAGGATAACAGCTTTTTTCGCACCGGCAGATTTGAGCTTTGCAACAGCCGCCTCAACACCTGCAACTTTTCCCGCAATAACCGTTTGACCGGGGCAGTTGAAATTGACGGCTTGAACTTCACCGACAGCTGATGCCTCCTCACAAACTTTAATAATCGTGTCGTCGTCAAGGCCGAGAATCGCCGCCATTGCACCTTCACCGACGGGAACAGCTTCCTGCATGAATTTACCGCGCTTGTGAACGAGAACTACCGCGTCAGAAAATTTCAGCGAGCCTGCCGCCACGAGTGCAGAATATTCGCCGAGACTGTGACCGCCCGCAATTGAGGACATGACGCCTTCGGAGTTCAAAATTTCGTTGACGATAACACTTACAACCAAAATTGCGGGTTGAGTGTTGGCAGTGAGTTTCAAATCTTCTTCGGAGCCTTCAAAACAAATTTTGCTGATTGAGTAGCCGAGAGCGTCGTCCGCCTCATCGAAAAATTTTTTGGCGAAGTCGAAGTTGTCATAAAATTCCTTGCCCATTCCGACAACCTGCGCGCCTTGTCCAGGAAATACAAAAGCCGTCTTCATGTTATCAACTCCACTTACTCTGAACATTTTCAACGACGGGAGCAATGCCCTTAACAATGTCGTCGATAATTTCTTTGACGGGCTTGATATCGTCGAGCATACCCGAAATTTGACCGATCATGACGGAACCGTTTTCAACGTCGCCGCCGTGAGTGGCCTTATGCAATGCACCTGCGCCGAGAGCTTCCAACTCCTCAACGGACGCGCCGTTAGCTTCCATTTCAAGATACGTGCGAGTTAATTTATTTGCAAGCACGCGGACGGGGTAACCGGTTGTCCTACCGGTAACGACGGTTGAGCGGTCTTTTGCCTTGAGGACGAGATTTTTATAATTCGGGTGGGCAATGCATTCTTGACTTAGAACGAAACGCGTACCCATTTGAATTGCGCTGGCACCGAGTGCGAAGGCCGCTACAATTCCGCGCGAGTCTGCAAAACCTCCCGCCGCAATGACGGGAACATCAACCGCGTCAACGACTTGCGGGACGAGTGCCATTGTAGTAATTTCGCCGATATGACCGCCGGATTCGCAACCTTCAGCTATGACAGCATCAACGCCGCCTTTTACAAGACGTTTTGCGAGTGCGACGCTTGCCACGACCGGAATAACTTTCGAGCCGATTTCTTTGAGCGCGGGAACATATTCGCCGGGATTGCCTGCACCTGTCGTCACGACGGGAACGCGTTCTTCAACCATGAGCTGCATAACTTCTTTGACGAACGGCGATATAAGCATAACATTGACGCCGAAAGGTTTATCAGTCCACGCCTTGCACTTTTGAATTTCTTTGTGCAAGATATCGGGCGGCATATGACCTGCGCCGATAAGTCCCAAGCCGCCGGCATTGGAAACCGCCGAGGCGAGCTCTGCCGTCCCAATCCACGCCATGCCGCCTTGAAATATCGGGTATTTGATATTGAGCAACTTACATATGACGTTATTTTCAAACATTTAATCTCCTCCTCAACGGTTACTGTCAGGCTAGGAACCAGTAATTAGTAGGGATTAGTAATCTAGTTCCTAGTTCCTAGTTCCTGACAGCTTGAATTATACGTATTGATTTTATTAAGTCAATGCTAAAGAATGGCAAATGCGTTGCAGAATATTGCTGTTGACATAATCACACGCAACGCCGATAGCTGAACAAATCGCTTTTTCGTCCGAGGAGCCGTGACTTATCACGCAACAGCCATTGACGCCCAAAAGCGGTGCCCCGCCATTTTCCGAAACGTCAAGCCGCTTTGACATGTTCTTGAACGTCGCGGCAAGAAGTTCATGCCCTAAAAGTTTTATCCCGCCGTTATGAGTAAGCTCTTCCGTCAACAGCTCCATAATCGTCAAGGCAAGCCCTTCACCGAATTTAAGGACGACATTTCCAACGAAGCCGTCACAAATCACCACGTCAAATTTTCCGCGGGGAATATCGCGACCTTCAGCATTGCCCGCAAAATTTATCGTCTTGAGATTTTTCAGCAGCTGATAAGTTTCTTTAGCCTGTTCATTACCTTTAGTCTCTTCCTCGCCGATGTTGAGCAATGCGACGGAAGGATTTTTAATTTTCAGGACGTGTTCGGCATAAAGCGAACCCATAATGCCGCTTTGAATCAAATGTTCGGGCTTGCTGTCGACATTGGCACCGCTGTCCAAAAGGAGAGTTGTACCGCTCGGCGTGGGAATAGGCGTAGCGATTGCGGGGCGTCCGATGCCTTGAATCCTCCTCAAAATCAGTTGAGCCGCCGCGACTGATGCGCCCGTCGAACCCGCCGAAAGTACCGCGTCACATTCCCCGTCCTTAACCATTTTTGTTGCCACGACGATTGACGAATCTTTCTTGACACGAACGGCGTCGGCAGGGTGTTCGCCCATTTGAATTACTTCGGAGGCGTGACGAATCGTTATCGGCAAATCTGTTTCCGGAAGGTAGCCGCGAATTATTTTTTCGTCGCCGACCAAAATTATTTCGCACGGATATTTTTTTGCTGCCAACACTGCGCCCTTGATGATTTCAGCCGGGGCATTATCACCGCCCATGGCGTCGACTGCTATTTTCACTGCTTCCGCTCCCATCTGTAAAAAAAATGAGCAGGTTCAAAATGCCTGCCCAAATCAATTCCGTATCCTTAAGCCGTTTCGATGACTTCTTTTCCGTCATAGTAACCGCATTCCAGGCACACATGGTGTGGGAGTTTAGGTTCATGGCATCTCGGACATTTTACATAGTTCGGAGCTTCCAACTTCCAATTTGCACGCCGCCTGTCGCGTCTGCACTTACTCAATTTTCTCTTAGGTGCCGCCAAAGCTTAACACCGTTACTGAAAACTTACAAAGAGTTTTAACTCTTAAGTTTCATTCCTGCTTCGCCGCGCCCGCTTTTGCCGAGGCTACTCACGTTTGGTATGACGCTCCACAGGCTTAACTTCCCCGCTAACGTACGGGTACATATCGCAAAAATTCGCGATACCAGTAACTTCCTGTCCTTTCATAATATTTACCAAAAAATTTTTCAACGTACAAATCGCCATTGCTTGCTTCTCGCTTAATAACAGATTTGTCGTCTAAGCCTTACAGTTTCGTAAAACTTTCGCTTAAATTACTTTTGAACCCCTTCAACGCCGCGAGTTTGGGGTTGACAATAAATTTATCGCAACCGCAATCGCCCTCGTTCAAATTCGCACCGCACACAGGACATAAGCCCTTACAGTCCGCCTTGCAAAGATTTTTCATGGGTTGCGCGGCAAGCAGAATATCCCGCAAAAGTTCAGTCACGTCAAGCAAATCGTCCACAGCCGCTGACTTGTCAAACTCTTCCTCGAAGTCGTGAGTTTGATTCTCTTCGGCTTGAGCAAGACACCTGTCACAAGTGAAAACTTTTTTGCACTCAATGCGTCCGCGAACGATAAAACATCTTCCGACATCTTCGACCTCGCCGGTGATTTTTATATCGCCCTTGAAGTCGTCCAAATCCTCGTCGAAAAGTTTTTGAGCCGTGCCGCTGAACTCGAAAGGAACATTACCGCCCCTTGCCGTTAGCACTTTCGGCATTTTACAACACCGCCCTTTTCGTGTCAATAGGAATCGGGGATTGGTTACTGCACGATTTTATTTGATAAACTTTCTTTGTGTTTAAATCTACTTTTCTTTGCTTGTCCAAAGAAAAGTAGCAAAAGAAAAGACACCTCGCAGGGGCGTTTAGTCCTCATTGCTCCAACGTTACGACTACCCGCAACCGCCCGTGCCGCTAACGACGCTTCCTGCGTCGTGGTCGCGGCGGCCGTCATCCTTGACGGCCTCTAAAGTCCGTTACTGCACGATTTTTCCGAAGTCGGCGATTTTTGCCAACAGGTCATCTATCGACTTGAGCAGCGCGAGCCGATTTTGTCTGACCGTTAAATTTTCGTCCATGACCATGACTGAATCGAAGAAAGAATCTATCGGCGTGGAAAGTTTTTTGAGCACGTCGAGTGCGCCGAGAAAATCTTTCTTGTCGACGAGTTCATCAGCCGCAACTTTAATTGCCGCAAATGCTCCGTACAAAACTTTTTCCGCGTCGATGGTGAACAATTCGGAGTTGAGTTCGGACGTTTCAGCTTTCTTGGCGAGGTTGCCGACACGTACAAACGATTGGATAATTTTCGTGGCGTCGGGAATTTTGAGGAATTGTTCAACGGCCGCCGCCTTCAACGTGACTGCAAAAACGTCGTCCACGTCATCAATCACCGCGTCGATAACGTCATAGCGCGTCGAATTGCCCAGAACATTTTTGACGCGCAGCCGCATGAAGTCCGCAACTTCCTGCTGAATTTTTTCGCGACCGACGACATCCGTAATGTTGAGCAAATCCATTGAAGTTTCGACGACTTCAGCAATCGACAGCGACCAACGTGCGCTGCTCAAAAGATTGACGATACCCAATGCTTGTCGACGAAGTGCGAAGGGATCTTGCGAACCTGTCGGGACAAGTCCTCTGCTGAACGTGGCGACAATGTTATCAATCTTATCGGCAAGGCTCAAAATTTTTCCGGCAGTAGTTTTAGGTTGAGCATCGCCGGCAAATCGCGGCATGTAATGTTCATCAATCGCCGCGCAAACTTCGGAGTCTTCGCCATCGAGTTTGGCATATTCGCGACCCATGACGCCTTGCAGTTCGGTAAATTCGGTAACCATGCCCGTAACCAAATCCGCCTTGGAAAGTTCAGCCGCACGAATCGATTTTGCCGCGTCAACGCCGACCATTGCAGAAATTTTTTCTACGAGATTAACCAGGCGTTCAGTCTTCTCGTAAACGGTGCCGAGACCTTCTTGGAAGACGACGGTTTTGAGTTTTTCACGATGAGCCGCCAAAGATTTTTTCCTGTCCTCGTTGAAGAAAAATTGCGCGTCCTCAAGTCTGGCCTTCAAAACTCGTTCGTTGCCGTGCTGAACAATATCGAGATAATCTTTGCCGCCGTTACGAACCGTGATGAACAGCGGCATTAACGCGCCGGAATTTTTCACGGGGAAATAGCGTTGATGATCGCGCATGGGAGTTATCACGGCTTCGGCGGGCAGTTGCAAATATTTCGTCTCAAATTCGCCCGCAAGTGCCGTCGGATATTCGACGAGATAAAGCACCTCTTCCAACAGATCGTCAGTAATTTCAGCCGCACCGCCCTTAGACTTCGCAACGTCGTTAATCTGGTTGACGATAAGTTCGCGGCGTTGATTTTGGTCGACGATGACAAAATTTTTCGCGCAGTCGTCGACGTAATCAGCCGCCGTTGAAATGTCAAAATCGCCCTTGCTCAAAAATCTGTGACCGCGAGAAGTTCTGCCGCTAGTGACGTTGGCAACCTCAAACGGGATAATTTCTTCGCCGAAGAGTGCAACAATCCACCTCAACGGACGAATGAATTTGAAGTCGAGACTGCCCCAGCGCATGTTGTTGGGGAAATTCAAATCGAAAATAATTTTCGGCAGGAGCGTCTTGAAAATTTCTGCGGAAGGCTTGCCCTGCTCACGAATCACGGCGTAAATATAACCGTCGCGGGTGATTAAATCTTCGGGCTGAACTTTCTGTCCGCGAGCAAAACCGATTGCCGCCTTGGAAGGTTTGCCGTCCTTGTCGAAGGCGATTTTCACTGAAGGGCCACGCTTCTCCGCCTCAACATCAGCTTGAGTGACCGCCACGTCATCAATCAGCAACGCCAATCTGCGCGGCGTACCGAGAGTTTTAATTTCGCCGAAGTTGATACGCGCCTCCGACAAAGATTTTTCCGCCAAAGTTTTCAGCTGATTTAAAATTCCGGGCATGGCGTGCGCAGGAATTTCTTCCGTGCCGATTTCGAGGAGTAATGTGGAGTTAGCAGTTAGGAGGTAGGAGTTAGGAGTTGGGGTATTCTCATCATAACTCCTAACTCCTAACTTCTCACTCCTAACTTTCATCAGCGGATAGCCGAGTTTTTCACGCTGTTTAAGATAAACTTCGGCGCACATGCGAGCCAACTTCCTCACGCGCCCGATAAAAGCCGTCCGCTCACTGACACTGATAGAACCGCGTGCGTCCAAAAGATTGAACGTGTGCGAGCATTTCAAAACATAATCGTAGGCGGGGTGAACGTAGCCGAGTTTGATAATCCTGACAGCTTCCGCCTCGTATTTGTCGAACAGCTCAAAAAGTAAATCCTCGTCGCTCAAATCGAAGGCGTAACTTGTCTGTTCAAATTCATTTTGGTGGAAGACATCGCCATAAGTGACACCTTCCGCCCACTCAACGTCATAAACATTTTCGACGCCCTGAATGTACATTGCGAGCCGCTCAAGCCCATAGGTTATCTCGACGGCGACGGGCTTAACGTCTTGACTGCCGACTTGCTGAAAATACGTGAACTGCGTTATCTCCATGCCGTCCAGCCAAACTTCCCAACCGAGTCCCCACGCGCCCAAAGTCGGCGACTCCCAGTTGTCCTCGACGAACCGAATATCATGCTTGGCCGCCTCAATGCCGATTGCCGCGAGACTTTCCAAATAAAGTTCCTGAATGTTATCGGGCGACGGTTTCATAATCAGTTGCAGTTGATGATGCTGATAGAGGCGATTGGGATTGTCACCGTAGCGACCGTCAGCGGGTCTGCGTGAAGGTTCCGTGTAAGCAACGTTCCAAGGCTCCGGTCCGAGTACGCGCAAAAATGTAAACGGGTTCATAGTGCCCGCGCCCTTTTCGATGTCGTAAGGCTCCGCGATTATGCAGCCCTTGTCCGCCCAAAATTTTTGTAAGGCGAAAATTAATTCCTGATATTTCAAACGAGTTGACCTCCTCTGTTAGCTACTAGCTACTAGTTCCTAAACTTATAGCAAATGACGGTTGCAATGTCAAAATTATTCGTAATGTCCTTTGCAAGAAATAATGTTAGGATAGCCATTCTCATCAATTTTATAAATGAGTCGATTCTTTTCATCAATGCGACGAGACCAGCCGTCTTCATGCTTTAATTTTTCCGGTTTGCCAATACCTTTATCAACGCCGTTACGCTCAACATCTTTCAGCAAATCATTAATGCGCTTAAGCGTCTTGCGATCTTGTGTCTGCCAATAAATATAATGCGCCCAACCGGGGTCAGACCAAAGTTTGTTCATCTTCCACCTCAATCAAATCATGAAAATGACCGTAGCCGTCGTTAATTTGCTTAAAGCCTCTTTCGAGCATAGCCAAGTAGCAAGCGTTGCGCAGAGCTTTGAACACGTCGACGCCTTTACCTTCCGCGAACTGTTTATCCAACTCCTCCTTAAAAAGCGTCAACTCGCGCGGCGCAAAATTTATCGGCTTGCTTAAGTCAAGATTGTCTTGGTCAAGCATTTGCATTTCCATTTTATCAACTCCCCAATTCGTTATAAAAACTGTCGCGTTCGACGGGCTGATAACCGCACTCCGAAATAATTTTTTTCAACGCCTCGCGTGTGATTCCTGCCGAAGATTTTGCCCCCGCCGCATGAATAATTTTTTCTTCGCCGATTGTGCCGTCCAAATCATCAGCCCCGAAACTCAACGCCAGCTGTGCTATCGGCAACGTCAGCATAATCCAAAACGCCTTGAAGTGGTCGAAGTTGTCGAGCACCAATCTTGACAGCGCGAGCATTTTTAAATCTTCCCATGAGCCGACACGCCGCAGATTGAATTTTTTCCCAAGCTCCGTGTTTTCGGGGTGGAAGGGAAATAACATCATCGCCATAAATCCGCCGGTCTCATCCTGCAAATTTCGCAACTTCAACAGGTGGTCGACGCGCTCTTCAATCGTCTCAATGTGCCCGTACATAATCGACGCGTTCGACCTCAAGCCGAGATTGTGAGCCGTGCGCATGACTTCAAGCCACTCCGACGCTGAACATTTTTTCGGGCAGATAATTTCCCTAACGCGGTCTGATAAAATTTCTGCACCGCCGCCCGCCAAACTCGTCACGCCCGCCGTAATCAATTCGCGCAAAATCTCCGAAAAACTTTTGCCGCTGATTTTGCTGAAGTTCACAATTTCAACGGGAGTAAAGGCATTAATCCCGACATGCGGCAGAATTTTTTTCACCATTAGGACAGCGTTCAAATAATAATCAAAATTTTTATCGGGGTGCAGTGAGCTGACGATATGAATTTCTTTAAGGAACAAGGAAGAAGGAATAAGGAACAAGTTTTTTTCGAGGTCGGCAAGTTCAAGCGTGAAGGCGCGATTGTCGCCGCTTCGACATTGATACGCGCACAGGGGACAATTCGCGCTGCAAACATTCGTTAAATTTATGTGGCGGTTGACGGTGTAAAAAATTTTTTTGCCGGACTTCGACTCCTTGACACGCCGCGCACTTTCCGCCAGATACAAAAGGTCGTTGTCCTCATAAAGCGCAAGAATTTCATCACGCTCAAGCCTTCCGCCCGAAGAAATTTTTTCCTTGGCAGAGTCCAAAATATTCATTTGATGATTCTCCTGATGTTGAAGTTGCTGTCGACGGCGGCGGGCACTCGTCCTGCCTCGCGGATAATTTTTATAATCTCGTCTTCGGCCAGTGAACGCGGAGAAGTTGCTCCGGCGTCATGCAAAATATTTTCGCGGTGAATCGTCCCGTCAATGTCATTCGCCCCGAAACTCAACGCCACTTGCGCAACCGGCACCGTCAACATTACCCAATACGCCTTGATGTTCGTGAAGTTGTCGAGCATGAGCCGTGAAATTGCAATCGTCCGCAAGTCGTCCCACATTGACGTTTGCTTGATATTTTTTTCCAGCGCGGTATTTTTCGGCAGGAACGGGAAGCAGATAAACGTTTGAAATCCGCCGGTCTCATCTTGAAGGTCGCGCAGTCGGATTAAATGTTCGACGCGTTCGGCAAAAGTTTCAATATGCCCGTAAAGCATGGAGGCGTTAGTTTTTATTCCGAGTTTATGAGCCGTCCGAGCGACATTGAGCCATTGATCGGCAGTAGCTTTTTTCGGGCAAAGTAAATTTCTCACGCGGTCGGTTAAAATTTCTGCACCGCCGCCGGCAATCGTCTCAAGCCCCGCCGCTTTAAGCCGAATCAAAATTTCTTCGACACTCAAGCCCGAAATGTCAGCGAAATGTTGAATCTCAACGCCCGTGAAGCCTTTGATGTGGAGCCGCGGAAATTTCTCGTGAAGAACTTCGACGAACTCCAAATAATTTTCAAAAGTCCACGTCGGGTGCAGACCGCTTACGATATGCAAGCCGGATAAATGCGGGTCGCGATTTGCCTCCTCAACAAGTTTAATCGCGTCGTCAATCGTCATGGCGTAAGCACCTTTATCGGCGGCGTCGCGTCCGAAGGCACAAAATTTACAGCGCGCCTTGCAAATATTCGTAAGGTTGACGTGGCAGTTGACGTTGTAGTAAACGAGGTAGCCGCAAATTTTTTTTCGCACGTAATCGGCCAAAACTCCGAGCCAACTCAAATCATTGCAGGCAAATAAAATTTCTCCGTCCTCACGACTTAGCCGCTTGCCATTCAAAACCTTTCGTTCAATTTTCTCAAGCTCTCCTCTTACAAACAAAATTTTTTCCCTCCGTTCGGTTAGTCGAAAATATTTTATCACACCGCGAAAATTTTTTGTAACAAAATCTTGACAGCGAGCATGTGGGGGGGGGTATACTAAGTGGGCAATATTTCTTGAAGAGGAGGACGCTATGAAACTTTCCCAATATAATTTTTTGCGACGCCATGACGACGCCACGATTTTTTTCAACGCGACGACTTGTGCACTTGCCGTTGTCGATGAAAATTTTTTGCAAGTCATAAATGACGTGAAAAACAATTCTTACGACGAAAAAAATTACGACGCGCAATTAATCTCTGACATGAAAGCTTCAGGCTGTCTGGTTGAAGATGACGTTGACGAATTGGAGCGACTGGAATTTTATCGCAACCTTGCCAAATACGATGTTACGAATTTCGGCTTGACGATTGCCCCGACGCTTGATTGTAATTTTCGTTGCAAGTATTGTTTTGAGACGCACCCAAAAGGCAAGATGACTTCCGAGACTCAAGCGGCATTGGTAAAATTTGTTGAAAATCATCTTGAGCGGACGAAAAATTTTTCTGTGACGTGGTACGGCGGCGAACCTCTCCTTGCTAAAGAAATTATTTGGTCACTGTCGGAAAAATTTCTTGCGATGTGTGAAAAATCTTCAATAGACTACGACGCTTTTATTATCACGAACGCGAGCTTGCTTGAGGATTCGGACGTTGAACTTTTCAAGAAATACAAAATCAGCGGTGCTCAAATCACAATCGACGGCGTTAAGGAAATTCACGACAGCCGCCGCCGTTCCATCACGAATGAAAGCACTTTCGATTTGCTGATTGACCGCGTAAACCTCTTGCTTAATAACGGCTTGAGTGTGATTGTCCGCGTGAATATCGACAAAGAAAATATTGACCGTGTTGACGAATTGCTTGAGGTTCTTGCCGAACGAATCGATAAGCGCGCGGAACTTAAGATTGACTTCGGGCAGGTGTCGCCTTTCACGGATATTTGCAAGTCGATTGAGAGCGACTGCTACAATAATGAACAATTCGCCGACGTGATGATTCCGCTCTATGAAAAAGTTTTAGCGCGAGGCTTTACCGTGAATAAAATGGCGGCATATCCTGCACCGCGTGTGAATTTTTGTTGCACCGATTATGTAAATTCATTCGTAGTGGACAATCGCGGCGAGCTGTATCGCTGTTGGAATCACGTTGGCAATTTGAAATATTCAAGCGGCAACGTCAATGACGGCGATAATTTGACGCTTGAGAAAAATTATTTGTCGTGGATACAGTGGAATCCGATTAGGCATCCGAAATGCCGTGAATGTGCTTGCTTGCCGATTTGCACGGGCGGTTGTCCTGACGCAATGAGGAATTCGAATGACGGACAACCTGTTTGCGGCACGGTAAAATATAATTTGGATAAAGTTTTGGAGCATTATTACGAGCAATTGAAAGGGGAGATTTTGCCATGAAATTTTTGATTCGTCCGCGCAGATTGGATTTGTGCGGCAGTTGCAATGAATGTTTTCCGCATTGTTGGCGTTTCGGCATTTGTGAAAGCAAAAAGAGAGTGATTTAAATGAGAATCGAAGGAATTGCGTCGTATGTGGACGTAGCGGGCAAGCATCATTCGATTGAAGGCATGGGCACTTTGCCGAATACTCCGTTGCAAAGCGTAAGCGTTTCGGGTTCGTTTTCATTCGAGGAACTTTCTTGCGATACTCTCAAAGTAGAAGGCGAATGCAATGGCAAATCTATCGTTGCAAAAAAAATTTCCGCTGAAGGTAGTTTTGATGTTGATTCGGTGGAAGTCGAAACGTTCAAACTTAGCGGAAGTATCGACGCTGAAAAAATCGTTGCAAAAGAAATTCTTATAGAGTCGCGGGGCGGCTCAATCGGCGCGATTAAATGCGACAAGGTAAAAATTTTTCACGGCGAGATTCATGAAGTCGGCTCGTCGATTATGTCAAAAATTTTTGGCGGTAAAATTTCGCACCGTAATAATCCGCATGTCCACATAAAAACTATCGAGGCGGAGACGGTTCATTTGGAAAATTGCGCGGTTGAAGTCATCAAATGCAAAGACGCTTTCATTGGCTCGAATTGCGCGATTGAAAAATTGTTTGTAGCGGGCGAGTGCAAAGTTGCTCCCGATTCGACGGTCGGCGAGACGATCCGCACTTAGTCCGAGTCATAAAAAATTTTTTAAGGAGAGATTCACTATGAAGTTTTTGGTCAGTCCGAAGGTTACGTTAAGAGTTTTCGCAGGTTGCAATTTCCAAAGCAGTTGCGGAAGAGATTGCACTCAATGCAGCAGTTTGGCTTCCCCTTGCCCGTTCAAATAATTCCTTAAGGAGAGATTCACTATGAGATTTTTAGTTGTGCCGAAGTTTTCTGCAAAAGTTTTCGCAGGTTGCACTTTTCAGAGCAACTGCGGAAGAGATTGTAGCAAATGCGGTAGTTTAACCATTCCCATTCCGTTTAAATGAGGTGGCGCGGTATGAAATTTCTTATTGCGCCGTTTGCGATTGCACGCTTGATAGCTCAATGCGATAAATGCTTGCGTTGCGGCAAATTCGCGCACATCTAATATTTTGTCACTAAAAAAAATCCCTTCGCCAAAATTTGACGGAGGGAAAATTTTTTTGCTTAGAAAATATTTCAGATTGCGCCACCGGCTAAAGCGACAACATAAGCTGCAGCTGCACCGACGAGAGGCCCTGCAACCGGTACCCAAGCATATCCCCAATCGGAATCGCCTTTACCGGCAATGGGCAGGATAGCATGAGCAATGCGCGGTCCGAGGTCACGGGCGGGATTCATGGCATAACCCGTGGGGCCGCCGAGTGATAAGCCCAAAGCTACAATCAAAATGCCGACCAAGTAAGGGCCGACTCCCGGAGGAAGTGCGCCGACAGGTTTGCCGAAAATCATCCAAATAACGAACATGAGGAAAAACGTTGCGATAGCCTCGCACAGGAAGTTTGCCATAGGGCTGCGGATTGCGGGAGCCGTCGCGAAGACACCGAGTTTAGCGGCGGGATCGGGAGTTTCTGCCCAATGCGGAAGATATGCAAGCCAAACGATAGCTGCACCGAGAATTGCCCCGACGAGTTGAGCGGCGGACGTTGCCAAAAATTGTGCGGGGGTATAAATGCCGACCATAGTTTTTGCCAACGTGACGGCGGGATTCAAATCACCTTGAGGAGCACCGAGCGTCGTGGCAGTGAAGACGCCGAGCGTTACTGCAAATCCCCAGCCGAACGCTATGCAAATCCAGCCTGCGCCTTGACCTTTGGATTTCGTCAACGTCATGTTTGCGCAGACGCCTGCACCGAAAACGATAAGCACCATTGTGCCCATAAATTCGCCGAATAAATTATCCATGAATAATACCTCCTTTTAGGGAAATGGGAAAAGGGAAATGGGAAAAGTTTTTAACCCCTTTTCCCTTCTCCCATCTCCCTTTTCCCTTAATCTTCAGCGAGCCAATTCATAGCGTGCTTGACAGCCTTGCGCCAACCCTTATAAAGCGCGTCAGCCTCGTAACGTTTCATTTCAGGTTCAAAGCGCGTTTCGAGTTGCCAGGCAGATTTCAATTCGTCTTTATTTTTCCAGACACCGACAGCCAATCCCGCAAGATATGCCGCGCCGAGTGCAGTAGTTTCGACGATTTGCGGACGGTCGACGGGTACGCCGAGCAAGTCAGCTTGGAATTGCATCATCAAATTATTTGCGGAAGCCCCGCCGTCAACTTTGAGCGCGGAAAGTTTTTCACCGCTGTCAGCCTCCATTGCCTCCAAAACGTCGCGGGTTTGATAGGCAAGTGAATCGAGAGTTGCGCGGACAATGTGAGCTTTGGTAGTGCCGCGTGTCAAACCGATAATCATGCCGCGGGCGTTCATGTCCCAATACGGCGCACCAAGTCCGACAAATGCCGGAACGAAATATACGCCGCCGGTATCCTTGACTTTTTTGGCGACCCATTCGGAATCGGGCGCACTGTCAACCATGCGTACACCGTCGCGCAGCCATTGAATCGCCGAACCTGCAACGAAGATTGAACCTTCCAACGCGTACTCAACTTTGCCGTCGAGCCCCCAAGCAATCGTCGTGACGAGACCGTTTTTCGACTTGTGAATTTCAGTGCCCGTGTTCATGAGCATAAAACAGCCCGTGCCGTAAGTGTTCTTTGCAGTGCCGGGTTCAAAGCAGTTTTGTCCGAAGAGTGCGGATTGCTGATCACCTGCCGCACCGCTGACGGGAATTGCTGCGCCGAGAATCAGCGGGCTGCTTTCACCGTAAACATATGACGACGGTTTGACTTCGGGGAGAATCGCCTTGGGGATATCGAGATATTTCAAAAGTTGCTCATCCCACTCAAGCGTGTTGATGTTGTAAATCATCGTGCGCGAGGCGTTAGAATAATCCGTGACGTGAACTTTACCCGCCGTGAGTTTCCAAATCAACCAAGTATCAATCGTCCCGAAGAGCAATTCACCGGCCTCCGCACGTTCGCGAGCACCTTCAACATTGTCAAGGAGCCATTTAATTTTCGTGCCGGAAAAATACGCGTCGATTTCAAGACCGGTTTTATCCTTGAATTCTTCAGCGTGTTGAGCCTTGAGAGCTTCAGCAATGGGCGCAGTCTGACGGGATTGCCAGACGATAGCGTTGTAAATCGGACGACCGGTTTTTTTGTCCCAGATAACTGTCGTCTCGCGCTGATTGGTTATGCCGATAGCCGCAATGTCAGCGGCATTAAGCCCCGAATGTTCGAGAGCCTCTTTCATGACGGCAACCATCGTGCTCCAAATTTCGTCGGCGTCATGTTCGACCCAACCGGGTTTCGGGAAATGCTGCGTGAATTCGCGTTGAGCCACGCCGATAATCTTAGAGTTTTTGTCGAAGATGATAGCGCGGTTACTTGTCGTGCCTGCGTCGAGAGCCATTACATATTCTTTTGCCATTAAAATACCCCTCCTTAAGGGAACAGGGAACAGGGAGTAGATTTTACTGTTCCCTAATCCCTCATTGTTAATAAAACTTACCGCGGAAAAATATCACCTCCTTTGTAAGCTCCTAGTTCTAGTACCTAGTTCCTAGTTCCTAGTTCCTAATTACTAGTTCCTAATTGAATACGCCGCCGCCAAAATCTCAATCGGGTGGCAGGGCTTGATTCCTGAACCGTGATGAATTTGCATTCGACAAGTCCCGCAATCGCTGATAACTTTGTCGAAGTCTTTGCGCTTAATACGCTCAAACAACTTTGCGCCAATCTTCATGGAAATATCGTATTTATCTTTGCGGAAGCCGTAATTGCCCGATATGCCGCAACAGCCCGCGTCAGCCGTCTGAACTTTCGCGCCGAACTCCTCCAAAATATCTTGCGCGGGCAGTCCGATTGCTTGCGACTTCAAATGACACGGCACATGATACAGAAGTTTTTGATTGAGCGGTTTCAAGTCGGAATTGAACTCGCCGCGCTCCTGCAAAATCTCCAAAAACTCAAACGCGTCATAAACATTCTCCGCCGCCTCATGAAATTTATCTTCGCCAAAAAGTTCGTGATACTCTTCCTTGAGCATGAGTGAACAGCTGGTGCATGGCGTGACGACGGGAATACCTTGCCGCTTCCAGTCAAGAATTCTGTCGGCATTGTTATCGGCATGTTGACGAGCCTCATCAAGATAGCCCGTGACTACCAAAGGTGATCCGCAACAGTTAAAGCCCTTGTCGATTAGAACTTCATAGCCGTTGGCGTTCATGACTTTAACGAAGGCCTCGCCGACTTGCGGTTCATTGTCGTTAATGAAACAGCCCGTGAACATGACAATTTTTTTGCCGCCCGAAGTCTGTTTGATTCGGCTGAATAAATCTTTAAACGGCGTCAAAGCATAAGCGGGCATATCGCGTTCACCGGCCAATCCGAGTTTGTCGAAAATATTCAACGTCTTGCCGACAGTCATTCCGATATTTGCAAACGTCGCCCCGAACGGCATCATGCGAACCATTTTACCGGCTCGTTCACCGTGAGCAATCATATCTTCGGCTTGCGTGTGAGGATGAGTTTTGTAATATTCGGCGCGTTGCAACATGTTGAGCGTCGAAACTGCCACGCCTGACGGACAAGCCCTGTCGCAACTCTTACAGTTTGAGCAAAATTCCAAAGTCGCTTCAATGTCCTCTTGAGAAAAATGCATTCTGCCATGTGCAGGGCCGACGAGTTTTGGGCCGCGATAATCTTTAATCGCCGCCATGACGGGACAATTCGCCATGCAACTTGTACACGATAAGCAGCGGTCGCCCGTGAAAATCGCTTGAGTTGTCTCGCTCATAAAATCGCCCCCTTATACGCCGAAGAAATTGCAATGCCGCCCGCTGAACGTTCAAAAATTTTATCGCAGCCGCCGAGATTCGCCCCGACTACGTGCAGATTTTCAAACAAAATTTCGCCGCGCTCATCAATCGGATTTAAATTCTCGTTCGTGAAAATTCCCGTCATCGAAAAACCTTGCGGCTTATCGCTGAAGAGTTGCTGATTACTCCAATTTTCCGCGCCCGTCGGGAAAAATACGGGAATATCAAAAATCGGCTCTTGAGGATTATCGAAGTCGCGCATTGTAATTCCGCCGCTGTAAAATCCGCCCGTCGCCAGAATAATTTTCCTCGCACGGAAGATTTTTTCTCGGACGGCATTTTCAACGACAACGCCCGTAATTTTTTTGCCGTCAATCACGCCGCGAATAACTTTGGAGTTCTCAAAAATTCTGACGCCCGATTTCTGAAGATAATTCATGAAGGCGCGTTGAAGTCTTATACCGGGCGGCGAAGGCGGTAAACATGTCGTCTCGAAAATTTCTGCGCGGAGTTGAGATTTAATTGCGGCGCGAGAAGTATTCCCGTCCAAACCTAAAATCGGAGGAATAATAATCGCGTCATCGTTACCGGCGTCCAAAGTCTTCAAGCCGTCCGCAAGAATTTGTTCATTGCCCGTCAAATTTTGAGCGGCGTCCATGCAAGTAATATCGCGTCCGCCCAAAAGATTCAAGTCAAGTTTCGCGACGCTGAAAGTTTTGTCGGGGAAATATTTTTTCAGATTGTCGGCAATCATCGACGCATAAAAATCTTTCAAGCCCTTAATCTCGACGACAAAAATTTTTTTCTTAGCGGCAAGATTTGAGGCGTTCATACTTTCGGGGACGAGGCAAGAATATTTCAGCGTGCCGACAGCCGTAACGATTGGGATTTGAGCACTCAACCTGCCGTTGTAAGGAAGATCGGCTTTTGCAGTCACGTCGCAGAAAAATTTAGCCGCCGCATCGCAAGCCTTGAGTCCGATTTTTTTGTACGGGTGATGAGCCGGCAAATTTTTAATCGCAACGTCGGGAGCCTTGGCGTTGAAAAAATCAATCGCGCCGCTTGCAAGTGGCAGGGAGCCTGAACCGTAAGTGAGCAGTGAAACTTTTTGTCCACGGTCAACAGCAACTGCCGCCGCCATAAATCCTGCAAGCCCGCCGCCGATTACAATCACGTCAGAAATTTTCATTGCGGCGCACCTCCCGTCTTTGAGTTAGGAATTAGGAGTGAGGAGTTAGGAGTTGATTCGGTATCGTTATAACTCCTAACTGCCATTGAAAGTTCGTAGATTGAGCGCGTCATTTCAGTTTCACGCAGCGTCCGCCCTAAAAGTACAGGTCGAATCCCTTTCCAACGCCCTTGCAAAAATTCTTTCATGCGCGTCAAAGAATCTTTCGCGGTTGATTCGACGCCCATATCCGCAAAGACTGCCGCCGCCCTCAACGCGCAAAAATTTCCTTGACAAGTGCCCATGCCGATACGCGTCCTGCGCCTCACGTCATTTACGATAAAGCTGGTGTCGTCCTTACAAATTTCCTCAACTTCGGCGCGGGTAACATTTTCACATTCGCAAACCAATTCGCGACTTTCGGGATCTGATTCCAAACGTTCGACGACGCGTTTAAATCTGTCGACGCCTAAACGAGTTGCCGCAAGGTTGACGCCATATGACGGGAAAAATTTTTTGGCATGATTTTTATCCTCGTCGGAAACTTCCTCAACCAACGGTTCATCAGCCGTCCGACAAGGCGTCGTATTGTTGAGCTTCGCGCAAATTTGGTTGCACATCTTCTCCGCCATAAGCCGATAAGTCGTGAACTTGCCGCCGACGATTGTGAATAAACCTTTCAAGCCGTCCTGCTCATGATCGACAATCGCAAAACCTCTTGACGCACTTCGTCCGACTGCTCCGCCGGGTGGAATGTAAAGCGGTCTTGAACCTGCGAACGTCCGCAAAATTCTGAAGTCGCGCAAGTCCTCAAAAGTCTCCTCGCCGATTTTCAAAAGGCTCTCGACCTCTGCGCGGGAAGTCGAAGTGTCTTCGGGATCGGGCACACTCATTGACGACGTGCCGAGAATTGTAATCGAACCGTGCGGAACAAAAATATCGCCGTCGGAAGACTTATGCAACCGATTGACGACATGATTAACAATTCGCTGATTGAACGCAATTAAAGTTCCCTTGTCCGGTTGAACGCCGATTTCAACGCCCGCCAATTTCCCGACGAAACCTGCCCAACCTCCCGCCGCATTGACCGCAATGTCACAGCCGATTTCGTATTCCTCGCCCGTGAATTGATTGCGAACTTTGACGCCGCGCAGTTCACCATTAACCGTATCAAAGCCGATAACTTCAGTGTAAGTTTTGAGCTGCCCGCCGTAACGTTTCGACGAGTCAATCAGTTGCCACGACATACGGAAACCGTCAACTGCCGCATCGGGGACAAGATACGCGCTCTTAACATGCTTGCGGGAAAGTCGCGGCTCCAATTTAAAAGCCTCGTCCAAAGTAATGGGCGTCGCCTCAATGCCGCTGTCCGCGCAACCTTTAACCCAAAGTTCCTCATAAGCCTCATCGTCAATGTCAAGGCGCGTGAACATACCGCCGCAAGGTTCGACGCAGCTCTTGCCGATTTTGCGCATAATTTGATTCTCGATGATACATTCCCGCGCAGCTTCCTGATCTTTTACGGCATAACGTCCGCCGCTGTGTAAAAGTCCGTGATAGCGGGAGCTTGCGCCGTTAACCAAGTCGTTTTTCTCGACGAGCAGAGCCTTGACGCCGCGCATTGATAAATCGCGCAGGATTCCAAGTCCGGTAGCACCGCCGCCGATTACAACGACCGTAGTTTTTTCCATACTGCTCACCTGCTTTGTAAAAAACTCTCCTGAAATTTTTATGTAAGAGTTTATCGCACAAATGAAGTTTGGTCAACCATTTGTGAAAAATTTTTCTGAAAACTTTTCGGCGCAAAAAATTAACCGCCTTGATTAGCGGTTGATTAGCTGTTAGCTACCGGCTGTTATTTATTTTTGATGTAATTGATGAGGCCGCCGGCGTTAGCAATATCTTGTACGAAACCGGGCAGCGGGTGCGCGTGGAAAGTGTCGCCCGTCGTGAGATTTTCAATAGTGCCGGTCGCAGTGTCAATCCTCAAAACGTCGTCGGCAGAAATTTTCTCCACGGCGTCACCAATTTCAAGGAGCGGCAAACCGATATTGATTCCGTTGCGATAAAAAATTCTTGCAAAACTCGCGGCAATGACAACCGGAATACCTGACGCCTTGATTGCAACGGGAGCATGTTCACGGCTTGAACCGCAACCGAAATTTTTTCCGCCAACCATGATATCGCCCACCTTGACATTCGGAGCAAAAGTTTCGTCAATGTCAACCATGCAATGTTTAGCCAACTCGGCAGGATCGAATGTATTCAAATAGCGCGCGGGGATTATAACGTCAGTATCGATATTGTCGCCGTAACGCCAAACTTTTCCTTCAAGTTTCATGTCAAATAAAAACCTCCTCCTGATTAGTAATATCCTGCTTATATAAAATCTTGATTTTTTGAATGTTGCCAATGCAACAGATTTTGAACGTAAACCCGGTGATTTTTAACGCTAAAGCTCAAGACTATAAATTCTTGCAAAATCAAAGCTCGTCAAATCACTTCGTCGGGAGCCGAAATTTTTCCGGTGATTGCACTTGCCGCCGCCACGAATGGTCCTGCCAAATAAACTTCGCTGTCGACATGCCCCATGCGCCCGCGGAAATTTCTGTTGGTCGTGGAAACGCAACGTTCGCCCGCGCTCAAAATGCCCATGTAACCTCCAAGGCATGGCCCGCACGTCGGACAACTCACGACACAGCCCGCGTCGATAAAAATATCAATCCAGTGGCAGTGGACAGCTTCCTTGTAGATTTCTTGACTGCCGGGAATGATTATGCAACGAACGTCGGGATGAATTTTTTTGCCGCGAAGAATCCCCGCAGCAATCCCCAAATCCTCAAGGCGTCCGTTAGTGCAGGAGCCGATTACAACTTGATTGATTTTAATTTCCCCCAACTCGTCGACGGGCTTAACATTTTCCGGCAAATGCGGCAGGGCTACGACAGGTTTCAGCTCGCTCAAATTAATTTCGACGGTCGAAGAATATTTTGCACCTTCATCAGCGGCGACGGGTTCAAAATTTTTCTTCACGCGACGAGAAACATACAACTCGGCCACCTCGTCATATGGGAAGACGCCCGCTTTGGCACCGGCCTCAATCGCCATGTTTGAAATCGTCAGGCGGTCAGTCATTGAAAGTTCCGCGACGCCCTCGCCCGTGAATTCCAACGCTTTGTACAGTGCGCCATCCACACCGATTTTGCCAATCAACGTCAAGATAACGTCCTTGCCGCAAATGTTCTTAGGTTTCTTGCCGGTCAAGTGAACGTTGACAGCTTCGGGGACTTTGAACCACGCCTTGCCCGTCGCCAATCCGACAGCCAAATCAGTTGTGCCGACGCCCGTCGAAAATGCATTGACTGCGCCGTAAGTGCAAGTGTGACTGTCCGCGCCAATAATCAACATGCCCGGCGCAACGATTCCGAACTCCGGCAAGATGACATGTTCAATGCCGACGCGCCCTTGTTCGTAGTAGTGAGTGATTTTATTTTTACGGGCGAAGTCGCGCATAATCTTTGCAAGGCCGGCAGATTTAATATCTTTTGCGGGCTGGAAGTGGTCGGGTATCAGCGCGATTTTTTCAGCGTCGAAAACAGGTCGTCCGATTTTTTCAAACTCTTTAATTGACGGCGGCCCCGTAACGTCGTTGGCCATAACCAAATCCAAGTCACAGATGACGAGTTGCCCTGCCTCCACAGACTCAAGCCCCGCGTGTCGTGCAAGAATTTTTTCGCTCATTGTCATTGCCATTCGTTTCACTCTCCTAAAACAAAAGTGGTTAGTGATTAGGATTTAGTGTTTAGAAAAATCTTTGCACTAACCGCTAACCACTAACCGCTAACTACTAAAAGTTCAATTTTTGTCTTTGAGCCAGCTCATCATGCCGCGCAGTTTTTTGCCGACAGTTTCAATTTGATGTTCGGCGTGAATTCTGCGTTGAGCAAGGAAGTTAGCACGTCCCGCAGCACGATTCTCGACGAGCCAATTGCTTGCGAACGAGCCGTCCTGAATTTCGGACAACGCCTTTTCCATAGCCTTGCGCACTTCCGGCGTGATAATCTTCGGGCCGGTCGTATAGTCGCCATATTCGGCAGTGTCGCTGATAGAATAGCGCATCTTCGCCATGCCGCCCTCGTAAATGAGGTCAATTATCAACTTCATCTCGTGGCAAACTTCGAAGTAGGCTATTTCGGGCTGATATCCTGCTGCAACCAAAACTTCAAAGCCGGTTTGAATCAGATGAGTTACGCCGCCGCAGAGTACGCACTGTTCGCCGAAAAGATCAGTTTCAGTCTCTTCTTTGAAAGTGGTTTGAAGGACACCTGCGCGAGTGCCGCCGATACCGCGAGCATAGGCAAGGGCGATGTCAAAGCATTGACCGGACGCGTCCTGCTCAACTGCGAAAACGTCGGGTACGCCGCTGCCTTCAACGAACGTGCGACGAACCAAATGACCGGGGCCTTTGGGAGCCACCATGAAAACGTCAATGTCAGCGGCGGGAACGACCTGACGAAAATGCACGTTAAAACCATGTGAGAAGGCCAATGCCGCGCCGCTCTTCAAGTTCGGGGCGATTTCGTTTTTGTAAACGTCCGCTTGCTTCTCGTCGGGTATGAGTACCATCGTGATATCAGCCTGTTTGACGGCTTCGGGGACGGTGAAAACTTTAAAGCCGTCCTTTTCGGCGACGCTCCAAGATTTTGAGCCGGAATAGAGTCCGATTATGACATTGAGACCGCTGTCTTTGAGATTATTCGCCTGCCCGGCCCCTTGTGAGCCGTAGCCGAGAACAGCGATTGTCTTGCCGTTCAGAATATCGAAATTCACATCGTTATCATAATAAACTTTTGCTGCCAAGATACATTACCGTTACTGAGAACTTATAAAAAGTTGTAAACTTTTATGTCCCATTCCTGTTTCAAAGAATCCGCTTTCGCCTTCGCTACTAACGTTTGCTGTAACTCTCCACAGGCGTAAATTCCCCGCTAACGTACGGGTACATATTGCAAGCGTCTTTTTGGTGACTAACTTACAATACCAGCAACATTTTGTCCTTTCATAATATTTAGCAAAAGTCTGTCTGTCCAATGCAC
>JAFRSO010000064.1 GCA_017427545.1 Selenomonadaceae bacterium
AAAATCCGCAGGTCAGAATCTTCACTCTTTATAAAGTGGACAGTGCCACAAGGAGGAAAAGAAGAAACCTGTCCGCTTGGATTTTATCAAAACCCTTTCGAGTTTCAATACATTTTTATATAACAGGAGGTATAAGTTATGGGATTTTTTGACACGTTAAAGGTCATGAAAGATATAGTATCCGGCGGCATTGCATCGTTCCAAGCGGGCGAAAAATTGGATGAACTGATTAAAAAGGTCGAAGATGATTACGAAGACGTTCTGTCCGCCGACGAAAAAAAGTTGCTCAAAAATTATAAACGGTCGATGAAGGCTTACGACGACAATTCCGACACTGACAAGAATGATGAGCTTATCGACAAGTTGGACGACGACAGGCTTGCATTTCTTGAGGCTTTGCAGAAAAATTCTTCCCTGCCGAAATCTTTCCGCAACGAAATTAAAACCGCCATTGAAGAATTTAAAAATGCGGACAACAGTGCCCTTGACAGTCTAGGCGAGGTGCTCGAAAAAAATGCCGAGAATGATGAACAGCGCGCTGAAGTTCGCAAGACAATCAATCAATCAAAGCGCAAATAATTTTGTCACGAAAAAAAATCCTCCTGCAATAACGCGGGAGGATTTTTTCTTAAGTCATTTATTCGAATAAGTCTTTGAGTTTGTCGAAGAAAGATTTCTTTTCGGGATTATTTTTTGAGTCGGAGCCGCCGTCCTCAAATTCTTGCAAAAGTTTTTTCTGGCGGGAGGAAAGATTTTGCGGAGTGAGGACTTTAATTTTAACGAACTCATCGCCGCGACTTTCACCACGCAAGGCCGGAATACCTTTGCCGCGAATCCTGCGCACTTCACCGGATTGCGTGCCTTCGGGGATAACCAAATCAACTTTGCCGTCAATGGTCGGAGCCTCAATCGTCGCACCGAGTGCCGCCTGTACAAAGCTGATTGGAATTTCGCAGTAAACATCAGTGCCGCGCCGCGTGAAAATTTTATGCGGCTTGATGTTAATGTAAACATACAAATCACCGGGAGCACCGCCGCGTTCACCGGCTTGACCGCCGTTTTGAACACGAAGCCTTTGCCCGTCATCAATGCCGCGCGGAATTTTTAAGTCAATGTCGCGTCTGACACGAACTTTACCTTCGCCGTGGCAATGGTCGCAGGGATTTTTGATAATATGCCCCGTGCCGTGACAGCGTTCGCAAGGTCGAGTATTGGCAATGACTCCAAAAGGCGTGCGCGTCGTAGTTTGACGGACGCCCGTGCCGTGACAGTCGGGGCATTCGTCAGGCTTCGTACCTTTTTTGGCACCGGTACCGCCACATTCTTCGCAAGTCTCCATACGCGGAACTTTAATTGTAGTCTCCTTGCCGAACGCCGCCTCCTCAAAAGTTATCTGCAAGTCGTAGCGTAAATCTGCGCCCTTTTGAGGACCGCGTTTTTGACGAGCACGACTTCCGCCGCCGAAAAGGTCGCTGAAAATTCCGCCCATGTCGAAGCCGAAACCGCCTCCGCCCATTTGATGCAGAATGTCTTCAACGTCGTCCATGTTGATATTACCGGTGTAAGTGCCGCCGCCTTGACCGTAACCTGCTCCGGAAAATGCCGCGTGACCGAATTGGTCGTACTGCGCGCGCTTCTCCTTATCCTTGAGAACGTCATAGGCCTCGTTGATTTCCTTCATCTTAGCTTCGGCAGTCTTAGGATCGTCGCGGTTGAGGTCGGGGTGATATTTTCTTGCTAGCTTACGATAAGCCTTTTTAATCTCGTCGTCGGTGGAATTTTTGTTGACGCCGAGTATTTCGTAATAATCTTTTTTGTCAGCCATAAAATCACCTTAGGAACTAGTAATTAGGAACTGGGAACTAGTAGGGATTAGAAAACTAGTTCCTAGTTCCCAGTTCCTAGTTCCTAGAAATCATTTCTTGTCTTTTTCTGACCATTCAGCGTCAATCGTGTCATCGTCCTGCTTATTAGAATTTTGCTGTTGCTGTTGAGTGAAGTCGGCATTAGGTTCACCCTGATTCGGAGTTGCACCGGCCTTATAAGCCGCTTCGCTAAGTTTGTAAAGTGCCTGGCGGACTTCTTCGGTAAGCTTCTTGAGAGTTTCGGTATCGCCGCTGTCGAGTTTATCCTTGAGAGCCTGCGCGGCGTCACGGACGTTTTTAATCAAGTCGTCGTCAACTTTGCCCTCAAACTCCTTGCAAGTCTTTTCGGACTGATAGACGGTGTGTTCAGCGTCATTCTTAGCGTCGGCAGCCTCACGTTGCTTTTTATCTTCAGCCTCATGTGCAGCCGCCTCTTTAACCATGCGGTCAATATCTTCCTTGCTCATGCCGCTGGACGACTGAATTGTAATTTTCTGTTCCTTGCCGGTAGATTTATCCTTCGCGCTGACGTTGACAATGCCGTTGCGGTCGATGTCGAAGGTAACTTCAATCTGCGGAACTCCACGCGGTGCAGGCGGAATATCACTAAGGACGAAGCGTCCCAAAGTTTTATTGCCCGCAGCCATCTCACGTTCACCTTGCAAGACGTGAATTTCAACGGAAGTTTGACCGTCAGCAGCCGTCGAGAAGACTTGAGATTTTTGCGTCGGGATAGTGGTGTTGCGTTCGATAATTTTCGTGCAGACGCCGCCGAGAGTTTCAATGCCGAGGGACAACGGCGTTACGTCGAGCAGAAGAATTTCATTGCCCTTGCCGAATTCGCCCGCTAACACGCCGCCTTGAATTGCCGCGCCGATTGAAACACACTCATCAGGATTGATACCTTTGGAAGGTTCCTTGCCGAGAATTTCACGAATTGCATTTTGCACGGCGGGGATTCTGCTTGAGCCGCCGACGAGAATAATTTTGTCAATGTCATTGCCCGTCAAGCCCGCATCTTTCATGGCATTACGAGTCGGCCCCATTGTACGTTCGACAAGGTCGCGGGTGAGGTCGTCAAATTTCGCGCGCGTCAACGTCAAATCCAAATGCTTCGGACCGCTTGCGTCGGCTGTGATAAACGGCAGATTGATATTCGTCGAAGTCATCGAGCTAAGTTCAATTTTAGCCTTTTCCGCCGCCTCAATAAGACGTTGCGCACTCATCTTGTCTTTGGAAAGATCAATGCCGTTATCGCGTTTGAATTCGGCAACCATCCAATCCATAATCTTTTTGTCGAAGTCGTCGCCGCCGAGATGAGTATCACCGCTGGTCGCTTTGACTTCAAAGGTATGTTCGTCAAGTTCCAAAATCGAAACGTCGAAAGTACCGCCACCGAGGTCGAAAACCAAAATCGTTTCATCGTTATCTTTGTCGAGGCCGTAAGCCAATGCAGCGGCAGTCGGCTCGTTGATGATTCTCAAAACTTCAAGTCCCGCGATAGTGCCGGCGTCCTTAGTGGCTTGACGTTGGCTGTCGTTGAAGTAAGCGGGAACCGTGATAACTGCCTGCTTGACGGTTTCGCCGAGGTAAGCTTCCGCGTCTGCCTTGAGCTTTTGCAGAACCATTGCGGAAATTTCCGGCGGCGTGTAATTTTTATCGTCGATTGAAACTTTGTAATTCTCGCCCATGTGACGTTTGATTGAGGAAATTGTCCTGTCGGGATTGCTGACGGCTTGACGTTTTGCCAGCTGACCGACGAGACGTTGACCGTCCTTAGTGAAACCGACGACTGAAGGCGTAATTCTGCTGCCTTCGGGATTCGTGATAACCGTAGGTTCGCCGCCCTCAATAACGCTGACGACGCTGTTAGTTGTTCCCAAATCTATACCAATGACTTTACTCATAATAAATTTCTCCCTTCAATCAGTTAGGAACTAGTAATTAGGAACTGGGAACTAGTAGTAATTAGTAAAAACTAGTTCCTAGTTTTTAACAACTTGCACCATTGCCGGACGAATCACTCTGCCACGTGCGATGTAACCGCGTTGAAATTCTGCGGCAATAGTTCCGTCCGCCTTAGTATTGTCCTGAACCGTGCCAACCGCCTGATGAAAATTCGGATCGAACGTTTTGTTCAAAGTGTCAATCGGTTCAAGCCCGTGCTTACCCATGACGGCTACGGTTTCCTGCTTAATCATCTCGATTCCCTTGCGGAGTGTCTCAACGTCAGCTTGTTCGGCATTTTCAGCAGCTTCCGATGCCCGACTCAAATTGTCCAGCAACGGGAGCAAATCTTTCAAAAACGCCTGCTCAATCACCGCCGCCAACTCATTTCTTTCACGAGCCGTGCGCTTGCGGTAATTGTCGAAGTCCGCTTGCAATCTCAAAAACCTGTCGTCCTTCGCATTGAGTTCCGCCTTTAAATTTTCAATTTCCGCCGCCAAGTCGGGAGCATTCTCTTCGACTTCGGGAGCGTCTTGTTTCATCTGTAAATTAATTTCTGCGCTGTCGCCGTCCTCATTATTCACGACGACTTTTTTTTCTTCTGCCAAGTCGTTCACCTCTCTTTTGCGTGCAAACCTTAACACCAATTAGACAAAATGTCAAGGGGTTTGATTAAAACTTTGCAAAAAAATTAAGCGACGGAAAATTTCTGCCGCTGTCCGTATAAAAATTTTTTGATTCATATTTTCTTTTGCGATTTTGATTCATACTCTATTCAATACTGCCTAGAAGATTGAACGATAAATTTCTGCAATTTCTTCCTTGGTAACGTCGCGGGGATTGCCGGGTGTGCAAGCGTCCGCCAGAGCTGAAGCCGCCAAAAAGTCAATGTCTTCAGCCTTAACGCCGAGTTCGGAAAGTTTCGTGGGAATGCCGACGTCTGTGCTAAGTTTTGCAACGGCGTCGATTGCAGCTGCGCGATACTCCTCTTGCGTCATGTCGTCAACACCTGCAACGCCCATTGCGCGAGCAATTTCCCTGTAACGTTCGCCGGTCGCGGGAGCATTGAATTTCAAGACAGGCGCAAGCAAAATTGCACAGGCGGTACCGTGCGGAATGTCATAAACTGCGCTAAGCGGATGCGCCATTGAGTGATCGATACCCAAGCCGACATTTGAAAAGCCCATGCCCGCGATATATTGACCGAGAGCCATAGCCTCACGGCCGGCAGGATCGCCCTTGACTGAACGGCGGAGATTTTTGGAAATAATTTCAATCGCCTTGAGGTGAACCATGTCGGTAAGTTCCCAAGCAGCCTTCGTGATGTAGCCTTCAATCGCGTGGACGAGAGCATCCATACCGGTTGCCGCGCAGAGTTTTGCAGGCATTGAAGCGCACATTTCCGAATCAACGACTGCGACGACGGGAATATCTTTCGGGTCAACGCAGACGAATTTGCGATTTTTCTCAACGTCGGTGATGACGTAGTTAATCGTGACTTCAGCGGCAGTGCCCGAAGTCGTGGAGACTGCGATAATCGGCAAGCATTTATTCTTCGTCGGAGCAACGCCTTCAAGACTGCGCACATCGGCAAATTCGGGATTGGTCATGATGATTGCAATGGCCTTGCTGGTGTCGATAGCTGAACCGCCGCCTACCGCAACGATAATGTCCGCGCCGCACTTTTTGCAGAACGCAACGCCCGTCTGAACGTTTTCGATTGTCGGATTGGCTTTGATGTTGTCGTAAATCTCGAAGTCAACGCCCGCCGCCTCCAAAAGTTCCGTAACCTTTGTTGCGACTTTGAACTTGAGCAGGTCTTTGTCCGTGACGAGCATGACTTTCTTGCAGCCGCGACTTTTGATTTCGCCGGGGATTTCTTTAATCGCGCCGGGTCCGAAATAGGACGTTTCGTTCAAAATGATTCTGTTGACCATAAATCGCCCTCCAAAAAATTCACATAAACTGCAAGTATAATATCATAAAGCAACGCCGATTACAACGAAAATTTTTAAGCTTTGAGTTCCGCCAAATATCTTTTCAACGCGTCTTGCCAGGTCGGAAGTCTGTTAAAGCCCGCTTCGTCGAGTGATTTTTTGCTCAAGCGGGAATTGAACGGTCTGCGAGCCGGCGTCGGATATTCAGCCGTCGGAATGCCTTCAACTTCAACGTCAAGACCGGCTTGCTTGAAAATTTCCCGCGTGAATTCCGCCCATGAACAGAAGCCTTCGTTCGTCGCGTGATAAATGCCGTATTTTTCCGTTGCCGCCATATCAGCCAAAAGTTTTGCCAAATCAACCGTGTAAGTCGGACTGCCAATCTGATCGTTGACAACGCGCAGATGATTTTTCGTTTCGGCAAGGCGGAGCATCGTCTTGATAAAATTGTGGCCGTTAATCCCGAAGACCCAACTTGTACGCACGATAAAATATTTTTCGAGAATCATGCTGACGGCGTCCTCACCCAAAAGTTTGCTGCGCCCATAAACATTGACGGGCTTTTTCTCGTCGTGAACTTCGTAAGGAATTTTTCCGTCGCCGCCAAAGACGTAATCGGTGCTGATGTAAATCATCTTCGCGCCGATTTCGCGACAGGCCTCTGCAACCCAACGCGTGCCCATGCCGTTGACCGTCAATGCAAGTTCAGCTTCGGATTCCGCCTTGTCAACAGCCGTATACGCCGCGCAGTGAGCCACGATATCGGGCTTTTTGTCGAGGATGAAATTTTTCGCGCCGGCCTCCGTAGTCAATTCCAACTCTTCAAGTGACGGGGCGATAAATTCTACGCCGCGACGAGTCAGCTCCTTTGAAAGATCGTAACCGAGTTGTCCGAGAATGCCTGTGATTAAAATCATTTTGTTGCCTCCCTAAAAATTTTCAGCACGTCATAAGTTGTATTT
Organism: Selenomonadaceae bacterium; assembly: GCA_017427545.1. Lineage (GTDB taxonomy): Bacteria > Bacillota > Negativicutes > Selenomonadales > Selenomonadaceae > Quinella. The sequence continues at coordinate 6,712 of JAFRSO010000064.1, forward strand.
CGTTGAGCGGGGATTCTGCCTGCCGCGCGAATCAAATCAATCATCTTGCGCGTCGACATGTCAAAAGACGTTCCCGCCGCCCTGACGACATTTTCTTCCAGCATGATTGAGCCGAGGTCGTCCGCCCCGAATGCCAAAGTCAGTTGACCGATTCGTTCGCCTTGAGTGACCCACGAGCCTTGAATATGTTCGACGTTATCCATAAAAATTCGCGTCATTGAAAGCGTCTTCATGTAATCTTGCGCGGAAACTTTTTCGCCGCCGAGAACGGTATTTTTCGGCTGATAAGTCCACGTGATGAACGCCCGAAATCCGCCGGTCTCATCTTGAAGGTCGCGGATTTTTTTCATGTGTTCGAGCCGTTGAGCTAAACTTTCGCCGAAACCGATAACCATTGTCGCCGTCGATTTCATGCCGATTGAATGAGCCGCCCGCATGACGTTAAGCCAATCGTCCGTCATGATTTTTTTCGGCGAAATTTTTTTGCGCACATCGTCAACCAAAATTTCTGCACCGCCGCCGGGTAAACTGTCCAATCCCGCCGCTTGAAGTCGTTTAAGTGTCTCCAAAATTGAAAGCCCCGAAATGTTAGCAAAGTGTTGAATTTCCGTCGCCGTGAAGGAGTGAATCGTTATGTTGAAATTTTTTTTGATGAGCCGGAGCATTTCCTCATAATAGCTTAGCGGCAAATCGGGGTGCAGTCCGCCTTGAATCATCAGCTGCGTACCGCCCGCCTCGACAGTCTCACGAACCTTTTGCAAAATTTCTTCGTGCGTCAAAAGATACGCGCCGCGCTGATTTTTTCTGCAGAAGAACGCGCAAAATTTACATTCGTTCTTGCAAATGTTTGTATAATTTATATTTCGGTCGATGATAAAAGTCGTCACGTCGCCAAATTTTTCCCTGCGAATTTTATCAGCCGCCTTGCCGAGTTCCAACAAATCGCCGCCCTCGAAAAGTTTCAATGCCTCGTCGCTCGTCAATCTCAAAATAATTCGCCTCACTTCGCGGCTATTGTAGCATTTAATTTTCCTAAGTCAAACCGCGAAAATTTTTTCCTTGATAAAAATTCCCGCAGATTTTATAATTCTGTCAACAAAATTTTTTTGCGGGAGGTGAAGCGGTGGACGAAAAAAAGCCTTGCGATTTACAGGAAAACCTCCGCAAAATGATGCAGACGACAAAAAAATCCGATCTCGAACGGGCGTTGCAGAAAATGATGCAGACGACTAAATCCAACGACTTAAAAAACGCCTTCGAGAAAATGATTCACGTGACGCGCTCATTCGATCAGGAAGTTGAGCAGCGTCAAAAGGAAAGTGAAAAAAATATCGCCGACGCCTTCCAGAAAATGATTCGGCTGTCGCGTTCGTTGGAACTTGAAAATGAGGAACAACTTGCCCGTGAAGAGGCCGATAAAGAAGCTGAAACTAAAAGCAATGAGAAAAAAATCGATAAAGTCAAGAATAAAGTTCCGCGCCGAATTCGGAGTTTCCCCGCAGCATTCAAACGCAATCCCAAAGCCGTTATAAAATATTTTCTGGGCATGGCACTCGGACGCGTGCTGGCAATCGTCCTCTACGTTTTAATGGCGTTTATCCCCGCATTACCTATACCCGACGCCGTCGCCAACATAAGCAAACCACCCGCATTTCTCGGCACGGCATTCAGTTCAATGCGCTCATTTGTCACGGACTTTAATCCGCAAATGATAATCGCGACAATCACGAGCATTCCCACCGACATCAACAAAATTATTCAGAAGGTCGGCGAATTTTTTACATTTTACGCAAAACGGGCGGGAGCATTTATTGTGCGGGCAGTTCGACATCCGCGACTTGCATTTGAGGACACGCGCAAATATATCCGCAGCAAAGCTCCAATGTTCATTCGACTTGCAAGGGCGGCAGTCAGCGTGGCATTTTCATTCCTGCTGATAAAGCTTGCAATGATTTTCCTCCTGCCACTTTTCGGCGGCATTGCATTGACGGTTCTGGGAATTAAAGTTTCAATAATTCTGTTCGTTATCGCCAGAATGATTGCTGATAAAGTCGGCGAACTTATCGGCAAATACGTCTTTAAGGGCGGCGTGAAAGCTTTCAGCTTGGCAAAAACCATTCGTGAATCGCAAGTCGTCAAGGCTATCGGCGATTATCTGCGCGAGTGGCTCAATCAAGCTACAAATAAAAAATAGCTGTCAGCTACCGGCTAACAGCTAAATATCCCTCAAAAAGCCGCTGACCATTAAAAAGCTAACAGCCAAAAAAATCATGCAACCTATGACAAAAATTATCCAGTCGGGCTTATATTTCCAAATAATTTCGCCGCTTAAAACTTCAAGCGACAGTTTGGAATTTTTTTCGGCGACGGGTAAATAAATCAGTGCGCCGAGCATCAGCCCGAAAATTAAAATTCCGACCATGCCGATTATCACGTCCGTCGGCGGCATTGTGATTAATCCCGAAAATGCATCGCCAACTGAATTTCCGGCAATTTCCCTCTCCATTCTTCAACCTCCGATTTCCGTAAGGAGAACGATTTTTTTTTGCTTAAGAGTTTTTTTTACGTCAATGATTCGCTGATTGCTTGAGCCGCGAAATTGCAACTCCAAATCGCGTTGACTCTCGATAAATTCTCCGTCAATGAGCACGTCAACATTTTCAAGCAACGGTTCGGCTTCGGGCGGGAGATTTTCAAAAGTGTAGCCGGTGTAGCACCAAACTGTCAGCCCGAAATTTTTTGCAGCACGGGCAATTTCTTCAGCCGCATCAATCTGCAAAAGAGGTTCGCCGCCCGTCAAAGTGATTCCGTCCAAGAGCGGATTTTTTTTTATCGCGGAAATAATTTCACTCGTATCAATGAGCCGCCCGCCGTTAAGATCGTGAGTTTCGGGATTGTGGCAACCTTCGCAATTCCGTCGACAGCCCTGCATAAAAATTGCAAACCGTATTCCGTCGCCGTCAACAAAACTTTCAGGCACAAGTCCCGCAATGCGAATCAGCAAATTAATCGCCTCCGCCGTCGATTATAATTCTTCGACTTGCAAAAGGCAACGAAATTTTTAGCCGCCGTGAATGCGCATGATTTTTTCTTGCTTGAAAAATTTCTTGACGCAATGTAAAATTGAAAACACTTTTTCGCAAAAATTTTTGCTGACCACTAAAGAGGAGGCTTGTTGTGGACTTAGATTATTTAATTTTTTTGCAGGACTTGCGCGAGAATTGGGGCGGCGAAGGATTTTTTACGCTCGTCTCAAGCTTGCCGAAAAGCGCGTTGACGGCGTTAATCCCGGCAGTGCTTTTCTGGTGCATAAATAAACACGCGGGAATTTTTCTGCTGTTCAATGCGGAAATCGGACGCGTGATTAACGAGCTGTTGAAAGGAACTTTCTGCGTATATCGTCCGTGGTTCAAAGATGTGGATTTGACGCCTTCAGAACATGCAATGGCTAAAGCTTCGGAGTATTCTTTTCCGAGCGGCCACGCACAATTCACGACGGCGATTTACGGCGGCTTCTCATTCTTCTATCGAAAAATTTTGCCGTGGCTGATAATTCCGTGCGGCTTGATAGTTTTGGCGGTCGCGTTCAGCAGAAACTTTTTGGGCGTGCACACTCCTCAAGACGTTTTGGTTGCGATAGCGTATTCAATCGGATTATTTTTCGTCGCGGAAAAAATTTTCACGTGGATAGGCAAAGATGACGAGCGGAAATTAATATTTTTCGTCGGCGGATTAATTTCCGTCATGATAATTTTTGCATGGCTGTACTTCAAACCGTATCCCGAAGATGTTTTTAACGGCAAAGTAATCGTCGACCCGCTGTCGGCAAGAGCAAATGCTTTCGACGCGCTGGGCTTCGGATTGTCATTTTTCCTCGGATGGTTTTTGGAGCAAAAATTTATCAACTTCAAAACAAAAGTTTCATCGAAAGATAAATTATGGCGAGTGATAATCGGCGTCGGGATTTTGGGCGTGATAGCAGTCGCGATTTATCCCTTGCTGAAAATTTTCGTGAGCCTTGAGACGTACAAATTTTTCAAAGCATTTCTGCCATTCTTCGCGATACTTTTTATAATCCCGCTGATATTTACGAAGGTCGAACAAAAATTTAAACGATAAAAAAAATTCCTCCGCCAAATTTCTGACGGAGGTTTTTTTATTTGTCATTAGGTTTTAATCGCGCAATGTGGAAAGTTCCGGTCTCAATTTCTTTCCTGTGACAATGCGGACACTCATTGGCGATAATTCCCGTGTAGCCGCAAACGGGATCGCGGTCGACGGGGTGATTGATTGAAAAGTAGCCCATATCGGCATCATGCATTGCCCTGACGAGAGCTTCAAACGCTGAAATATTTTTTGTCGGATCGCCGTCCATTTCGATATATGCGATATGCCCCGCGTTACAAATCGCGTGATACGGTGCCTCAATTCTGATTTTGTCGCCCGCGCAAATTGGAAAGTAAACGGGCACGTGGCTTGAATTGGTCATGTAAGGACGATCCGTGACGCCTTTGATGTTGCCGTAAATTTTTCTGTTGGAGCGTTGAAATTGCCCCGCAGTCGATTCGGCCGGCGTCCCAAAAGTCGTCCAATTTCTCTTTTCACGCGTGGTGTAATCGTCGGTTCTCTCGCGAAGATGACGGACGATTTTTAAGCCGAGTTCTTGAGCCTCTTCGCTTTGACCGTGATGCTTTCCCGTTAGCGCAACCAAACATTCCGCCAGCCCGCAAAATCCGATTGAGTAGCTCGCGTGCTTGAGGACATCTTTAATTTTATCATTCGGCTTGAGCTTTTCCGAATCCATCCAAACGCCCTGCCCCATGAGAAACGGGAAATTGTAAACGTGCTTTTCCTCAATCGTCTTGAGCCGAAAGAGAATATAATCATGGCAAAGCGTTATGTACTTGTCGTAAAGCTTGAAAAATTCTTCGACATTGCCTTTCGATTCGAGCGCGAGTTTCGGCAAATTTATCGTCACGAAGGCAAAATTCCCGCGACTGCCGGATTCTTCGCGCCCATTGACATTCGACATAACACGCGTCCGACAACCCATCGTCGCAACGTAACTGTTATAATCGCCGGGCTTGTAGTATTGCAAATTATACGGCGCGTCAATGTTCACGAAATTTGGGAACAATCTTTTTGCACTGACTTTGCACGCCTGACGGAATAAATCATAATTCGGATCGCCGACGTTGTAGTTGACGCCGCTTTTGAGTTGAAAGACGCTTATCGGGAAAATCGGAGTTTCACCATTGCCCAAGCCCTCGTCGATAGCGTTCAAGACCTCGTGAATCACCAGCCGACCTTCCGGGGAAGTATCCATGCCGTAATTGATTGAGCTGAACGGCACCTGCGCGCCCGCTCTTGAATGTAAAGTGTTGAAATTGTGGATCAACGCCTCCATAGCTTGATGAGTTTCCTCTTCAACGTCCGCGCAGGCAAGTTTGTAAATTTTCTCCGCAATTTTTTTGTCACCGACGACTTGCGCCAAATTCTCGACGGCAGCGGGATTTTCTCCCTGCGAATAAGTGCAAACATTAAAATCAACTTCGCCCGCCGCTTGACAATCGCAAAATTCACAGGCGCGTTTAATCTCGTCGCGAATCGTCCGCCTGAAAGATTTTTTTACACCTTCCGCCATCGCATAATCAAACGCGTTAATTGATTGCCCGCCGAACATATCATTTTGATTGCTCTGAATTGCGATACATGCCAGCGACGCATATGAGCGGATAGAATTTGGTTCACGCAAAAAACCATGTCCCGTTGAAAAGCCGCCGCGAAAAAGTTTCAACAAATCAATTTGGCAGCAGTTGAACGTTATCAAACTGAAATCTTTGTCGTGAATATGAATCCAGTTTTCTTTATCCGCCTGTGCAAATTCTTCGGGCAGGACGTAGTTGTCGACGAAGTGTTTGGAACTTTCCGCGCCGAGCTTGAGCATAATGCCCATTGAAGCGTCAGTGTTGATGTTGGCATTGTCGCGCTTGAGATCGATATCCATGCTGTCGGCAAAAAAAATATCGCGGTAGGTGTCCATCAACTTTTTCTGTGCGGCACGACGTTGAGAATGTTTCTGCCGATAAACGATGAATTGTTTCGCCACGTTAAAAAATCCGTGAGCCATCAAACATTTCTCAACCTGGTCTTGAATGGCCTCGACACCGATAATTTCGTTTTCGGCAATGGCGCGTTCAACAGAATCCGTCACGAGTTCAACGTCATCATCGGAGAGTTTATCGGCGGGTGTTGAGGCGTCACGATTTGCGCCGGCTATCGCGTTAAAAATTTTCTCGCGGTCGTAATTGACTTTCTGCCCCGAACGCTTCCGAACCTTAACCAGCTTCAATTTATCTCCCTCCTTTCAAAGTGTGAAAAAAAAACACCTGCCCTCCTCCCGCAGAAATCATTATTCAAATTTGAAAACGGCGCGATTATATCATTTGCCACTCTGATTGAAAAGACGTTTGGAAATTTGGCGGCGGTACGCGAAAGGCTATAATTCAGTGTTTAACGGGTGCGATGTCACAAAGTCGACACATTGACGGTTAAGAAAAATTTTTCTATAATCTGTCGACAACGCTTAAACTAAAAGGCGGTGACATTTATGTTGGAGCTTAAAAATATTTTTTTCACGGTCAATGACGCGGGCACTGACGTTGAAATTCTTCGTGACGTGAATTTGAAGATTGACGCGCAAAAATTTATCGTGATAACCGGCCCGAACGGTAGCGGCAAGTCGACGTTGGCGAAAATCATTGCGGGTATCGAAAAACCTTCGAGCGGCAAAATTATTTTCAACGGCGAGGACATTACCGACAAAAGTATCACGGAGCGTGCAAGGTTGGGAATAGGTTTTGCATTTCAACAGCCCGTGAGGTTCAAAGGCTTGGAAGTTTTTGACTTGCTTAGGTTGGCGTCGGGAAAAAATTTGACGATAACGGATGCTTGCGAATATCTGTCCGAAGTCGGGCTTTGTGCGAAAGATTATATCAATCGCGAAGTCAACGCGTCATTGTCGGGCGGAGAATTGAAACGGATTGAAATCGCAATGATTTTGGCGCGGAAAAGTAAGCTGACAATTTTTGACGAGCCGGAAGCGGGTATCGACATTTGGAGTTTCCAAAACCTGATTAGGATTTTCGAGAAGATGCGCCGCGAAATTCGCAACAGCTCGATCATCATCATTTCACACCAAGAACGCCTGATAAGCATTGCCGACGAGATTGTTGTCCTCGTGAACGGCAGGATACAACATCAAGGCAGCGGTAAAGAAATTCTGCCGAAACTCATCGGGACGAAATCAATTTCAAGCGTCTGTGACAAGTTGAAATGAGGTGCGATTATGTTTGAAATGGACGATATACAGAAGCGGATTCTGCGTGAAGTCGCCGATTTGCATAAAGTTCCTTCCGGCGCGTATAATTTTCGGGTGAACAGCCAACTTGCCGGCCGCAATAACAGCGCGAATATCGAAATCACGTCGAAAGAAGACGGCAGCGGTATCGACATTCGGATAAAGTCCGGCACCGTCAATGAAAGCGTGCATATTCCCGTTGTGTTGAGTGTGAGCGGCTTGACTGAAGTTGTCTACAATGATTTTTACGTCGGGGAAAATTGCGACGTCGTGATTGTTGCCGGTTGCGGGATTGATAATTGCGGCGTGCAAAATTCTCAACACGACGGTATCCACAGATTTTTTGTTGGGAAAAATTCCAAAGTCAAATACGTTGAAAAACATTACGGCTCCGGCACCGGTACCGGCAAGCGAATTTTGAATCCAACGACCGAAGTCAATCTGGACGAAGGCTCCGTCATGGAAATGGAAATGGTTCAGATTAAGGGCGTTGATTCGACGAACAGAAAAACTCTTGCGACTTTGAAGGCGGACGCGAAATTATTTGTCCGTGAAAGATTAATGACGCATGGTGTGCAGCAGGCGTTGAGCGGCTATCACGTTTCACTTGACGGCGAAAACTCCAAGGCTGATGTCGTATCGCGTTCCGTTGCCAAAGAAAATTCTTACCAGAAATTAGACTTGTGCATTATCGGCAACGCGGCCTGTCACGGTCACACCGAATGCGATTCAATCATCATGGACGGCGGAAAAATTTTGGCAGTGCCGTCGCTTGAGGCCAATCACGTCGACGCAATGTTAGTTCATGAAGCGGCAATCGGTAAAATCGCCGGTGAACAGCTGATTAAATTGATGACGTTGGGCTTGACTGAAAAAGAAGCTGAAGAAAAAATTATCAGCGGCTTTTTGAAATGAGGAACTAGGAGCTAACAGCTATCAGCTAAAAGAGGCGGTGAAAGTGACTTTGCCGCTGTCAGCATGTACGGAATAAATCACGCGTCCGCGAGTCGTCGTCCAATCGTAACTGCCTTCCGTCGAAACTTCCTTGAGCATACGCAAATCGCGGAAAACTTCGCTGCGATCATCGCGGTCAAGTTCGGGGTTGAGCGTCGCGATTAAAAGTCCGAGCACGTTAATCGTCTGAAAGGATTCGTCTTTAGTTTCGGGTTGAGTAAAAATTTTCAGTTCGGTAACTTGCCCGCTGTCATCAACCGTCCCGACTATTTTAAGTTTCGGCGTGAACTCGTAAGAAAAATTTTTCCCGTCAACATTGAACGCGGCGATTTCAATTCCGAGATTTGGCGCGAGTTTTCGTGAGGAGGCGTTGAATTTTTCGCGGAACTGTTCAGCCGTCAAACTCTGCTCGAAACCTTTTGAACTGCCCAAAATATTTTCCACATTGCCGGCGGAAATGTTAGCGTATATGAAAAATGCAAAACATACGACGGCAAGGGCAATGTTGGTTTTCTTGTCGAAGGTCGAATATTTATGCATGAACCACCAGCCGAGTGGCGGAATAAAAATCAGCAACGTAATCATCGCCGCGGTTTTTATGTATGAAGTCAAAGCGTCGTCACCTCTCAAAAGAATCAGCCCGCCGAATTTTTCTCGACGGGCTTTTTACTAAGGAAGAATATTTTTCACTCGAACATTAGGAACTAGTAATTAGGAACTGGGAACTAGTAGGGATTAGTTTTCTAGTTCCTAGTTCCTGGTTCCTAGTTCCTAGAAAACCGACTTATCCGAGGACTTCGAGCAAGTCGTCAGTGCCCGCCTTGACATCGCCTGTCTTGAGCGGACGAACAGTGCCGTAAGCGGAAGAATTGGTGACGATAAGCGGCGTGGTGACAGGATAGCCCGCCTTGTGGATCGCGTCAATGTCGAATGTGACGAGGAGATCGCCGCGTTTGACTTCTTGACCGTCGGTAACGTGAACTTCAAAGTTCTTGCCTTCGAGCTTGACGGTATCGATACCGATATGCATGAGCAATTCTGCGCCGTCAGGTGTAACCATGCCGATAGCGTGTTTGGTCGGGAAGATAAGAGTAATCGTGCCGTCAGCCGGAGCAACGAGTTTACCTTCAGTCGGCTCAACAGCAACGCCGTCACCCATTGCGCGGGAAGCAAATCCGTCGTCGGGGACTTCGTTCATGAGCATCATACGGCCGGTAAGATGTGCGCCGAAAGTAGCATCAGGCATCTTGGGTTTCTCTTCTTCAGCTGCAGCAGATCCACCGCCACCGCTTGCGCCTTCAAGAATCGAACGGTCAATCTTGCCTGCGCGAATATCTTCGACAAATTCTTCAAAGTTCGCCTTGACAATCGTGACGCTCGGTCCGTAAATGACTTGGATAGCATTGCCCTTAATGACGACGCCGCCTGCGCCCGTGGACTTGAGGATACCTTCATTGACTTTGGAGCCGTCAACCAACGTCAAGCGCAGACGCGTTGCGCAGCAGTCAATTTCAGTGACGTTATCGACGCCGCCGACACCTTGGAGAATCGTCGCAGATTTTTGCTGATCGGGAGTGAGGTTGGCAATAGCCGCACTTGCGCCGCCGCCTGCAACACCAACGCCCGTAGCCTTGCGGTATTCGTCCTTGGAAACCATCTTCATCTCTTCGTCGTCAGCTTCACGACCGGGCGTCTTCAAATCCCATTTCATGATGAAGAACTTAAACGTGACGAAATACAACACGGCGTACACTGCGAAGACCGGCAACATCATCATCCAGTTAGTCTTAGCTTGACCGGGCAAGACGCCGTAGAGGATAAAGTCAATCAAACCGTCGGAGAACGTTGTACCCATTGCAATTCCGAGGATATGACACGTTGCAAAGGAAAGACCTGCGTAGAAAACGTGAATCATGAAAAGTTCCTTCGCGAGGAAGAGGAACGTAAATTCGATAGGCTCTGTGATACCAGTGAGGAATGACGTTAAGCCGACCGAGAATAACAGAGAACCTGCAGCTTTTTTCTTTTCGGGACGAGCGCAGGTATACATTGCAAATGCTGCTGCGGGAAGACCGGCCATCATGAAGGGGAATTTACCCATCAAGAAACGAGCCGCGTCAACCGAGAAATGTTCAGTGTTCGGCGAGGCCAATTCCGCGAAGAAAATATTTTGTGCGCCCATGACAGTTTGACCGTCGATAACAGCCGTGCCGCCGAGACCTGTTTGCCAGAAGGGCAGATAGAAAATGTGGTGCAGGCCGAAGGGAATCAGAGCACGTTCACAGCAACCGAAGAAGAATGTGCCGAAGTATCCGGAAGCTTGAACGACGCCGCCGAGTGCGAAAATGCCCGTCTGAATGAACGGCCACACGAAGTACATGATAACGCCCGTCACGATACCGAAAATCATACAAGAAATCGGGACAAAGCGTGTGCCGCCGAAGAATGAGAACGCGGGCGGAAGTTGTGTTTTATAAAAACGATTGCACAATTCAGCACCAACGAGACCGGTAACGATACCCGCGAAAACACCCATCTGCAAAGTCGTAATACCGAGGACTGTAGTTATCGCGCCTTCCTTAACGCTGGGATCAATCGAGCCGTCAGCGTGAATCGAGCCGTCAAGCCCCAAGAAGACGTGAATTGTTGTGAGCATAACAAGATAGAAAATTGCTGCGCCGAGGACGGCGATACCTTTTTCCTTTTTCGCCATACCTAAGGCAACTGCCAGCGCGAATATCAACGGCAAGTTTCCGAAGATAGCTCCGCCGACGTTTGAAAGAATGAGCATGAAACTAAATAGCGCACTGCCGGGGTGAAGAGCACTCTCCAAGCCGTAAGCCGCGATTGTCGTCGGGTTCGAGAACGATGCGCCGATACCCAACAATACGCCCGCGAACGGCAATACGGCAATCGGCAGGAACAATGACTTACCGATTTGTTGCGCTACGGCAAATGCCGAACCGCCTCCGTCACTCATGCAAAAAACCTCCTTACCTCTTGACAAAAAAATTACCGCGAGTGAAAAATTTTTCTCCTTTCCAATTTATTTTATATTAGAGTCAAGATTAACTTGCCCCTCCCGCAAAAGGAGGACGCCCTTAAATGAGCCCCCTCCTATTGCAAGATATTTTCAAAATTATACACGACGCCTTATCGTTTGTCTACAGATTGTTCAAAATATTTTGTGCTTAACGGCAACGATAAGAAATGTTCGGACCATTGCCCTTGACCTCGTAAAGATTCGGGAAGGCGGAAATAAATTTGCTCAACTTGCTGTGCCCCGAAACTTTCAGATCAAGTTTTCTGTCGTGAATATTTTGTCCGGCACAATTCAGCAGAACGAAACCATTTTCATCACCGCGGATTCTTGCCGTCTCGCGTAAAATATCGTGAAATGTCTGCAACGGATTTTTCGGCGCAGATTGACTTTGATTGATTATCGGCACGACTTTTGAAGTTTTCGGCTTGGGCGCGATAATATTTTCCTCGTCGAAAAGCGACAACTGCGGCGAAATTTTTTTCACGGACGGAGATTTTTTCTCGACCTTGAGCGGCTCTTCGACAGGCATAATTTTTTCCGTCACGTCAAGGTTGATAAAATCATTGCAGGCCGCGCGAAAAGAATTGGCGACTTGAGCGTTGCCCAGGCCGATAACATTCATGCCGCCTTCGCGAAGACGAATTGCAAGGGGCGTGAAGTCACTGTCATTGCTGGCCAGGGCGAAAATTTCAGCCTTGCCGTCGTGAAGCACGTCCATTGCGTCAATCGTCAAGGACATATCGGTTGCATTTTTCCCCGCCACGAAATCGGGTTGTTGCATTGCGCGAAGGGAGAAATTTAAAATGCAATCGTTCCAGCCGTGAAGAGAAAATTTTTCCCAGTTGCCGTAAATGCGTCGGATAAAAATTTCACCGCGATTTTCCAAGGCGTCGATAATTTGTTTGCCGAATCTCGCTGAAATGTTGTCTGCGTCAATGAATAGCGCGATTTTTTTCGTCGTCATAAAAACCTCAATAACATTCGACAGCCCGAATTGCGCCGAATTGAATAAAATTACTCGCCTCAACAGGATCGCCTTCGGTTATCGCAAGCTCAACGGTTTTAAGATTTTCGGCGGCGATTTGAATTCTCTCCGCGCCATATTCTTCCTTAACGCGCTTCCAAAGATTTTTGCGTGAAGTCTTCGTATCTTTGTAAACGGCGTTGTTGTAGAAAATATTCATTGACGCCTCGCTCTTATTGGCGTCGCAGTTGAAAAAAATAAAAGCTTTACCGGGTTTTGCCATTAAGTAAAACTCCTTTCAAAAAATTTTTGGCACGGCTGTATTATAACCAATTTTGCAGATAAAAGAAAGTGGCTTGGAAATTTTTTGAAGCCGGTTGATAGCTGTTAGCTGCTAGTACCTAGTTCTATTCCCTGACAAAATCAAAAAAGCGGCAAGCCCCTTGCTTACCGCTCCGAGTGCATCATTCGATGTCAACCGAAACTTTTTTCTTTTCACGTGTTGCGGCGGATTTGACTATGGTACGAATCGCCTTGGCAATCCGCCCTTGTTTGCCAATTACCCTGCCCATATCTTCTTGTGCGACGTGCAGTTTCAAAACAGTGCGATCCTCTTCTTCGACCGCCTCAACCTGCACCTCGTCGGGTTTTTCGACAAGTGCTTTTGCCAGCACAGTTACAAGTTCTTGCATGATCCTCTACCTCAACTAATTTGTTCGATAATTATTTTGCAACCTTGGCCGCCTTACGCTCTTCGTGAATTTTTTTCATGATGCCCTTTTTGCTGAGGAGCGAGCGAACCGTATCAGTCGGTTGTGCACCATTTTTGATCCAACCGATAACTTTTTCTTCGTCGACATTGACAATGGCGGGATTTTTGGTCGGGTCGTAATTGCCGACGATTTCGATAAAGCGTCCGTCACGCGGCGAACGGCTGTCCGCCACAACTATGCGATAGAAGGGTTGTCTCTTCGCGCCCATTCGATTGAGCCTGATTTTTACCACTATCTCACCACCTTTCCAATGCTGATGAATTATTTAAAAGGAAACTTTCCGCCGAGTTGTCCCAAAAGTCCGCCGAGATTCGGGAGCGTCGGCATCTTCGGTTTATTATTCTTCCCCTTTTTAATTTTTCCTTTTTTGCCCTTAATTTTTTTTGACGCCTGCTGTTGTTGAGTTTGAGAGGTTTTGAAGCGGCGCATCATCTTGCGCATTTCGTCAAATTGCTTGAGGAGTTTGTTGACATCGGCGACTTTCGTGCCGGAACCGAGTGCAATTCGCTTGCGGCGTTTTGCGTCAATAATGCTCGTGTCGGAGCGTTCCTTCGGCGTCATTGAAAGGATAATCGCTTCCATGTGCTTAACTTCTTTGCCGTCAAGGTCAAGGTCGACGCCCGTCAATTTTTTCCTCAACCCGCCAAGCCCCGGTACCATGCCGAGTAAATCGTTGAGTGAACCGAGCTTTTTGACTTGCTGGAGTTGTTCGAGAAAATCTTGCAGGGTGAACTCGTCGGCCTTGATTTTCTTGACCATCTTTTCGGCAGTCTTCGCGTCGATTGTCGATTGCGCCTTTTCAATCAAGCTAAGCACGTCGCCCATGCCCAAAATCCTTGACGCCATGCGGTCGGGGTGGAAAATTTCCAGAGCCTCAAGTTTTTCACCCATGCCGACAAATTTTATCGGACAACCCGTCGCCGCCTTGATTGAAAGTGCCGCACCGCCTCTGGCATCACCGTCGAGTTTCGTCAGAACAATTCCGTCGACGCCCAAAGCATTGTGGAAAGTTTCAGCAACGTTGACGGCCTCTTGACCAATCATCGAGTCGACGACAAGTAAAATTTCGTGCGGCTTGACGGTCGATTTAATGTCTTTGAGTTCCTGCATTAAGCGTTCGTCGATTTGCAAGCGGCCGGCCGTGTCGATAATCAGAACGTCGCGGGCGTGCTTATCGGCAAATTTTATCGAGTCGCGGGCGATTTGAACGGCGTCTTTTATATCCTCTGTGAAGACGGGAACATCAGCCTGCTCACCGACAACTTGCAACTGTTTGATTGCCGCGGGACGATAAATATCAGCTGCGACGAGTGCGGGACGTTTGCCTTGACGTTTCATGAGCAACGCAAGCTTACCTGCGGAAGTCGTCTTGCCGGAACCTTGAAGCCCGACCATTAAAATTATCGTCGGCGGGCGCGAGGAAATATTGAGTTTTGCCGCCTTGCCGCCCATGAGATTTGCAAGTTCCTCGTCGACAATTTTGATGACGGACTGCGCGGGCGTCAAGTTGCTAAGAATTTCCGTACCGATTGCGCGAGCCTTAACGGCCTTCTCGAAGTCGCGAACGATTTTATAATTTACGTCCGCCGCCAAAAGTGCCATGCGAACATCTTTTAAGGCCTTGTTGATATCGTCGTCAGTTAATTTACCGTGACCGCGCAGCTTACGAAAAGCCTCTTGAATGTTTTGGGAGAGATCCTCAAACATTTTATTTCCCCTGTCAAAATAATAGGCACTCCCAGTTGCGGCAGTGCCGGAATTTACTAAGCTGGAGGCGACACCCGGAATCGGACCGGGGATAGAGGTTTTGCAGACCTCGGCCTTACCACTTGGCTATGTCGCCGCGTTGACGTTTTGAGTGTCAACACGCGCATTATAAACGCTAACTTTTTACAAGTCAAGTATTTTTTGATGATTACGTCGTGTAGTCGGCGTTGATTTTGACGTATTGGAAGCTAAGATCGCAAGTATAGACAGTTGCCGCCGCGTTGCCGATACCAAGTTCAATATCGACGACAATATCATGCTCCGCCAAAATTTTTTTCATGGCAGCTTCGTCAAATTTCGTGACGAGGCCTTTATCATAAACGGTAAGATCGCCGAATTTGATAGTAACTTTTTCGGGAGAAATTTTGACGCCGGAATAGCCGACTGCGCAAATCGTCCTGCCCGGATTAGCGTCTTGTCCGAAAAATGCCGTCTTCACGAGCGGGGAATTTGCAACGCTCATGCCGATACGTTTAGCGTCCTCGAAACTTTCCGCGCCCGTAACATTGATTGTCAAAAACTTCGTCGCGCCCTCACCGTCAGCGGCAATTTTTTTGACAAGCTCCACGCAAATATTTTTCAGCGTCTCATAAAATTTTTCGTAGTCGGCACCGTGCTCGACAATTTTTTTATTGCCCGCCGCGCCGTTCGCCAAAATAACCGCCGTATCGTTCGTGCTCATGTCGCCGTCAACACTCAAGCAGCCGAATGAAACTTTATTGGCGTCGCTTAGAGCTTCCTGCAAAAGTTTTTGGTCAATATCGGCGTCGGTCGTGATGAAGCAAAGCATTGTTGCCATATCGGGGCGAATCATGCCGGAGCCTTTTGCGATTGCGCCGAAACGAACTTCAACGCCGCCAATTTCGATTTCGGTCGCCAAAGTCTTGGAGTAAGTGTCCGTCGTGACAATCGCGTTGCCGGCATTAACGGAACCTTCGCGGGAAAGTTCCTTGACGGCGGCTTTAATGCCCGCTTCCATTTTATCCATCGGCAGATTGGAGCCGATAAGACCTGTCGAGGCGACGATAACATCATCTGCGCGGCAATTCAATTCTTTTGCAGTGATGATCGCCATTTTCTCCGCGTCATGAACGCCCTGCTCACCGGTACAGGCATTTGCACAGCCGGCATTGGCAACGACAGCATGAGCAGTGCCGGTTCCGACAACGATTTTGCTCAAGTGGACGGGAGCCGCCGCGACTAAATTTTTCGTGAAGACGCCCGCAACTGCCGCTTCTTTTTCGGTGTAGATAACTGCAACGTCGAGATTGCCGTTTTTCTTGATACCTGCACGAACGCCGGCCGCCTTAAAGCCTTGAGGATAACAGACGCCTGCCGCCTTGTGATTTTCACTGAACATATTTTTTCCTCCATTTAACAGTTAGGATTTAGGAATTAGAAACTTTTCCCTTTTCCCATTTCCCTTCTCCCTTTCAAGGATACATCGGTACAACGTCGAGCGCGATACTTTCATAGAAGCCCGCCGCAATGTTGAAATTTTGAACGGCCTGACCTGCCGCGCCCTTAACAAGATTGTCAATCGCGGAAAGGATTATAACACGCCTTGTGCGTTCGTCAATGTGCCAGCCGATATCGCAGAAATTTGAGCCGCGGACAAATTTGGTTTCGGGATAAGAATTTCTGCCCAGCAGCCGAATAAATCTTTCAGAGCCGTACATTTTCTCAAAGGCGGCGTCAATCATCTCGTCGGAAATTTTTTCCTTAATCGTCGCGTAACACGTCGCCAAAATTCCTCTGGACATTGGAACCAAATGGGGCGTGAAGTTGATGACAGTTTTTTCACCGCCGAGATCTTCGAGAGCCTGTTCAATTTCGGGTGTGTGACGATGATGAGCGACGTTGTAGGCCTTGAAATTGTCGTAAAGTTCGGGGAAATGGTTGCCGAGTTTGAGACCTCTTCCCGCGCCTGAAACACCGCTTGCCGCGTCGACGATGATTGAGTTGCTGTCGATTAAATGATGTTTGACGAGCGGCGCAAGTGCCAAAATTGATGCCGTCGTGAAGCAGCCCGCGTTGCCGATAATTTTTGCGTCACGAATTTCATTGCGATAAATTTCCGCCAGCCCGTAAACCCTCTTGGCATTTTTATGTTTGTGCGGGACGTTATACCACGCCTCGTAAATGTCGGTGTCACTGAATCGATAATCCGCGCCCAAGTCGATAATCCTCACCGGCAAATTTTCCAGCTTAAGCCCGACGTCCATTGCGTGACCGTGCGGCAGGGCGATAAAAATAAATTCGCTGTCCTTGCCGATAGCCTCAATGTCATTCAAGCTTTCAAGCGTCAAATCACATATGCCGCGCAGGTGCGGATAAAGTTCCGAAATTTTTTTGCCCGTGTGACTTTCCGAAGTTATATGCGCCAGTTGAGCTTGCGGGTGCCGATTGAGTATCGAGAGCAATTCAGCTCCCGCGTAGCCCGTCGCGCCTATTACGCTGACTTTTACCAAAATTTTTTTGCCTCCTAAAGATTTACATGTTAAAAGTTCTGAACCATGCGGCAAGGATAATGTCCTGATTCGCCAGCAGATAAGTTTCAATCTTGCTCAAATCCTTGCGCGGGATTCGACTTCTATTATGCGCCAATTCTACGCCGTCACGCTTTATCCAAAACTTTGTCGCATTCGCAGTCTGCCTGCCCTTTGAAACGTGGACATGAGGCGGCTCATTCGGTTCACTCACCCAAAAATAAATCGCGTAGCCTAAAAAATCTTGCAAGACCTTAGGCATTCATGCCACCGCCCTTTTGAGAAAACTCCCAAATCAAAAACGCATTGTTCCGCATGTAATCGCGTAGCTTGAAAAGTTCGTCCTCCGAAAAACCGAACGCCTTTTGAAACGTGAAGTGGGGAATTCTACCGTCGGCGAAATCAAAGCCGTTATTTTGATTCGGTCGCTCAAAGTGAACGCGCACGCATGGCATAGAATATTCGTCAGTTTCAAGCGCGCTGTGCGTCATAACGATATCGCCGACAGTCGAATAATAGTACATGTTGCGGCCTCCTCAATAAGGGTGAACATGATAGGTGCTGTTGACGAGTTCAACGGTAAATTCGCCGTCGTCGACGCGCAAAATATTTAACGCCATGTTGAATTGCCCGATTGCCCACATCTTGTGAATCGGCATATCAAGAGCCGCGCCGAGTATCAGACGATTTGCCGCGCCGTGACAGACGACGATAACGTTTTGATTTTCGTGGTTGGCGATAATTTCACGAATACCAATCATCACGCGGGCTTGACACTCCAAAAAAGTTTCACCGTTGGGCGGATGACATCTCTCCGGCGCAGTGAAAAATTTTCCGAAGGCTTTGGGGGACTCTTCCATAAGCTCGCTGATAAAACGTCCTTCCCAGTCGCCAAAATTTGTCTCGCGAAGAAGGGGCATCGTGTTCACGGTCAGATTGAGCCGCTCCGCCAAAATGTTGGCCGTGGACACTGCTCGCGCCAAGTCGCTCGAATAAATCGCGTCGGCGTTTTGCAAGGGCGCATGTTCCGCCAAGATCATCGCTTGATGAAATCCTTCGGGCGAAAGGTGGATATCGGAATTGCCCTGCAAACGATTTTGCTTGTTCCATTCAGTTTCGCCGTGCCGGATTAAAAAAATCCTCATCATAGGAATCTCTCCTTCGCGTTTTGCAGTTAAGATATCAAAAAATTTTCTTAAAAGCAAGTTAGGGATTAGGGAACAGGGATTAGGGGGCAGGGAAAAAATCTTTTCCTCAATTCCCAAATGTGCTATCATAGGCGCATGATTTTAACTGCACAGGAGAAATTCAAATGGAAACTTTAGACTTCACGCCCGATGAGAAAAATATTTTGGAGAGCGTTTACGGTCGGCAAACTGTTGGCAACGATTTCAATCCCAACAAGCTCGAAGCTTTTAAGGAATTGACCGCTCAAGAGAAAAAATTTTTCGCGGGAAAAAATTTTGTGTCGCCGAACTTTTTTATTCAGACGCTGTACAAAGTTCAAGGCTCCGTCAATCCGCTCAAATTTAGCGTCACCGTCAATCGCACCCTCAAAGATAACGAAAACCTTCGCGCAAATTTCTGCAACGTCGGCTCGCGCACTGTCAAAATCATTCGCCCCGCCTTGAACGTCAAGCCCGAAATTATTTTCCGCAACTTGATGCAGACTGACGTTGACGACCTCGACGACGAGTTCAGAAAAATTTTGGAAGCGGATATGCGCCGCGATTGTGACATACGCCATGACATGTTGATAAGGTTCGCGGTATACAAGACGAGTGCGGAAGAATTTGCGGTTCTCGTGACGCTCGCCCAAATTATCGCCGACAGTTTCGACGCCGAAAAATTTTTCTGCAACGTTTTGGAACTTCCCGCCGAAGATAAACCGCAAAAAATTTCCGACGACCTGCCGCCGAAAAATCAAGAGGCAATCCGCGAATATTGGACAAAAATTTTGGACAAAGCTCCGCCGCCCGATGTCCTCCCCTACGAAAAGGAAGGTCTCGGCGCGTATCGTCAAAAGGCGTTCTACATGAATATTCCCGTCGATATTCTTTCGGACTTGCGCGGACGTGCTCAATCAAACCGCGTCATGCTCACCGCGATTTTGCAAAGTGCTTGGGGATTTATGTTGCAGTTGACAAATAAACGCCGCGATTGTCTTTTCTGCCAAATTCTTTCGGCAAATGATTCGTCGCTCAATGTGATTCCCGTCCGCCTGATAAGTGAAGGCAATTCGACCGTTGAAAAAATCGTCCGCGGCCAATTCCGTCAACTCGTCATCTCGCAACCTTACAGCTGCGTTGATTGGGATGACTTGGAAGTTTTGATAGGGCGCAGCAGAAAATTATTCGACCACTTCCTAAGCTTCAAGGAATTTAAATCCGGTGAGCTGAATTACGTTGAGACGCCCGCCGAATCAAGCGGCAAAATTATTTCGCGTAACTCTTGGGACGCACGCGGCATGAAACTCGGCGTGTATTTCCGCTACTCCGAAAAAAATTTGTCGATAACTTTCCTCTACGACGAAAAGCAATTTCAAAATTTCGGCATGATGAAACTTTGCTCACTTTATGAACTCGTCCTCAAGCAAATGTTGGTTGATTGGAACGCGAAATATTTTGACTTCCGCGACCGCCTCGCCAATCGAATCAAAGCTCAAGAGCAAATTGAAATGCAAGCCATTGAGGACAGTCGTAAAAAAATTCGCGACTTCCTTTCACAGCTGCCGATTTTGCAGGGACGTTACGAGGGGACAATTTCACTTTTCGAGAATCAAGCGAAAATCATCACGCGTTACGAAGGCGACAGGATTTCGGGCGACAAGCTAAAGAAATATTTTATCTTCGTCGTGAGCGGCAAACTCGTTCGCAATGTTGACGCGGGCGACGGCTGGTACAATCCGATTGATGTCGTCGGGAAAAATTCTTTCGTCAACCCCACGAATCTTTTGGACGAGCAGCGGTTGATTCTTTCCGCAGAAGTTTTGTCGGAGAAGGCAGAACTTTTGACAATCCCGCGCGGCGTTTTGATTGAGGCCAGCCGCAGCAATTCGGAAATCGCCCTGTCGCTGATGAATTTCGCGCTTAAGCAAATGGAACGCTATCAAATTCTCTGGCTGCAGTCGTGAGAGGTGACTTTATGTCTGTGCTTGAAACGAAATTTGTAAACGAAATTGCCGGAAATTTTTTTGTGCCCGCATATCAGCGCGGCTATCGTTGGGGAAAATCCGAAGTTCTCCGCCTGCTTAACGACGTGTATAATTTGAGCAAATACAATGAGCGGCGCAGCTATTGTCTTCAGCCGATTGTCGTGAAAAAGTTGGGCGACGGTGAATTTGAGCTTATCGACGGGCAGCAACGCTTGACGACAATTTTTTTAATCTACACGTACATGTTTGAAGAGGGCGGCAGATTTTTTGGTGCGCCGAAATTTTCTTTGGACTATGAAACTCGCAAAGGCTCGAAAAATTTTTTGGCGAATATCGATTTTAACTTGCGCAACAAAAATATTGACTTTTGCTTTATCGCCGACGCCTACGAAAATATTAAAGCGTGGTTTGCTTCAAACGGCGAACTTTCCGTGACCATGCCGAAGATGAAAACACTTTTTGCCGACAACGTGAAAATTATTTGGTACGAAGTTGACGCGACGGAAGATGCCTCCGCAATGTTCACGCGCCTCAATATCGGCAAAATTCCTTTGACGAGTGCCGAGCTGGTTAAGGCAGAATTTCTGAACGGCAACAATCAAAATTCGGATCTGCGGCGTCAAGATGAAATTGCGCTGCAGTGGGACAATATCGAAAAGGAATTGCATAATGATTCGCTGTGGTATTTTCTCACGAACAATTCGGCGGAAAAATATCAGACGCGCATTGATTTGATTTTGGATTTGATGTCCGGCAAAAAAATCGGCGATAAGGACAAGTACGCGACGTTTTTTTATTTTGACAATCTCAAGCGGCAGGGCGAAGATTTGGACGAGCTTTGGCAGAAAATTGTTCGGAACTTTTTGTTGCTAAAGGATTGGCGCGAGGATCACGAATTTTATCACAAAATCGGCTACCTCATTGCTTCCGGTCATAAAAATCTTTCCGACATTTACGCGGAGTCTCAAGGCAAGACTAAGCGAAAATTTTTGGCGCGGCTTGACGAACTCATCAAGGCCAGCGTCAAGTTGGAGGAGGGGAAAAATTATTCTGATTGGAATTACAATGATGACGCTGAAAAAATTCGCAGATTGTTGTTGCTGTTCAATGTCGAATCTGTGCGTCAAAACGGCGAGCAATCGCAGTGGTTCCCGTTCGACAAATATAAATTCGGTGGCAAGGGAAAAAATTCGTGGAGCTTGGAGCATATTCACGCGGTCAATTCGCAAGACAGAGGCAATCAGGAGCAATGGCGCGAGTGGCTCAGACTTCACAGGGCGTCGTTGGAAAATTTCCCGGACGAAAATAAAAAACTCCTTGACGAAATCGACAGGCTGCTTGCGCTGAAAAATATTGACGGCGTAAAATTTCTGGAGCTGCGCCAAAAGATTATCAAGAAACTTTCGCCCGAAGGCATGAGTGATGAATCCGTCGATTCAATCGCCAATCTTGCCCTGCTCAAATGCGAAGTCAATTCCGCGCTCGGCAATTCGGTTTTCGACGTCAAGCGCAACGAAATTATCAAGCTCGATATGGCGGGCGCATTCATTCCCTTTTGCACGAAGATGGCATTCCTCAAATACTACACTAAGGCGGAGAAGAATCAAATTCATTTTTGGTCAGCGACCGACCGCCGCGCTTACATTGAGGCGATTAACCGCGTGTTGAAAGATTTTTTGGCGGAACCGATTAAGGAGGATTAACATGTCCGAATCTTTGCAAACGTTCATGAATATTTTTCAAGCCGAATCCGTCAAAAAAATTATCATTCCGAAAATTCAACGCGATTATGCGCAGGGCAGGAATACTGATGAAATTAGGCGCGTGCGTGCAAGATTTTTGGACGCGCTTTATAAGGCCGTGACGACTGAACGGAAAATTAAATTGGATTTTGTCTACGGTGATTTAAGTGACGACGGAATTTTGACGCCGCTTGACGGGCAACAACGTTTGACGACGCTTTTCCTGTTGCACTGGTACGCCGCTAAAAAAGAAAATATTTCGTCCGAAGAGACTGCCTGCCTCGAAAATTTTTCCTATGACACGCGCCCCGACTCCCGCGAATTTTGCAAATTTCTGATTGACGCAAAAGTTTTTTTCGACGCAGAAAATTTATCGGAGGAGCTGGAAAATTTATCGGGCTTTCCACTCGGCTGGAAAAAAGATCCTACCGTCAGCTCAATGCTGGTTATGCTCGACGCCATTCACGAAAAATTTCGCGGCGTAGAAAATCTTTGGGGCAAGCTCAGGGACGGTGCAATTTCATTTTATTTCCTGTCGATTAAAGACTTGGGCTTGACTGACGAACTTTACGTCACGATGAATTCACGCGGCAAGCCGTTGACGGATTTTGAACACTTCAAGGCGGAATTTAAGCGCAAGCTCGACGACCTCGACCGCGAACTTTCCGACCGAATCATTTTGAAAATCGATACGACTTGGACGGATTTACTTTGGAATTACCGCGACGAAAATAATTTGATTGACGACGGATTTTTGGCGTACTTCGGCTTTCTGTGCGACGTGATTTTATATCGCAAGGGCGACACACCTCAAAGCAAAAGTCGTGATCCATTCGACTTGCTGGAAGAATTTTTCGACGGCGACGCGTTGAAGAATATCGCCTTTATGGAGAAAAGTTTTGACTGCTGGTGTGACCTCGACAAGCTTGAAAAAATTTCCGACTTTTTCGCCGACAGAGTGTCGACGGGCAGCCGTACCGATAAGACTGTCAATAAACATGCGGCGGGGAAAATTATAACTTACTTCGACGACGCGAACTTTTTTGGCGACTGCATACGCTCCGGCAAAGATTTTTCGCTCGGCAAAGTCGTAATACTCTACGCATTTTTGATCTATCTGCTCAACGTGAAAAAAATTTCGGACGCGGATTTTCGGCGGCGGATTCGTATCGTGAATAATTTGGTTGATAATTCCAGGAACGCCGAATTGAGCAACAGCACCTCTCGCAACAACGGCAATCGTATTCCCGCCATGCTTGAGCAGGTTGACAGCATAATTATCAACGGGAAAATTTTGCAGCGTTCCGAAATTAAAACCGCCAATTGCGACAACTTCAATGAGATTCAACTTAAGGAAGAGCGCGAAAAATTTCTTTGGACGGAAAAAAATCCTGCTAAAGCCGAATCGCTTTTCAGACTGGAAGATCATTACCTTTTGGGTGGGCAAATCGGTATCGTCGGCTTGGAGTATTCCGAAAACTTCAAGCGGTTTATTTCCCTGTTCGAGTGCGACTACGATAAAATTACGTGTGCATTGTTGGCGATAGGCAATTATTGGCAAGTCGACGGAACTAACGGTCGGCGTTATCAGCTCGGCTCAACCCGTCCGCAATCTTGGCAAAATCTTTTTCACAAGAGCGCATTGACCGGAGGTTTTGATGATACGAAAGAAATTTTGGAGAAGTTGTTGGAAGGTAGCAAATATTTCACCGATAATTATTTGCAGGGAATTATTGATGATTATCTTGCTGCCTGCGAGCGCAAATCCGAATTCGATTGGAAATATTATTTCATCAAGTACAAAGATTTTCGCCCGACGCGTTACGGAAGATATTGGTGGGAAAATTTTGAGGACGAGCCGTATTGTTTCGTGACTTTGCATGAGCAACAAAAGCGTACAACAAATTCTTACCAGCCGTTTTTGAAAGCGGTTGATGTCGGCGAACTTTCGCGGGAGTATTTTGGAATGCGGATTGATCTCTACAAATACTACGTCACGTGTGAAAATGATGCTTACGTCGTGTGGAATACGGAGACCGGTGTGGCAAAAAATCGTTTGACGATAAATCAACGCGGCGGCATTGACACGGAGGATAGAATTAAAAAGTTCAAAGTTTGGGCTGAAGGTTATCTCATTTGAAAAGGAGCGATTAATTTGAATTACGAAGCAGTTATCGGATTGGAAATTCACAGCGAATTGAAGACTGCCACGAAAATTTTCTGCGGATGTGCCACGACTTTTGGCGCGGAACAAAATACTCACGTCTGCCCCGTATGTTTGGGACTGCCGGGAGTTTTGCCGACCGTCAATCGTCGCGTCGTCGAATTCGCCATTAAAGCCGGGCTTGCTACCAACTGCAAAATCAACAAGTACAGCAAGTTCGACAGGAAAAATTATTATTATCCCGACCTGCCCAAGAATTGGCAAACGTCGCAATATGACTTGCCGATTGCTTATGAGGGGCATGTTGAGATTGACGTTGACGGCGCAAAAAAAATCGTCCGCCTCACAAGAATTCACATGGAAGAGGACGCCGGTAAACTCGTTCACAGCGGCACGACGATTAAAGACTCCGCAAGCTCGAACGTCGATTACAACCGCACGGGCGTCCCGCTGATTGAAATCGTCAGTGAACCCGACATGCATTCTGCCGCCGAAGCCCGCGCTTACATGGAAAAAATTAAATCGATTCTCGAATACATCGACGTTTCAAATTGCCGCATGGAGGAAGGTAACCTGCGCGCCGATATCAACGTTTCATTACGCCCCGTCGGCAGTGACAAGCTCGGCACGCGTACCGAAATGAAAAATATCAACTCGTTCAAGGCTCTCGAAGACGCGATTAATTACGAAATTGAACGGCAAGCTGAAGTTCTCGACGACGGCGGCACGATTATTCAGGAGACGCGCACTTGGAATCCCGAAAAGGGAATTACGCAGTCAATGCGCTCAAAGGAAGACGCTCACGATTACCGCTACATGCCCGAACCCGATTTGCCGCCGATTGTCACGACCGATGAGGAGATTGAAGCGTTCAGAAAATCTTTACCGGAACTTCCCGACGCTCGCCGCGAACGTCTGATTAAAACTTTCGGACTCAGCGAATACGACGCGAGCATTATCACGAGTTCGCGGGCTATGGCGGAATATTTTGACGCGGCCGTAAATTTCGGTGCCGACGCTAAAACTGCTGCAAACTGGATTATGGGCGACCTGTCCAAAAATCTCAACGCGGACGGGCTGACTATTGAAAATTCTCCCGTCGCCGCAAAACGCCTTGCCGAAATGATTCAACTCATCGCCAAGGGAACTATCAGCGGCAAGATTGCCAAAACCGTTTTTGCGGAAATGTGGAAGTCTCCCGACGCTCCCGAAAAAATCGTCAAGGACAAAGGCCTCGTTCAAATCACGGACACCGGCGCGATTGAATCTGCCGTCGACGAAGTTATTGCCAAAAATCCCAAGGCGGTTGAGGAATATCGCGGCGGCAAGAAAAAAGCTATCGGTGCTCTCGTCGGACAAGTCATGAAACTTACTCGCGGCAAGGCCAATCCTCAACTCGTCAATCAGTTGCTCGCAAAAAAATTGGAGGCGTAAATTTTGACCGCAGAATTTATCAAAATGATTTCCGACCTGCACAAGGAAAGATTTAACGGACATATTCAGAACCTGGCGCAAGATAAAACACCGTGCGGGATTTTTTCAGGCTTTGAGGTTGTGCCGAGTAACATAGCGAATCACATTCAGGCACTGCGCGGCAGAGGTATAAATTTTTCGTGCGTCATTGTCCTTGCCGACGTTCAAGCCGCCGCGCTCAGAAAATTTGTCGATTTGCCCGTTATCACGCTTGAAGACTTTCCGCGTTTCGGAGAAGAAAATTTTCCCGTCAAGCCGCAAGAAATTTTTTTCGTAACCAATCTTCAAGGTCTTGGTTTCGTGCCATACTTCACAAATCACGGCATGGAAGTTTTGACCCAATCTGATGACGGACAATTTTTCTTCACTATGACGCATTTGCCCGAACTTTACAGCGTTTATAACATGCTCGGTAGCGACGAATCCAAAAAAGTTTTTCGCGCATCAATTAAAGGCCGCTTGACCGGTAAAGTCAGTGAATATCGTTTCGCACCGGAGCCTCAATATTTTTTGGAAGGCTTCACACCCACTGCAGGCGATATTGCCATTGACGGCGGAGCTTACGATTGCGGAACTTCGATTGCTTTTGCCAAATGCGGCGCGAAAGTTTTTGCCTTCGAGATGGACGCGACCAATTACAAAAATTGCGTGGCTCGTCTAAACAATGCAGTGGGGGGGGCTTATGACGTTACGCTTGAGAATCTCGGCTTGAGCGATAAAGAGAGCGTCGAAAATTATTTTAGTGGCGGCACGGCCAGTAATAAAAATCCTAACGGCACGTTCACGGGAAATTTCATAGACCTCGACACTTACGTTGCAAAAAAAAATTTGCCCCGCGTCGATTACATTAAGCTCGACATTGAGGGCGCGGAATTGGAAATGCTTCACGGCGCGGCGAAGACAATTACTCGTTGCAAGCCGAAAATGGCGGTCAGTGCCTATCACAGATGGGACGATTTGTGGACGCTTGCGACTTACATAAAATCCTTGCGCCCCGATTACGAATTTGAATTCCGCCACTATCGAATTAATTGCACGGATTACATGTTGGATGATGAGGAGCGTGCGATTTTAAAATATTTCGGCTTGAGTTGGCTCGTTCCCACGGATTGTGAAATGGTTCTTTACTGCCGCTGAAAATTTTTACAGGCATCAATAAAATTTCTCGCCGCACTCGGACAACCTGCAAAGTGAATGTGCAGATACGAGGCGACGAGATTTTTTTTGACTGCGCCGGCAAAATATTCTGCACCCGTCCTCATGCGTCGACACTTGAAAATTTTTTCGTCAGAAGTTTCAGCCGTCGAAAAATGGAACTCATGCGCACGAATTTTATCGCCGGCTCTGCCAATCACGCAATCACGCAAAATTTCCGCCTCAACGTAGCCGACAGTTTGAAGTTTCTTCGTCATGGCCGCCACACCGTCAATCACGCCGCACATTTCAAAACTTTTCCCGCTGAAGTCGACAAGCTCCCGCATAAGATACATAAATCCGCCGCATTCCGCAAAAATCGGTAAGCCTTCTTGAGCAGCGTGGAAAATTTCTTCGCGGAGATTTTTATTTTGCTCAAGACGCGCCGCGAACATTTCAGGGAAGCCACCGCCGATAATTAAGCCGCTGATATTTTCGGGCAAGTGTTCATCGTCAAGCGGGCTGAAGTAAACAATTTCCGCGCCGAGATTTTTCAATTCGTTGAGGCTCGCGCCGTAATAAAAGTTGAACGCGGCGTCCTTCGCAACGGCGATTTTTAAGTTAGGAGTTAGGAAGTAGGAGTTAGGAGTTTGAAAATTCATTACGCATTGCGCATTACGTCTTGCGTATTGAATCAGCGCGTCAATGTCAATCTGCTCCTCAACCGCCGCACAAATTTTTTTCAGCACGTCGACAGAATTATTTTCGGCAGTCGGTACCAATCCCAAAT
Source organism: Selenomonadaceae bacterium (assembly GCA_017427545.1). Taxonomy (GTDB): domain Bacteria; phylum Bacillota; class Negativicutes; order Selenomonadales; family Selenomonadaceae; genus Quinella. The sequence continues at coordinate 34,519 of JAFRSO010000064.1, forward strand.
GACGTTCGGGCAAATGAAATTCATCATTGCGTTTAATCGCGCCGAAACATTTTATCCCCAAATCATTGAGCGCGTCGACAATCATTTTTTTATGGGAGTCGGAGCCGATACGATTCAAAATCACGCCGGCAAGCTTAACAGATTTGTCGAACTCACGAAATCCCAACGCTACTGCCGCCGCCGAATTTCCCATACTCTTTGCGTCGATAACCAAAATAACTGGCGCGTTGAGGATTTTGGAAATTTCAGCCGTCGAAGAAATTCCTCCGCGACCGCCGTCATAAAGTCCCATAACTCCTTCGATAATCGAAATGTCCGCGCCGCGTGAAGTCTCGACAAAAATTTTTTGAAGTTTATCCTTGCCGACAAGCCAGCTGTCCAGATTGTGCGACGGCTTACCAAGTGCAAGTTCATGCCAGCCCGTGTCGATATAATCGGGGCCGACCTTGTAAGCTTGAATGTCAAGCCCGCGATTTTTCAGAGCCGCTAGCAGTCCCGCAGTTATCGTCGTCTTACCTGAACCGCTTTGAGTTGCCGCAATTATCAGCCGCGGAAAATTATTTTTCATTCAGTCCTCGCGAATTGTCCAGCATGTAAAGAATCGCATTGACGGCAGCGACCGCGATTGATGAACCGCCCTTTGTGCCCGCAACCGTTATGTACGGAATTTCATTCTGCGCGGCAAGTTGAGCTTTTGCTTCAGCCGCACCGACAAATCCAACCGGCACTCCGATAATCACGGCAGGTTTAATATTTTCTTCGCGCACGAGCCTCAACACTTCAAACAGAGCAGTCGGGGCGTTGCCAATCGCGACAATTTCACCGTCAAGCCGCTTGCCGAAAATCCTCATCGCCGCCATTGAACGCGTAATATCTTCGCGCTTTGCAAACTCTCGAACGTCGACATCAGAGACTTTGCAAAAAATTTCGCCGCCAAATTTCGTGAACGTCCGAATACTTATTCCGCGCCGAACCATTTCAACATCAGTGAAAATATTTGCTCCGCGCAAAAGTGCCGCCTTAGCCGCCGCGATTGCTTCGGGGTGAATTTTTATTATCGGCGCGTAATCGACATCGCCCGACGCGTGAATTATTCGCGAATAAATTTTTTTCTCGTCGTCAGTGAGATCAAGTCCTGCCAAATGCGGCGCGATTATTTCCATGCTCCTATCTTCAATCGCCACGGGATTTTTGATGAACATAAAAATTCCTCCTTTCAAGGTTTCTTTGCGCTGATAATCCAAACGGGATTCAACGCTTGACACATGTCATAAGCTCGGATTTTTTTCAAGCGAGTGATTTGCACTTGGAACGCTTCGTAATCCCAGCCGTGATTCCTGAAATATTCCAACGCGCCTGCCGAAGTCTGAATCGTTATCGCATTGACGACGATTCGTCCGCCGACCTTTAATTTGGTGTTGAGCACGTTAAGAATTTTCTCTGTATTTCCGCCGGTGCCACCGATAATCACCGCGTCCAATTCCGGCAAA
>JAFRSO010000065.1 GCA_017427545.1 Selenomonadaceae bacterium
GAACTTGAACTTGCGGTTGAGGTTGAATTTCAACGAGTTGAGGCGTCTGACCTTGAACTTGCGGTTGATTAAATTGAGGTTGAGGTTGAACTTGTTGCCCTTGAACTTGCGGTTGATTGAATTGATTCGGTTGAGGCTGAACTTGTTGCCCCTGAACTTGCGGTTGATTGAATTGATTCGGTTGAGGTTGAACTTGCCCCTGAACATTCGGTTGATTGAATTGAGCTTGAGTTTGAACTTGCCCTTGAACTTGCGGTTGATTGAATTGAGCTTGAGTTTGCGGCTGAATTTGTCCCTGAACTTGTGGCTGATTGAATTGATTAGGTTGCCCTTGAGCTTGTGGCTGATTGAATTGATTAGGTTGTCCTTGAACTTGCGGTTGACTGAATTGAGCTTGCGGTTGAGCTTGAACTTGCCCCTGAACATTCGGTTGATTGAATTGATTCGATTGAGCTTGAACTTGCCCTTGAACTTGCGGTTGAGCTTGAACCTGCCCTTGAATTTGTGGTTGATTGAATTGCGGTTGAGCTTGAACCTGCCCTTGAACTTGCGACTGATTAAATTGATTCGATTGAGGTTGAGCCGACTGCCCTTGAACTTGCGACTGATTAAATTGATTTGGTTGAGTTTGAACTTGCCCTTGAACTTGCGGTTGACTGAATTGAGGTTGAGCAAACTTCCCGCCGAAATTTTTAAACATCGACTCCAAAAATCTCTGCGTCGCACCTTGCGGAGGCTGTCGCTGTTGAACTTGCGATTGCGGCTGTTGCTGTTGAGGAATTTGATCTTGCGCGAATTGGTCGACTTCCGGCCGCGGCATAAAATATCTGACCAGCTGTTTTAAAAATTGCATGGTCTCTGACGGCGGCTGTTGCTGTTGAGTGGCGGTGGGCATATTCGCCAGTTGCGATAAAACTTCGTAGAGTTCTTGCGGAAGTTGTTCGGCAGTCTTGGCGTCGACCAACTCAAACGCCGCCTTAGTCATGAGGATTGGTTCAAATGCATCGCCGCCCGCTTCCGATACGATTGCATTTTTTAAATTCGACAGCAACGCTTGAGTTTCGTCGCTTAATTTCATTGAGTAACCTTTTTCGGCAAGCGTCCCGATTTGCAGGAGCATTCGCGAAAAAAGCATTAGCTGATCCATAGAAAATCTTTGACTTTCAACCGTGCTGCCAATTCCTTTGGCAAGTGTCGAGTCAACCGAAAGTGATTGCTTTAAAATATTTTGGACAATCTCACCGACTTCCTGCGGCATTTTTTGAATTCCGGATCTTTCCTCCGTACCGATTTTGCCAAGCGTCGCCGCTATATCTTGAATTGCCGTTTTTAGATTTACTGTCGTTTGCGGTCGAAAACCACCGCCTCCGTCGTCACGTCGTCTTACTCTGTCTAAACCGTCAGTCGGCCGCTGTCGATCTATCGGGCGTATGCCGGTTGAGCCTGAATCTATCAATGGCATTGAATCTGTCAGCTCCTTTCGAGTGGAAAATCATATCGGAATTTTATTTCATTGCCCCGCGACTTTCAAGAATCGCCTTTGAATTTTTGCCGCATTCTGATAAAATATTTTTGGAGGTGCTGTTGATGAATAACAATTTGAAACGCAAACTTGAAGCTTACCTTGCCGAAAATGTTGAGGAAGAAATTTTGTCGGAAGAAACTTCTTCGGAAGAAACTTCTTCGGATGAATCTCTGAAATTTTACAACCCGCCCGCTGCCCGCAGTTTTCAAAAGCCGTCGACTGCCCGATTTTATTCCGCCAGAAGAGAAATTAACTTCGATAAAATTTTTGAGCAGAATGTCGGCGAAACTTTTTCCGAAATGTTATTGCGGCTTGTCGAAGAAAGTGGCGAAAAAAATTCTGTCATATACAATCGCGCGTTAATCGACCGTCAACTTTTCTCCCGAATCAAGAAAAATAAATATTATCAGCCGAGCAAAGACACTGCCATTGCATTTGCCATTGCCCTTGAACTCGACCTTGCCGCGACAAAAGATTTACTGGCCACCGCAGGTTTTACGCTTTCCAAAAACAAACGCGACGTTATCATTTCATTTTTCATTGAGAACGAACTTTTTGATGTCAACGAACTCAACGATTGCCTTTACGAATACGATCAAGATATTCTCGGCGGATAAAATTTTTGTCGCCTCCCAATTTACAACATCTGAAAATTTCTCCTGTATAATTATCGCAAAAGACAGGAGGCAGATTAAAATGACAGAATTGGTTTTTATCCTCGACCGCAGCGGTTCAATGGCGGGTTTAGAATTGGACACTATCGGCGGCTTTAATTCAATGATTAAAAAGCAACAGCATGAAACTGACGGCGCGGCATTTGTATCGACGGTGCTTTTCAATCACGACTCGGAAGTTTTGCACGACAGAATTCCGCTGGCCGAAGTCAAACCGCTCACCGAAAAAGATTACGAAGTCGGCGGCATGACTGCACTTTTGGACGCCGTGGGCAATGCAATCAAGCACATCAAAAATATTCACAAGTACGCCCGCGATGATGATCGTCCGCAAAAGACGATTTTTATCATCACGACTGACGGCCATGAAAATTCCAGCGAACATTTCAGCTATTCGGACGTTAAGAAACTCATTGAGGCGCAAAAGGAAATCGGCTGGGAATTTATTTTCATGGGCGCGAACATTGACGCCGCTGAAGTTGCCGACCATATTGGCATTGAACGTCGCCGCGCAGTCAACTATCACTCCGACAAAATCGGTACGGAAAAAATTTATGACGCAATGAGCAATCTGGTTTCGTTTGCAATGAGTGCTCCGACCGGTTCTCGAATTGACGACAGCTGGCGTAAAGAACTCGACAGAGATTTTAAATCCAGGAAAAAGAGATAAGGAACAAGTTTTTAATTCCTAATTCCTAATTCCTAATTAAAAAGCCCCTCCGAAGTTGGGAAGGGCTTTTTCAGTCATTGAAGATGTCGTCGCCGAAAGCATAAAAAATCATGCAGACAATCATCAAGAGAATCACAATGTCAGCCAATCAAATCACCAGCCCCAAAATCAATCCCGCCGCGCCGCTTGCAATCAAAACTTTTATCACGCCGATTTTTTTTCGGACGGCAATGAGTGCGGCGATTAAAATTATTGCACCCTTTACATCGAACGTCGCCAATAAATTTTCGGGAATTTTTTCGGCGTTCCACACGGCAAGCAATACGAAACTCACGCAGGCCGCCGCGATTAATGCCATGACTGCCGGACGCAAGCCGTTTAAAATTCCGTGAATTGCTCCGAGGTCGCCGTACTTAAAAATTATCTTCGCCAACGCAATGCATAGAAAAATACTTGGCGTCACGAAACCTGCCGTCGCGCAAATTGCACCGCCCAATCCCGCGATTTTCATTCCCGCGAACGTCGCCGCATTTATGCCAATCGGCCCCGGCGTCATTTGCGAAATCGTAAAAATATCTATAAATTCACTCAAGCTCAACCAATGATAGCTGTCGACGACCGCCGCTTGGATCAGTGGCATTGACGCATAACCGCCGCCCACACATACCAGGCTTATCTTCGCGAACTCAAAAAATAATAACCAATAAATCAATTTGCAACCTCCGTCAGAAAAAATATTCGGGATAACGCTTAACCAATTCGGGCTTGTTGCGGCGATAATCCAAAATTACGAAGCCAACCAAATCTTCGTTGCGAACGTCGCGAACTTCATTTATATTCGGCAAAATTTCATCGTCGACATAATGCACAGATTCGGCGGGAGTATAATTTTCAAGCTGAACATACATAACGTCGTGGTCGGTGTCATATCTGTAAATCGTTGTTCCGAGCATCATAAATAACATCTCCTTCTTCCAAATTGTCGTTAATCGTGCGACGAGCAAACCAAGTTACGACCTCGCCGTTCGTTTCGACGATAACCGCAATTGTTCTAATATAAACTTTATTCTCGTCTTTAATATTGATTAAGTTTAAGTATTTCATGCGTCCCGAACATTGAAGATCACGGATAATGAAGCGCGGGTGTTCGACAGCAAATTTTGCTTGCGGCTCAATATCTGCTCGAACTTTTGCATCTTTTGTATCGTGTTGACCGATTATGTGATATTTAAAATTCTCCTCGCCCAAAGAAATTTCAGTGCCGAGCGGATCTGTCACTTTCCATCTCACGTTATCCAAAATTTTCACCTCGCGCCAATTATAAAATTTTTCCTTCCAAAACGCAAAAAAATTCCGCCAAATTGACGGATAAATTTTTGCTTACGCAGATTTATTTGTTGACATGTTCACCGCTATTCCTGTCAGGAGGCGGCATGAAGTTACCGTTTGAATCTTTAGGAGGTTCGGGACGATTGGAACTGTCGCCATTATTCCTGTCAGGCGGCGGCATTGGATTACCATTTTCATCTTTAGGAGGTTCGGGACGGTTGGAATTGTCGCCATTATTCCTGTCGGGAGGCGGCATTGGATTACCGTTTTCATCTTTAGGCGGTTCAGGCGGAGTGTTATTGCCGTCAGAATTTCGCGGAGGCATTTGACGCGTCATGTTATCGCCGTCGCGCATTTGATCATATTTCTGCTTAGTAGCCTTGACTTTATCGGCAGTAGCAGCGTTGACGGGCTGAACATCTGCCGCTCCTAAACCGAATACGAACGCCCCGATTAACAGCCCGCTCAAAAATTTTTTATTCATGTTAATTCCTCCAAAATTTTTACCACTTACCTGTAGCTCGCAAAATTTCCTGCGCATAAAGGCTTTTTACTGAACTGAACGAGCCGCGTTCCGTGTCGTCGATAACAAATTGCCACGTGCGATAATTAAACGAAGTGAATTTCCAGTGCTGAACTTTAACCAACGCGCCGTCATAAATCTTTTTAACGTTGACGGTTACTTCTTTAACGGGATAATTTTTCCCGTTTACATTCGTTGTATAATCACGTTCGTTAATCGTTTCGGTCATCACGTAATATTCGTAACCATCTTTGCTTGAGGCGTAAATATCTTGCGCGCTCGCCGAGGAAAAAATAATCGTTAAACAGAAGATCAGCGGCAAAAAAATTTTTTTCATATCAATTCCTCCAAAATTATTTTTGCAGATTTTATCACGCAGAAAAATTTTTGTCATTGGAATTTGATTAAAGTTTGCTGAATTGAATATTATAAAGATTGCTGTAGACGCCGCCGAGTTCCAAAAGTTCCTTGTGCGTACCGGCCTCACAAATTTTGCCGTGGTCGATGACGAAAATTTTATCCGCCGCAAAAATCGTGCTCAACCTGTGCGCGATAACAAAACTCGTCCGCCCGACCATTAAATCATCCAACGCGGCTTGAACAATTTTTTCACTCTCCGTATCAAGTGCGGAAGTTGCTTCGTCGAGAATCAAAATTTGCGGATTCTTGAGCATTGCCCGCGCAATCGCCATGCGTTGACGTTGACCGCCGCTCAAATTCAAGCCGCGTTCACCGATTTTAGTTTGATAACCTTCGGGCAAGTCGAGAATAAATTTATGGGCATTGGCAGCCTTCGCCGCCGCGATAACTTCATCATCAGTCGCATCAAGTCGCCCGTAACGAATATTTTCCATTACCGTCGTCGAGAAAAGCAAAGTTTCTTGCGGCACGATACCGATTTGCTCGCGCAGAGAATGAACTGTCACGTCTCGCAAGTCATGCCCGTCAATTTTGATTGAACCTGCCGTCACGTCATAAAATCGCGGAATCAAATTCGCAATCGTCGACTTGCCCGCACCACTCGGTCCGACAAAAGCTATCATCTGCCCCGGCTGAACTTCAAAGCTGACATCTTCCAGCGCATTGTGCACACCGTCATAACTGAACGTGACATTTTCGACTTTAACATTGCCTTTGACTTTCGGAAGGTCAATCGCGTTGGGATTATCGTTGACAGTTTCGGGCAAGTCAAGCACTCCAAAAATCCTGTCGATAGCCGCCATTGCCTTTTGAAGTCGACCGTAAATGCGCGAAAGTCTCTTGACGGGGTTGGCGAGATTGACGGCGTAGGTTAAAAATGCCACCAATGCTCCCGCAGAAATTATTCCGTTGACGACTTCATAGCCGCCGAACCAGACGATAAATGTCACCGCCACTGCCGCTAAAAATTCTACCGTCGGCGTCAAAAGGCTCGTTATTTTTACATTGTCAATCGTTGCCTTGAAATTTAATTCGTTCTCGACTCTGAAGCGGTCAATTTCGTATCCTTCCCGCACGAATGATTTCACGACGCGGATTGACGAAATACTTTCTTGCAAAAGCGACGTTATGTCCGCTAACTTCTCTTGAATTATTCTGCTGGTTGATTTTATTTTTTTGCCGAAAATCCTCATCGAAACTCCGACAAGCGGCACCGTTACCAGCGTCAACAGCGTCAATTTCCAATCCAAATAAAACATCATGAAGATTGAGCCGATTAAAATTGCGCCCTCCGTGAACATTTCAATCAGATTGTCGACCAGTGCCGATTGAATTGCCCCGACGTCGTTTGTCAGATAACTCATCGTCTCGCCCGTCTGATGTTTATCGAAATACGCCATCGGCATACGCTGAAATTTTCGGAACATGACTTCGCGCACGTCCACGACTACTCTTTGACCGATATACGACACCAGGTAAGATTGCCCGTAATAAAATATTCCGCGTATCGCGAAGACTACGACGATACTCACCGAAATAAAATTTAACATTGCCATATCTTTTTCGGCCAGCACCTTGTCGATCATATCTTTAATAATCCACGGCAAATATAAATTTGCTCCCGACGCGCAGATTATGCAAATTATCGCCAGCCCGAATAATCCCAGATACGGCTTAATGTATGCTAAAAGTCGTTTATAATTTTTCATTTGCTAAAAAATGGCTTCTCCCAATCGTCAGGATAACCGAAATCTTTCGGATCTTGTTTATAAAGATTTAATTGATTATAAATCGTGTCGAGAACTTCATGATAAGCAAGTCTTCGCCCTTTATTAAAATCTGTAGGCTCTGCTTTTTCTTCGTCGATTGATTCATAAGCATATTCGATAACGCTGCCTATTACGTATTTCATTTCATCTCTGCTGATTCTTTTCCCCATAAAATTTCCTCCCGATTTAATTTATTTGACCCAAAAAAGTTTCTCCCAGTTATCAGGATAGCCGAAATCGTTTGGATTCTGTTCGCAAATTTCTAATCGGTTGTAAATCGTATCGAGAACTTCCCAATAAGCCAATGAACGCCCCTTGTTAATGTCAGTCGGCTTATTTTTTTCGTCATTGGTTGATTCATATCCGTTTTTCAATACACGATAAATTATATATTTCATTTCGGCGGCACTAAGCTTTTTACTCATGGATTTTCTCCTCTTTTTTTAAGCTCATCGACGCGATTTTGAATTGATTCTTTAAATTTTTCAATCTCATGTTGCCAATGTCTTATTCTTCCGGTTTGACTTTTAGGTTCAGAAAACCAATCGGAATAACTTTCCCAAGGATGTTCGATTTTATACTGATGAATGTCAATCTTTTTCCTCAAGCTGCGAATACCCTTGCGAAGTTGAGCGGACGTCTGATTTTCGATAGCATCTTCCGTAAAATATTGTAAATCAAATGTCAAGAGTTGTCACCTGCCGTATCTAAGATTTTTTTTGCAACACGAGCCGCCGCACCGGGTTCACCGAGTTTTTTGCAGGCCGCTTGTAATTTTTTCACGACGGCTGCGCGATTGTCCAAAATTTTTTTGACTTCAGCAGAAATTCTATCGGGCGTGACATCATTTTGGAGCAGTTCGGTTAAAATTTCTTCGTCAGCCAAAATGTTCGGCAGGCTGAAAAATTTTATGTCGACCAAAAGTTTCCCAATGAAAAAATTCAGCGGAGCCATTTTGTACAGCACGACGCATGGCAAATTCAAAAGTGCCGCCTCCAATACGACCGTGCCGGAAGTCGCTATCGCCGCGTCCGCGATTTGCATTAAGTCATATCGCCGCGTTGAGTCGACCAATTTTATATCAAGCCCCGCCGTGTCAATCAATCGTTCAATCCCGTCAGCTACCGGCAAGAAAAATTTTTTATCGGGCAAAAGTTTCACGGCTTCGAGCATTGGCGGCAAGAGCAATTTTATTTCCTGTCGACGCGAACCGGGCATTAACAAAATCACTTGATCCGAATCATTTACGCCGAAAAATTTTCGCGCCTCTGACTTCGACATTGACGGCTTGACGCTATCGACCAGCGGGTTTCCCAAGAAAAAAATTTTTGCGCCCGCCGCCTGATAAACCGGCAACTCAAACGGAAATATCGCAATGAAAACATCAGCAATCGCCGCGCAATCCTTTGCACGACCTTTTCGCCACGCCCAAGCACTCGGCGGAATGTACGACAAAATTTTTACGCCGAATTTTTTCACACGCCTTGCAAGTCGCCAATTAAAATCGGGATAATCAATCAGCACGAGCAAATTTGGACGTTCGGCGCGAATAATTTCGGTCAAGTCGTCGAGGAGTTTTAAAATTTTGCGGAGATTTTTAATGACTTCGACGACACCCATAACATTGTAATCTTTGTAGTTGCGGACGAGTTTGACGCCCGCTTCAGCCATCAAATTTCCGCCCAGCCCGAAAAGTTCAGTCGCGGGAGAAAATTTTTTTATTTCACGAGCCAAAGACGCCCCGTGAACATCTCCTGACGCCTCGCCTGCCGATAAAAATATTTTCATTGCAAAAACCTCCTTTGAGCCGAAATTATATTTTGCCGCCGAAATTTTTTCAACAAAAAGACCCTCAACCGAAGTCGAGAGCCTTTTAATAAATTCGTCAATTATCGCGTGCGGTCGACAATAAAATCAGCTACTTGTTCCAGGGCAAGTGCGACGGAAGTTTTCAACGTGAGCGGCAGATTGATTCTCGCCGATTCGATATGAGCTTCCGCACGCGTCCTGCAATAGTCAACCGCGTCCGTTGCCTGAATAATTTTAATTGCGGCATCAACATTTCCGCCCGTCGTGACAATTTTTCTTAGCGTCGACGCCTCATCACTAATCTCAAGGGCACGAATCACCGGTAAAGTTATTACGCCGCTTTTGAGATCGCCGCCATGAGGTTTACCGGTAATTTTCTCGTCGCCGAAAAAATCCAACAGGTCGTCGATAATCTGAAATGCAAGCCCCAATCCTGAACCGTAAGCCGTGAGGTTATCGACTTCGCGCCTGTCCATTTCCGCAACACCGGCACCGAGTCGACAGCAGCTTGACAGAAAAATTGCCGTCTTGAGATTTATGCGGGTGTAATATTCGTTGAGCGTCGGCACTTCAAAAAGTGAACGGTCTTGCATGATTTCACCGACACAAAGATTTTTGACGAGCTTGGAAAGAATCATTTGGACTTCCGAGCTGTAATTATTTTCCGCGACGAGTTGAAACGCCTTGGCAAAAAGATAATCCCCGACAAGTACCGCAATTTGTGCGCCGTATTTTGAGTTGGCAGTTTCGACGCCGCGACGCTTTTTGGACGTGTCGATTATGTCATCATGAACAAGGCTTGCCGTGTGAATCAATTCAAGGGCGGTCGCCAACGGCATTGTTTTTTCGGGCGGACAATCTACTTTTGAGTTCGCGCACATTATGAAGAGCATCGGACGCAATCTTTTTCCGCCGCGTATCAACGGTTCACACGCCTCGAAAATAAACGGGTCGTCCGCGATTGCCAATCTGATTTGCTCCTCAAGAATCTGCAAATTTCTTGCAGTTGCTTCGTTCAATGCCGCCACGAAATTCAAACATCTCACCCGCTTTTTTAGCTGTTAGCTGCTAGCTGTTAGCTACTAGAATTTCACTAATCACCGTTGCGCAATTTTATCACAGCGCAATAGCCTTGTCAAAAAATGCCGTTGTCTCAATCACTTATCTGACAAGCTCATAGCCGGCGTCTTCAATGACTTTTGCGAAGTCGTCGATAGAAATTTCCTTCGTGGCAGTGACTGTCGCCGAATTATTTTCCAAGCTGACTTCAACCTCCGTGACACCATCCATTTTTGCCAACGCGTCGTGAACATGTTTTTGGCAGTGTTTACACATCATGCCATCGACCTTGAAAGTTTTCTGCATTTGAGTTGCCTCCTTTGTAGTAATTAGGAACTGGGAACTGGGAACTAGTTTTTCTATGCGGACTTCAACGGCGTCATCATTGCGCATTACGCCTTCCGCATTTCGCATTGCCTTAAAATATCGCAGGCGCAGGGCATTTAATACGACGCAAACGCTTGACATACTCATTGCCGCCGCGCCAATCATCGGTGACAGTTTCAATCCGAACGCGGGGTAAAAAATTCCTGCGGCAAGCGGTATGCAAATGACGTTGTAGAAAAATGCCCAGAATAAATTTTGCTTAATGTTCGTCATGACTGCGCGGCTAAGTTTAATCGCGCTGACGGCGTCCAGCAAATCATTTCGGACGAGAACTGCGCCGGCACTCTCAATGGCAACATCAGTACCCGCGCCAATCGCAATGCCTAAATCAGCCTTCGCCAATGCCGGAGCGTCGTTAATGCCGTCACCAATCATCGCGACCTTGCGCCCTTGAGCTTGAAGTTTTTCGACCTCTTGAGCTTTATTTTCCGGCAAGACGCCCGCAATAATTTTTTCAATGCCGAGACGCTTTGCAATGGCTTGAGCCGTCCGCTGATTATCGCCCGTCAACATGATAACATTAATGCCGAGATTTTGAAACTCCTTGACAGCTTGCGCGGAAGTTTTTTTCTCAACGTCGGCGGCGGCAATCACGCCTAAAATTTTTTTGTCGTCAGCAAATATAATCGGCGTCTTACCCTCACTTGCAAGGGCAGAAATTTTTTCGTGGAGACTGTCCAAGTTGAAGCCGCATTCCGTCAAAAAAGTTTCATTGCCCGCGACGTATTCAACGCCGTTAATTTTTGCACGGACGCCCTTACCGAAGACAGCTTGAAAAGAGTTAGGAGTTAGGAGGTAGGAGTTAGGAGTTATTTTGGCGGCGTAATTTATAATTGCTTCCGCCAAAGGATGTTCACTCCGACTTTCAAGAGCCACGGCAATCGCTAAAAAATTTTCCAAATCATTCCGCATTAACAAAACGTCCGTGACGAACGGCTTGCCTTCAGTGAGAGTGCCGGTTTTGTCCAGGACGACAGTATTAATCGCATGAGCAGTTTCGAGAGCCTCGCCGGACTTGATTAAAATTCCATTCTCCGCACCCTTGCCGGTACCGACCATGATAGCCACGGGCGTCGCCAATCCCAACGCGCACGGACAACTTATCACCAAAATCGACACGGCGATAGAAAATGCAAATTCAACACTCGCGCCGCTGATAAGCCAAAAACTTCCCGCAATCAAAGCAATCACAATCACGGCGGGCACGAAAATTCCCGCGACTTTATCGGCAGTCTTGGCAATGGGAGCTTTACTTGACGACGCCTCTTCAACCAGCGCAATAATTTTGCTGATAGTCGTTTCAGTGCCGACCTTCGACGCCTTGAACTTCACGAAGCCGCTTTTATTGAGAGTGCCGCTCGTGACATTATCGCCGACTGTTTTGTTGACGGGCAGACTTTCGCCGGTTATCGCGGATTCATCAATCGTCGTCGCCCCGTCCAAAATAATTCCGTCAGCTGCAAAACTTTCACCGGGCTTAACCAAAATTTCGTCGCCGACAATTAAATCCTCAACCGCGATTGTGACCTCTTCATCGTCGCGCAGAACGGTTGCCTGCTTGGGCGCAAGGTTCATCAATTTTTCCACGGCCAGAGAAGTTTTACCCTTCGCACGCGCCTCGAAAAATTTTCCGACGGTTATCAGCGTGACAATCATGCCCGCCGACTCGAAATATAAATTGCGGCTGTATTCGTCGACGAGTTGGAAATTTCCCGCGCCGAGACCTTGACCGATTCTGAACAGCGCGAACGCTCCGAACATTGCCGCCGCCATTGAACCTAATCCAACCAAGCTGTCCATGTTCGGCGCACCTGCCACTAATGTCTTGAAGCCGTTGACGTAATATTTTCGGTTGAGGTACATGATCGGCAATATCAGCAGAAATTGTGCAAATGCAAACGTTACGGCATTTTCCCGCCCGTCGAAAAGTTCGGAGACGATTTGCGGTACGGGCAGCGGCAGCATGTTGTGCATTGCAATGTAAACTGTCGGCAGCAAAAAAATTATCGACCATGTGAGTCGAAATTTCATTGACGCTATTTCTTTATCGACAGTGCGAGTAGGAATTTCATTGCGCATTACGCATTGCGCATTACGCCTTGGCGAAGCTCCATATCCCGCATTGACGACCGCCTCGACGATTGCCGCGATTGAAATTTTTGCTTCATCGAATTTAACTTGCATTGAGTTGGTCAACAGATTGACGCTGACATTTTCCGCGCCGACGAGTTTGCCGACAGCCTTTTCAACGCGCGCCGAACATGCCGAACAACTCATGCCCGTAACATCAAAATTTTCTTTTGTCATAATTCCTCGACTTCACTTGAATTTTCAGCAAGCTTGGCCTGAATGTAAATCGCGCACTCAAGTCTTTTCCGTTGAATCTCACAACCGACCTCGTAAGGTTCGCGAATATCCCCATGAAACAAATCGGCGTTGGCATGACAACCGCCGCTGCAAAAAAATTTCGCCCAACAATCGCGACACTTCGGCTTATTCAAAACATGCGACTCACGAAAATATTTCAACCAATGCCGCGAATCTTCCGCCACGCCGTCAAAAATATTTCCCAGCCGATATTTTTCACGCCCGACAAATTGATGACACGGATACAAGTCACCGTTCTCCGCCACGGCAAAATATTCATGTCCCGCGCCGCAACCAGCCAATCTTTTAGCGACGCAAGGGCCGTTCGACAAGTCAACGTTGAAGTGGAAAAAGAAAAATCCTCGACCTTCGCGACGACGTTCAAGATAAGCCGCCGTCAATCTGTCGTACTCCTCGCGAATCCTCGGTAAATCATCTTCAGTCAAGGCAAGCGGCGAATTTTTTAGTACGACCGGCTCCACGGATAAAATATCAAAGCCCGCGTCGTGAATGCTCAACACGTCCGTCGTGAAGTCAAGATTTTTTTTCGTGTAAGTGCCGCGAAGATAATAATTGTCCCCGCCGCGACTGTCGACGAAGCGTTTAAAATTTTTCAGCACGCGATCATAACTGCCGCGGCCGCTGATGTCGGGGCGCATCGCGTCATGAATTTCCTTGCGACCGTCCAAACTCAACACGGCCGAAATGTTATTCTCGTTGAGCCAGTCGGAAATTTTTTCGTCAAGCAAAACGCCGTTCGTCGTCAACGTCAGCTTGAAAATTTTTCCGGTATCCTGTTCACGACGGCGGACATATTCGGTAACGGCTTTGACAGTTCGGAAATTAATCAACGGTTCGCCGCCGAAAAAATCAATCTCACAGTGCTTGCGTATGCCGGAATTTTTTATGATGAAATCGACCGCCGCAAGTCCGACCTCCTCCGACATAACCGCGCGATGACCGAAAGTCCCGCCGTCGCCGAAACAATATTTGCAACGTAAATTGCAGTCCTGCGCGACCATGAGGCAAAGACTTTTCACGACGCCGCGAGTTGCAAAAGTTGGCGGCACATCAATTTCCGGGGCAAAAAGTTCTCCCGCGTCAATCAGCGCATGAAGTTCAGCTAAAATTTCGGCGGTGTCAGCGGCAGGATATTTCGCTAAAATTTCCGCGTCATTGGAGCCGTCGAAATCGTCAAGGATTTTGAACGTCGTCTCGTCGATGATATGAACCGCGCCGCTGTTCACGTCCAGCAAAATAAAATCGTCGCCCTGCTTGAATTTGTGAATCATTTAATCCCTCCGCGACTTTTTACTAGGTAATGTTGAATAAATTTTAGAAGCCGTCAAGGAAGACGGCTCCAGCCCGCGCACTGAGCGTGATGCGAAGTCTGCGGGCAACTCACAGCACGGGTAATCGCAACGTTGGAGCATTGAGTACTAACGCCCCCGCGAGGCGCACTTTCTTTTGCTACTTTTCTTTGGGCAAGCAAAGAAAAGTAGATAAACAATATAAAAGTCATAATCCGCCACGAATAGTCATTCAACTTCCCCTAATCACTAATTCTCATTGTCCGCCAAACGCAAAAGTTTTAATTCCGGCGGGTCATTGGGCTTAGGCGGCGCGTGATGTTTGGCAATAATTTTTGCCTCCCTGAACAGCCCGATTCGCTGAAGTTTTTGTGCACCCAACTCCGCGTGATTGTGATAGACGTAAAGCGCGCGGTTGCCGTTAATCTCCAGCCGCTCGGCAAATTTCGGGGCAATGGCGGTGATTAAAACTGCAAAAATTTTTCCCCTAATCGTCAAATCGCCGGCACGTCTGCCCGTATCGTGAAGGAGTGCGCATCGAATCAAAAATTCTCTGTCGACGCCGCGTTTATCCTCAATAATCAGCCGTTCGACGGTGTAGGCTGTTCGCAAGCTGTGAACTTGGTCGGCGACACTCATGGCGAAAAAAATTTTTTGCTCCTCGGCGTTGAGATGAGCAGAAATGTATTGCCCGTCCTCAACAGTGACACGCGCCGTCACCGCTCGCACGAATTGCAAAATTCTTCCAAAAACACTCATGCTACGTAAACAAACTCCAAACAATTTTTTTCGGCGCAAGATTTCTCCGCGTCCGATTTTGATTGCGGCGTCAATGAAACTTCGACAACTTTACCCGCCGTCCGAAGTTCAGCCGCCTTTTGAATAGCTGCCGATTCTTTCCCCGCCGCGTAACTCAAATAAAAATCTTTTGCCCGCGAATCATCGACGACGCCTTGAAATTTCCGCGCGTCCAAAATTCTCTCAATACCCAATGCAAAACCCGTTGCAGGACATGCCGCCCCGAAGTCCTTGAGCATGTGATCATATCTGCCGCCGCCCGCCAGTGAATAACCGACGCCGTGAGAATACGCCTCAAAAACCATGCCGGTATAATATTCAAAATCGCGAATCAATCCGAGGTCGAAGGTGATTTTATCCGCGACGCCGTAAATTTCCAGCAGACGATAAATTTCCGTCAAATTGTCCAAGGCTTTTCGCGAACGATCATTTTTGGCGAGTGATTGAGCCGCCGTCAAAATTTCCGTGCCACCTTGAAGCGTCGGAATTTTTTTCAACGTGTCATCAACGTCAAGATTATTCAGCGCAACAATGTCGTGATGTTCGATTGCGGATTTGATTTCGGCTTGAACGTTCAGCGGCAAATTTTCCATAAGCCCGTTGACAAATTCGACTTGCCCCAAACAGATTTTGAAATCCTCAAGTCCCGCGACACTCAAAGCTTGTGCGGCGAGTGCGATAATTTCGGCGTCGGCAAAGGCGTTGGACACTCCCAAAAGCTCGACGCCCGCTTGATAGAATTCGCATTGACGGCCGGGCTGATTTGTTCGGAAGCGGAAAACATTCGTCAAATACGACAGCTTGAGCGGCATCGGTGAATCTTTCAAGCGGCTGACTGCAAGTCTGGCTATCGGCGTCGTCATTTCGTGTCGAAGGGCAAGCGTCCGATTGTTGCGGTCGAACATTTTAAACAGGTGCGGCTCAATTACTCGTCCGCCCGAAATTGTCAGCGTCTCCAAATATTCCATTGCCGGTGTCACGACTTCTTGATAGCCGAAAGTCGCGAACAGCTTAAAAATTTTTTGTTCGATGATACGTTTCGACGCCGCCTCTGCAGGCAAAAAATCTTGCGTGCCGTAAGGCGTCTCTAAAAGTCCCGTCATAAGAAAACCTCCTTGTCGGCGTAATTCTACAGGAGATTTTTATTTTTTTCAATGCGCAACGAAATTAGCTGCTAGCTTCTAGTTCCTAGTTCCTAGTTCCTAAACATAATTGACGCGAAAAATTTTTCAAGGTAAAATATTTTCAAAACGACAGAGGAGAAAATTTCATGAGCAACATTCAAAAGGCGTTCGCCACCGGCAAGGCGTTTATCCCGTTCATAACTTGCGGCGACCCGAATTTGAAGACGACTGCGGAAGTTGTGCGGGCGGCCGTGGCAAATGGTGCCGACCTCGTTGAGTTGGGCATACCTTTTTCCGACCCGACAGCTGAAGGCGTCGTCATTCAAGCGGCAAATCTTCGAGCACTTCAAGGCGGCGTCACGACTGATAAAATTTTCGACATGGTACGAGACTTGCGCCGCGACGTGAAAGTTCCCTTCGTCTTCATGACTTATGCAAACGTCGTCTTCAGTTACGGCGCGGAAAAATTTATTTCGACTTGCGCGGAAATTGGCGTTGACGGATTGATTTTGCCTGATGTGCCTTTTGAGGAGAAGGGCGAATTTTTATCGACGTGCAAAAAGTTCGGCGTCGATTTAATTTCGATGATTGCTCCGACTTCCGAAGACAGAATTGCAATGATTGCCCGCGAGGCTGAAGGTTTCGTTTATGTCGTGTCGAGTTTGGGCGTAACCGGCGTGCGAAGTGAAATTAAAACCGATTTGACTTCGATTGTCGCGGCGATTCGGCAGAATACGAAAATTCCCTGCGCGATAGGTTTTGGAATATCGACGCCCGCTCAAGCTAAGCAAATGGCAAATATTTCTGACGGGGCGATTGTCGGTTCAGCGATTATAAAAATTCTTGCGGCTCACGGCGAGGCAGCTCCTAAATTTGTCGGCGAGTACGTTAAAGATATGAAAGACGCTTTAAGGGAGGCTTAGTTTATGTTTAAAAAAATTTTTACAGCGACGTTGCTTCTCGTGACATTGCTGATGACGGGTTGCGGCGGCGATAATTCTTCCGACAAGAACGCGGCAGATAAAAAATCCGCCAACAAACTCGTGATTTACACGTCGATGAAAGAATCATTAATCGGCGGCATTGTCGACGGCTTCAAGGCAAAATATCCCGACATTGAAGTTGATTGGCAATCGGCGGGTGCAGGTAAAATTATGGCCAAACTCGACGCTGAACGTCAAAGCGGTCACTTAATGGCGGACATTATTTGGACGAGTGAAGTGCCCGATTTCTACCAGATGAAAAACGAAGGCTTGCTGGAAAAATATCAGCCCGCAGGTTTTGAGGAGCTGTTGAATCCTTTCGACGACTACGACGGCTCATTCACTGCCGCGAGATTGGGCACCCTCGGAATTGTCATCAACACCAATAAAATCACGACGGATCCTGCCGGTTGGGAGACGATTGCCACTGACCCGCTGTATAAAAATTCTTTCGGCATTGCAGACCCTGCGCTTAGCGGTACGGCCTTCATGAGTATTGCCCTGCTTGAAAAACAATTCGGCTGGGATTATATCGTTCGACTTCATGACAATGGCGCGACGAAAAGTAAAGGTTCCGGCAGAGTTATCGACGACACTGCCGACGGAGTTTTGAACGCGTGCCTGGGCGTCGACTATATCACTGCCGGCAAAATCGATAAGGGCGCGCCGCTCAAAATGGTTTATCCTCACGAACTTTTGATGGTGCCAAGCCCCGTTGCAATCTTCAAGGACGCCGATCATAAGGACAACGCTAAAAAATTTGTCGATTATCTCATGACGCAAGAGGCTCAACAGAAAGTTGCCGAGGCCGGTACAGTTCCCGTCCGCCGTGATGTGAAAATGCCCGAACGCTACAACTTGCCCGCCCCTGAGGACGCGCTTAACAACGGCATTAAAATCAACTATTCCGACGTTCTCGAAAATAAAGACGACACCGTTAAAAAATTCTCCAACCTGTTCAAGTAAAATTTTCTCGCAAAAAAAATCCTCCGCCCGATTGAGTGGAGGATAATTTTTTTCCGAAAAATCATTCCGTAAATTTCACATGAACATTGCCCGCGCCCAAAGTAAACTTGAATAGCTGAAAACTATCTGCTACAATTATTTTAATGCTACCCCTTCGGGAGGCATAAGCCTAACGAAAGGAGGTGTTATATATGCTGAGCATGTTCGTGAGCTTAGCGGTTGGCGTGGTGTCCAGTATCATCGGTGCTTACATCTACGACCGTTGGCTCAAGTAGCAGGAATTTCACTTAGACGCCCCGGATAATCGGCCTCATCAACCGGTTAGGCGTAAACGAAGCCCCGCGCAGTTCATCACTCTGTGCGGGGTTTTTCTTCGTTTGTGTTATTTATGCTGAGCAAATAATGATATTTTCTTAAGAAGCATAATTAATTTAACACAAGCCTACCGCTTTGTCAATGTTTGCGACCACTTTAACCAATCACCTCGCCAACGGATTCAACTCACGACGAGCCGCTTGCGTCCAAATCACAACTGCCGAACCGATTGCAAAAATTATCCCGCCGAAAATCACGTAGGGGATTCCCAGTCCGTCGATAAAAAGTCCGCTGAACGCCGTACCTGCCATGCAACCCAAATTCGCCGAAGTCAAGAAAATTCCGTTAGCAAAATCGGGGGCTTCAGGTGCTGCGCGGAAAATCCAGAATTGATAGATATTCGCCGCGACGCCCGCCAATATTCCCCAGAAAATTATCAACGCCGTCAGCAGATAAAAATTCGGCTCGTTGAAAAATGCAATGTACACCGCCGCCAAAATGAACGGGAAAAATTTTACCGTCGCCAGCGGTTGAACCGTCAGCAAATTTCCTGCCAACATGCTCCCGAAAATGTTGCACACTCCGAAGACGAAAAGCATTGCGCTGACTGAACTCGGCGCGACCATTGAAACTTTTGCAAGATATTCCGCCGCGTAATTGAATACGCCGAAGATTGAGCCGTCCAAAAAAATCACCGCGACGATTGACGCCCATAAAACTTTCTTGTGCAGAATTTTCAACTGGCTGCCGTAAGTCATGACTTTCTTGACGGGCATTGACGGGACGTAAAAAATTGTCGCCATTAACGCCGCAAATGTCACCAATGCAAAAAATGTCATCGAGGCCGTCAGAGAAATTCTCTCCGCCAAAAAGTTGCTTATCGGGACGCCTACGACCATTCCCGCCGCCACGCCGATATTTATTTTCGCGACGGCCTTTGGAGCCTCTTTAGCCCCGACAATCGCCGCCGCTACCGTGAAAGCCATTGAGCAGTAAACCGGATGAAAAAATGCCGGCAATACACGAACTGCCAGCAGTAAATCAAAACTTTTCGCGAAAATGGAAATGACGTTGCAGACCGTGAACAATCCCAAAACCAAAATCATCACGTGCTTGCGATTGAATCGGGAAAAAATCAACGGCATTGTCGGCCCTGCAATCGCCACGCCCAATGCAAACATGCTGATTAAAAGTCCCGCGTGCACAATCGTCACGTCGTAGCGTTCGGAAATGTACGGCAGGA
This sequence comes from Selenomonadaceae bacterium, assembly GCA_017427545.1. Lineage (GTDB taxonomy): Bacteria > Bacillota > Negativicutes > Selenomonadales > Selenomonadaceae > Quinella. Next base: position 19,272 of record JAFRSO010000065.1, read on the forward strand.
TTCCGATAAAGCCCATCTCCGTGTTCAAAATTCCGAAGACGCCTACCATTAAAATGAAGATCAGCAAATTTTTGTTCGACATTAACTAAATCCCCTTGAAAATCTTTCGGAACGAAATGCCTTTCTCTTTCATCAGCGACCGAATCAAAATCAACGCGACTGCTGCCTCCGCCACGTCGTTAATCGAATAATTCAGCGAGATATATTCTATCGGCAAAATTTTCGGCAGGAACCAAATCAGCGGCACTTGCACGACCAGCGGTATCAAGCTTATAACCAAATTGCGCCACTCGTCCTCCAAAGCCGCCATGATTCCGCTTAGCCATGTGTAAAGTCCGACGAACGGTTGCAACACGAACATTGCCCGCAGGAAAATCAGCATTTCGGGCGTTATCGGATCGTTTGAAGACATAAAAATTCTCATCAACTCTTCCGTGAAAATCATCAGCACCACATAAATTGCGAACGTCAAAATCACCGTCAGGAAGAATCCGTATCGCATGACGCGCAGGCAATGACTTTCTTTTCGCGCGGCATAAAGTCTGCTCACGAGCGGTTGAATACCCGTGTCCAATCCGTTCAGCGGCAAGAATACGAACGATAAAATTATATTCGAGACCGTCACCGTCGCCAGCAAATAAGCCGCGTCGTAACTCAAAATTACCGCGTTCAAGAAATATTCGATGCAGGACATCATTATCGTTGCCACACCGAATCCCGCGCCGATTTTAATTTCCTGGAAGATATACGCGAAACTTGCGAAGCCCTGCGAATTGGAAAATTTTTGTCGCGAAAATTTGAAGTACCAGAACGCAATCGCTGCTCCGGAAATTTGAGCGATTACCGTCGCAATCGCCGCACCCTTCATGCCCCAGCCGAATACGATTATAAACAGCGCGTCCAAAATTATGTTGACCAGCACGGTTGTTCCGACCAGACAGAAGACGTGTCCGGGATTGTCAATGCAACGCATGAATGCTCCCGTCATGTAAATTGTCAGCAGGAATGGCACGCCGCACAGCGTTATTCGCAGGAACATTACCGCCAAATTAATTATATTTTGCTCGTCGGGACTGTCGGAAAGTAATTGCAGCAGCGGTTCGACGAAAATATTTCCGACGACTGCAATGGTTATTCCGATTATCGCCGCGCAAAGGTAATTGCTCCGCATGATTTTTTCGGCAAGCTGTTTTTTACCTTCGCCGATTTTTTCTGAAACGACAGCACTGCCGCCCGTCTCAAATAAAGTTCCGATTGCCCCGAAAACCATTGTAATCGGAAAAATTATCGCCATAGCCTCCAAACCTTCGACGCCGACCCAATTCCCGACAAAAAATCCGTCCGTCATCATGTAAACGCTCATGGCGACCAATGCCGCAAAAGTTGAGCCGCCGTAGTGGATAATCTCCGTGACGGTTGAAAAAAAATCGTTATGCATTAAATGTTAGGCCTCCAACTCAAGTTGAAAATCTGCGCAAAGCCCGTCATCTCCAAAACTTCGCGGACTTGTTCGCCGACATTTTTAACCGTCATGGTTCCGCCTTGAGAGCGAATTTTTTTCATCGCGGCAATCAAAATCCTCAAGCCCGAAGATGAAATATACTCCAGCCCGTTCAAGTCCAAGGTAACATTTTTCACGCCGTCGAGCATGGGCATAATTTCATTCTTCGCGGAAAGAGAAGCGTCGGTGTTGAGCTTGCCGGAAATTTTTATCGTCAAGTTGTCGCCGTCACGTTTGGAAGAAATTTTCACGTCGCGAACGTCTTCGGCGGGATTGTAAGTCACGATATATTTTTTCAGCATGACGAGCGGATACAAATGCTCCTTGAAGAAGCGCAAATTTTCTTCGCCCACGTCGTCCGTCAAGTTTTCCGTCAAAATTCCGCGCTCCAAATTTATCTTCGCGTCATTCCAATAAGCAAATTCATTCGCGCCGCTAAAATTGTAATCAGCCTTCGCAAACAGCCCGATTGAGTGAGTCTCGTCAATCATTTCGTCGACGGAGTAAGCGACAATCTGTCCGTCAACACGAATCACGAATCCGAAAAGATTTTTAAAGTCGTTCCAATGATTCAGCGCGAACAGGAATTGATCACTGTCGGCTTGAGCAAGTTCGACGTTTTCGACGCGGTCTTGAAGATTTTTTTCCGCCCCGATATGAAACTGCCACAAGTCATTGAAATTGTCCGGCTTAATCTCCTCAATCGTGGACTCGTAATTTTTCTCAAAGGAATTTTTAGCGTTACGAATGCGCTTGAACTTTTTACCCTCAAGCTTTTCCATGCGGTCGAGGTACAAAATATAATCCCACATGTCGCGGTCGTCATCAACCTCAATCGCGTCGCCGAGGTCGCGCTGCCAAATCTTTAACAGATATTCCGGCACGAAATTAAAAATTGTTCCGGCGGGCACGTGAGCTGAAAAAACTTTCTTCCAATTAATTTCGTCCCAATCACCTGCGGGCGGCCCCCAAATCTCCATGTCGCCTTCGGAAAATTTATGCCAGCAAAGATTGTCGACATAGGCGCGCTGAACATTACTTTTGTCCCGATTGGCAAGCAAAAGTAAAGGCGACGCGTTCGACGGAATTTGGATACAGCGTTGGAGATAATCCATGTAGCGTTCGTTGTCATCGAAGTCGAAAGTTTTAAAATCAATCATTATACAGTCTCCTCTCAAAAATCAATATCAAAACTGGAAAGATTGACATTAACCACAACGTCTTGATAGTAGGGGTCGGTGACGGCGACGCCTTCGGGCACGTCAAAATCTTTCGGACGGTCTGAATCTTCGTTGGGCACAATCACCCAAAATACAACGTCGACTTGCCCGGACTCCAAAGCTGCTGCGCGGGCGGCACTTTCAATGTGAACAAATTCAATATTTTTGCTGATACGCTTGGAAATTTCCGAAAGCACAGCGGTATTGAAACCGGCAGGTTTTCCGTCAGCAGTCACATAATCGAGCATGGGCAAATCACCCGTTACGCCGACTTTAATCGTCTCCGCGCCGTCAATTTTGGGAATGTCAACGGGAATCGGATTTTCGTCAAAATTCGTAACGTACTTGTCAACGAGGGCGTCAAGTGTACCGTCAGATTTCATCGCGGTAATCGCCGAGTCGAATAAATTTTTCAAGGCGACATTATCTTTACGCATTGCACAGCAAAAATTATCGACAAGCGAAACGGTTTGACTTTCGGTGATTTTGAGGTCGGGATTTTGCGCCGCCATATACTTTGCAACGCTGCCGTAAGTTTGAATCGCGTTGATGTTTCCCGACGACAACGCCATTTGCATTGAGTTGAAATTGTCGAAGAAATTCATTTCGGCCCCGTTGATAAGTGTCCTTGCATTTTCGGGTTTAGTATTCAGTTGAGTGATTGCGCCGACTTTGATTTGCTGCTTATCGCCTGAAGATTTTTCATCCGACGAACCGCAGCCGCTCAAAATCGCCGCCATTAAAATCATCGCGAACACTAAAAATTTTTTCCTCATGGTAAATCATCCTTCCAAACAACTTTTCATTGTCCGAGTTCCTTTTTAGCTTGCTGCTGTAATTCATAAAGTTTACCCATTGCCTCAATCGGCGTCAAGCTTGGTACGTCCAATGCAAGCAAATCTTTCAAGCTGCGTGCGACAAATAAATCAGGCGCGGAAGATTTTTTATTTTCGACGGGGCGGACGGGTGCTGACGTTTCCATTGACTTTAAAATTTCTTCAGCGCGTTTCATGACTGATTTTGGAAGTCCCGCCAGCTTTGCAACTTGTATGCCGTAAGATTTATCTGCGCCGCCCTGTTTGATTCGGCGGAGGAAAATAACTTCACTGCCGCGTTCCTTGACTGCCACGGAAAAATTTTCAATCCTGTCTGACGTGTCGGCAAGGTCGGTGAGTTCGTGATAGTGCGTGGCGAAGAGAGTTTTGGCGCGAATTTTTTTGTCAATGTACTCAATCACGGCGCGGGCAATGCTCATGCCGTCAAAAGTCGAAGTTCCGCGGCCGACTTCATCGAGGACAATCAAGCTGCGATCCGTGGCATATTTCAAAATCTGCGCAACCTCATTCATCTCAACCATAAAAGTTGACTGCCCGCTGACCAAATCATCACTCGCGCCGATTCGCGTAAAAATCCTGTCGACGGGGCAAATGTTCGCACTCGTCGCCGGAATAAAACTGCCCGCCTGCGTCATCAAAGTCAACAATGCAACTTGCCGCATATAAGTTGACTTGCCCGCCATATTCGGCCCGGTGATAATCATCATGGCGCAACGATTCGGCGCAAGGTTCGTGTCGTTCGGGACAAATAATCCGCCCGTCAAAATTTTTTCAACTAGCGGGTGTCGACCGTCACGAATCTCAATTTTGCCGTCAATATTCAAATCCGGCCGCGTGTAATTGTTGATATGCGCCGCCTCCGCCATTGAGGCGATAACGTCAATCAGCGCGATTCGCTTTGCAGTGTCTTGAATTTGCGGAAGACGCGTTTTAATCCTGTCGCGGACTTCGCAAAAAAGATTGTATTCGAGATTGACAATCCGCTCCTGCGCGCCGAGGATTTTAGTTTCATAATCTTTCAATTCGGGCGTGATGTAGCGTTCGGCATTTACGAGAGTTTGCTTGCGGACGTAATTGGCGGGAATTTTACTCGCGCCGCTGTGACGAACCTCAATATAATATCCGAAGACGCGATTATAGCCGACCTTAAGCGCGCGAATCCCCGTCCTAATTTTTTCACGCTCTTCAAACTCCTGCAGAAATGCGCGGCTGTCCATAGAAATTCGGCGCAATTCGTCAAGCTCCTCACTGTAGCCGCTGTTGATAATCCCGCCGTCGCGCACGGACATTGAAGCATTTTCGCTGATTGCTTCGCCGATAAGTTTTGCCTCCGCAGAAAAATCATCAAGCCCGTCACGACATGCGGCAAGAATATCACTGTTCAAGCCGCCTAGGATTTCGGAAATTTTCGGCACGGCTTGGAAAGAAATTTTCAGCGCGATTAAGTCGCGGGCATTTGATGAGCCGACTTCAATTTTCGTCATGAGCCGTTCAAAGTCATGAATATCGCGCAAAGTTTCGCGTAAATTTCTCCGCGTCTTGAAATTTTTAAACAACTCCTCCACGGCATCAAGTCGACGATTAATCGCGGCAATGTCAACGAGCGGGCTTTCCAACCATCGACGTAAAAGCCGATTGCCCGCCGCAGTCTTCGTGAAGTCCAAAACGTCGAAAAGGGTATCTTTCTTGGAACCGTCGCGCAAATTTTTGATGACTTCGAGATTTTTAATGGCGGTCGCGTCCAAAATCAGATGGTTGCTCATGTCAAGGCGCGTGAGTTTGGAAATATGCTTCAAGTCCGTGCGAACCGTGGCGTGAATGTACTGCAAAAGATTTTCGACAGCTTGCGCGGCAATTTCGGCGGCAGGCAATTCATTTTCGGCGAAGTGTTCAGCGGAAAAATTTTTGTCGGAAATTTTTTCGGCGTCAATCGTCGTGAAGGAGCAATTTTCAATTTTGAGTTCCGCGAAATTTTTCAGACGCTTAAAAAAACTCAAGCCGTCGGGAATTAAAATTTCATGCGGCGATAAGCGATAGAGTTCGTCGAAAAGATTTTGTTCACGGGAATTGCCGTCATAAAGCGCGAAAAAAATTTCACCCGTCGAAATATCTGCGCCCGCCAATGAAATTTCGTCGCCGTCCTCCAAAATCAACGCAAGATAATTATTACCGCTGTTCGACAGCGAATCATCAGTTAGAATCGTGCCGGGCGTGACGATTTTGGTAAGTGCGCGTTCAGTCAAACCTTTAGCCTTCGGGTCGCCGATTTGGTCGACGACTGCCACGCGAAAACCTTTGTCGACGAGCTTTTGCAAATAATTTTCAACGGCGTGAGCAGGTACGCCGCACATCGGGACATTTTGCCGCCTAGTCAACGTCAAGCCGATTTCCTTGGAAGCTGTAACGGCGTCTTCGTTGAACATCTCGAAAAAGTCACCGAGTCGGAAAAATAATAACTCATTCGGGTGTTGAGATTTTTGCGCGTGATATTGTTCCATCATCGGCGTCAAATTTTTTTCGTTCAAGTCATCACCTCTGTAAGGGAAATGGGAAATGGGAAAAGTTAAAATCCCTTCTCCCTTCTCCCTAAAAAATGGGAAAAGGGAAATGGGAAAAGTTCAAAACTCTTATCCCTTCTCCCATCTCCCTTGATTTTACGACAGTTTAACACCTTGCGCCGATAATGTCCAAAAAAAATCCCCGCAATGTGCGAGGAAATTATTTTTTAATCAACTTCGCGTAGAAAAATCCGTCAGTGTTCGTGACATGCGGCAAAAGAGTTTTCATTTCGACGAGCTGAAAATTTTCATTGGCCGCCAAAAATTTTTCGACGACCTCTTCATTTTCGCGCCGCAAAATTGTACACGTGCTGTAAAGTAAAGTTCCGCCGGATTTGAGAGTTTTAGCCGCGCCCGACAAAATTTTTTCCTGCAGGGCGGGCAAATGATTCAACTCGTTGGGATTTTTTTTCCAGCGAAGATCAGCTTTTCTCCTGAGCACACCCAATCCCGAACATGGCGCATCAACCAAAACTTTGTCAGCTTGCTCAAAAAATTTTTCACCAATCTTGCGGGCGTCAATCAAAATCGGTTCGATAATTTTTATTCCGAGGCGTTCGGCATTTTGTCTGATATGTTTGAGCTTCGTGTCGTAAATGTCCGCCGCGATAATTCGTCCGCGATTTTGCATGAGTTCGGCAAGATGAGTGGCCTTACCGCCGGGAGCCGCGCAGCAATCTATAACAAATTCGCCCGGTTGAGGATTCAAAATTCGCGCAGCCGTCATGGAACTTTCGTCCTGCACTTGACACAAACCGTTGCGCAATGCCTTAAATTTATCAAGTGCGCCGTGACCTTTGCAAATGACACCTTCCGGCGCGAATGTCGACGGCGTGGCTTGAAAGCCCAAAGTTTTCAGCGCGTCCAAAATGTCTTCGCGGGTAGTCTTTAAAAAATTCACGCGCAGGCAAAGTGGCGGATCGGTGTTGTCGAAGTCGAGAATTTTTTTCGCAGCGTCAAGCCCGAATTCTTCCGCGAACAATTTCACCAGCCACAGCGGATGAAATTTTATCAAAGCCAATGTTTTTAAATCGTTGCCCGACGGGAAGTCCGATTTGTGAATATTTCTAACCGCCGAACGTAAAACTGCATTGACGAATTTTGATTCCCATAGCCCGCAAAATTGTTTCGACAGCTCCACCGACTCATTGACTGCCGCCGAATTCGGGACGCGGCTCAAGAAAAATATTTGATAGAAACCGATTCGCAAGACTGCCAAAATTTTTTCGTCGACAGTGGCGAGCGGGCGTGTCACATATTTTGCAATCTTCCAATCGAGAGACGCGCCCATTTTGACTGCACCATAAACCAGTTCCGTGCAAAATTTTCTGTCGAGGTCGGAGAATTTTTCTTGCCGCAACATTTGCGCCAGTTCGACGTTAGACCATGCGCCCTTCGCCACCACGTTATATAAAATTTTCGTTGCCGCCAATCTGACTTTGTCCAAGCTTAACCTCCTAATCAATCCGCGTGACTTTTCCCGCCACGGAAATAATTTTCTCGTCGGGAACTTCGCGGTTCCTGTCCATGAAAACTTCGATAAAATTTTTGTCCGCACGATAAACCGCGTCCGTCACGCCGTCAAGATTTTTAATTTCGGCGGCGATTTTTTCTTGAGCAGAAGAGTCCGCGTCGACATAAACAACTTTATAATCGAGGCGTTCAATCTTGAAAATAACCGGACGCGTTCCGTCATTGCAGCAAGCAATCATCATGTGCTCATCATTCGTCCAGTTGCGCATAATCGAGCCGCCCTGCAACGCCGTATAAATGTAGCGGCTGAAACAATCCCACGCCTCGGAACAATGTGCACCTTTACCTTGCGTCCAAAAAGTATCCTCGTCGCCGTAGCGTTCAAAAATATATTCTGCGCCCACTTCATAGAAAGGACACGCTCCTGATTTCGGGTCGGCAAGATATTTTTCCTGCAGTTCGGGAAAAACTTTTTTGTCGATAACGGTCATCTTGCATTTGTATTGCATTGAGTTCACCCTCCAAAAAATAAAAAGCTTCCGTTATTGTCAAATAAATAATTCCGTGACGAAGACGACTGAACAACAAATCACCGCGACTTTGAAAAGACTTGCTCCGAACCAAGCCGCCGCTATTCCCGCAAAAAATGCCAGCCCGCCTGAAATTTGCGATTGAGTGGCGTCGATTATCGCGGGGAAAGTCATGACTGCCAGCGTGACATACGGCACGTAATGGAGGAATGAACGAATTGTCACGTTTTTTATTTCGCCGCGAATCAGTGTCAGCGGTAAAATTTTTATCGCCAAAGTCACCGCGCTTGCAACCAAAATGTAAACGTTGATGTCATGCGTCATCATTATCCTCCTTGATCGGATACAAGACTGCCGCCGCGCCCGCAATTAAAATCGTCAACAAAATCGTCCGATTGCCGGCAGAGACTTCGGGGAAAAAATTTTCGGCAAGATAACTCAACAGGAAACTCATGACGACTGCCCCGCCGATAATTTTATCCTTGCGGGCGGGAGGAATAATCACGGCCAAAAACATTCCGTAAAGCGCGACGCTTAACGCACTGACTGCCGCCGGTGAAAAAAAATTCCATGCGACAATCCCGCAAGCCGTACCAAGTGACCAGCCCGGTAGAGCCGTCAACATTGCACCGTAATTGTAAAAGGGATTCAGCCAACGTCCGCCGCGAGCGATTGCAATTCCAAAAATTTCGTCCGTCACGTCGAAGCCGACAAAAATTCTGTGGTAAAACGGCGTGTCGGGAGAAAATTTTTGACTCAAAACCGTGCTCATCAAAATGTAGCGGGCATTGGCAATGAACGTCAACAGCGCGATTTCGATATAAGGCGCGTCCGAACCGATAACCGTAAAAGCTGCGTATTCACCCGCCGACGCGTTATTGAGCAGACTGATTACGAAGCCTTGCAACGGACTAAGACCGACGTATTTGGCGACGATGCCCAGTGAAAATCCCACGACGAAATATCCCAAACCAATCGGCGTACCGTCGCGGAAACCGTCCATTAAAGCTTGCCGATTCTCACTCGTCATAGAAAATCAAGCCGTCTCCTTCAAGTTCCTCACGCAAGCCGCGCATAAATTTCGGGCCGGGATCAGTCTTAATCGCGTAATAGCCCGGAACATTTTCTATAAAAAGCCCACTCGCACGAGCTTTGCCCTGCTGATAATGCCCGAAGACATATTTAATCGTGGGATATTTTTCGTGGAGCCATTTAATCAGTCTAACATTCGCGGCAAGTTGAGCCTCCGTCAAATCTTCACGGCCATTGTAGCCGCCGACGTTCTCAATGCCAATCGCGCAATGATTGTAGCCGATAATGTGTCGCGCAAATTTTGTTTCGGGCATGAGCCGCAAAATCGTTCCGTCACGGTCAACTATGAATTGCGACGCGACGTTTAATCTGCCTTCATCGTCAGGCATTTCTTCGGCATAAAAAAATTTCCAATTCGATTCGAGCGTTCCAAATGCCGTCCAATGAACCACGACCGCTTGAGGGATTATTTCGCGGCAAATCATCCCGTAATGCTTGAGCGTGTACTCGTCAATCAATTCGTCGCGATGTTCCGTCCACAAAATGAACTTGTCGGTGAACGGAACGTCTTCGGCTTGAGCGGGTGACGACATGAAAATTATCGCCGCGCAGAAAATCAACGCGCAATGAAAAAAAACTTTTCCCATTTACCATTTCCCTTTTCCCTATTGAAATAAATCCATTACGCGCCCTACATAATTTTGAGTTTCGGAATAGGGCGGAATGCCTCCGTAACGCTTAACTGCTCCGGGGCCGGCATTATACGCGGCGACTGCAAGGGGAATATTGCCGTCGAAGGTGTCGAGCATTTGCCTGATATAACGCGTGCCGCCCGCAACATTTTCGCCGGTGTCGTAGGGATTGACGCCCAAACTTGCAGCGGTTTCGGGCATGAGTTGCATAACGCCAATCGCGCCGACGGGTGAAATTTCATCTTGATTCATATCGGATTCGGCAATGGCAATCGCCCTGACGAGTTTAGGATCAACGCCGTATTCAGTGGCCGTCTGCATGATTAAATCTTCCACTCTCGTAACTTCCGCATCTTCACCGACGTAATTATCCTCAAAAACTTTATCGCCGCGTTCGGGGATTTCAAGTTCGGTATCGGGAATTTGTGCGCGTTCAATCTTCGGAACGGGTTGTTTCGGCGGATTGATTTTATCGGGCAGAGCTTCTTGTCCGGGCAAATAATTTTGTGGCGGCTGAGAAGGTGTTTCAATCTTTTCAGCGTCGCGCATGGCTTGAGCAACTTTTGCAGAGTTCGCCGCGTCATTTTCGTTGACAGGTTGAGTTGCGCCAGGCAATGTCTGAACTTCATTAACGGCTTGCGTCGGCTTAACGGGATTCATCGTTGCTTGCCGCAAAATTTCCCGCTCCAACGTCGCCTGAAAATCACCGGTGTTTATTCCGATTTGCTTTTCAATCGCCGCTATCCGACGACGCACTTGGTCAATCCTCTGCATCATATCGACGCGTTCGACCGGTTGAATTTCAATCAAAATTAATCACTCCTTTGTAAGGAAAAAGGAATAAGGAACAAGGAACAAGTTTAAATTCCTACTTCCTCATTGACAGCTGAAGTCCGATTTCATCAAGCATCTTTTGCTCCTCGAAAAGCAATTCCGCGTTATACTCATTGAGCCGCTTTTCCTTGAGCTGTTCAATGCTTTTAAGATACGTCATCAGCTTCATCAAAATTTTTAATTTCTGCTGCTTATCCTGCGTGGCCTTCAAAATCAAATCCTGCTGCTGTTCAATTTGCGTGCGCTTCCAGTTGAAAAAACTGTTGTACATCATGATAATTCCGACCGTGACAGTTTTACCCTCACCGGTCTTTTCTGCAAACTCTTCTTGACCCTCCTGAAGTTCACGCAACAAAATTTGCAACTTCGCGCGGCACTCCTCCAATTTTCTCGACGCCTCCGCAAATTTCATTTCGGCATCATCTTTTTTACGCTTCGTCACTTTCAAAAGCGTTTCAAGTTGGAATTTAAATTTTTTCATTTCACTTGCCCGGAAATTAGCTGTTAGCGGCTAGCTGTTAGCTGTTAGTTCCTTAAAAAATTATTTACCGGAGATTTTAATAAGTTTTTTCTTGGTGACTTCGTAGGTGTCGACTTCAAAAATCCCTTGGCAGAGAAATTCGTTAATCGCGTCAATCTTGCCAATCGCCTCGTCAATGCGCTTGCTTGAGCCTTTGACATACGCGCCGATATGAATCAAATCTTCAGCGTCCTTGTAAACCGCCATCAATGCCCGCATTTTTTGAGCGGCTTGAAGGTGTTCGGGCGTGACGACTTCATTCATGACACGGCTGACACTTCCCAAAACGTCAATGGCGGGGAAGTGATTTTGCGCGGCGATTGAACGACTCAAGACAATGTGCCCGTCGAGAATTGAGCGGACGGCATCGGCAATCGGCTCGTTCATGTCGTCACCGTCAACCAAAACTGTATAAATCCCCGTGATTGATCCGGTGTCCGAAGTGCCTGCGCGTTCCAAAAGTCGCGGCAAAAGTGCAAAGACTGACGGCGTGTATCCGCGAGTTGCAGGAGGTTCACCGATTGTCAAGCCGACTTCGCGTTGAGCCATTGCAAAGCGCGTGACCGAATCCATCATCAAAATAACTTTGTGGCCTTGATCACGGAAATATTCGGCAATGGCGGTGGCAGTCATCGCACCTTTGATTCTGACGAGTGCCGGTTGATCTGATGTTGCCACGACGACCACGGCGCGTTTCAATCCCGCCTCGCCCAAGTCGCGTTCGATAAAATCACGAACCTCACGGCCGCGTTCGCCGATTAACGCAATGACGCTTATATCAGCCTCGGTATTTCTTGCAATCATCGACAGAAGCGTTGACTTGCCGACGCCTGAACCCGCCATAATTCCGATACGCTGACCGTCACCCATTGTGATAAGTCCGTCAACTGCTCGGACACCGACATAAAGATTGTCATGAATTCTCGGACGTTTCAGCGGGTGAGGCGGCGGAGCTTGCAACGGATATTCAATCGTTGAAAGAATCGGTTCCAGCCCGTCCATAGGATTTCCCAGCCCGTCAAGCACGCGTCCCAAAAGCTCTTCGCCGACTTTGACTTGCAACATTTTCTGCGCCGCGACAACTTCACAACCCGGCCCGACGCCTTGCATTTCACCAATCGGCATGAGCATGACGAATCCTTCACGAAATCCGACGACTTCAGCGGGTATCGGCGGCACGTTCGGAAATTTAGACGTGATATAACACAACTCGCCCACGCTGACTGTAGGGCCTTGCGTCTCGATAACCAATCCGACGACCTGTGTAACCTTCCCCGTCAATTTGATTGTCTTGCACTCGTTGATTGCATTTTTGAGTTTTTGCAGGTTAATGCTGTTTTTAATCATTGCCTCTCCAATTTACAAATCTCAAACCTTCGACGCGGCTGAAGTGGCGGACATTGGCGGTAACCAGCGTACAGTTGTTGACCATTGCAATCGCCGCAATGTAAATGTCGTTGTCCTCAATCATTTGCCCCTTGTGAAGTTGAAGATAAATTTCAACGGCTTTTTCTATCGTCGTTAAATCGTCTTGGTCAAGATAAAGAGGTTTGACAGTATCATAAAGGAATTGAAATGCCGTAAGTTTGCGTATCTTGCTCGCCGCCCTCAAACCGCGAACAATTTCGTAATAGACGATTGACGGAATGAAAAGTTCATCATTATTTTTTTTAGCCGCCTCAAAATGGCGCATAACTGCAGAATCTCCGCGCAAAATATCGCTTACGACGTTTGAATCTAAACAATAATTAGCCATAAAGAGCCGCCTTTCTGGCCATTTCAGCTTCCATGTATTCGCCTAACGCATCTTTTTCGTCCTGAGTGAGTAATTCGGACAATGCTTTCAACGCCCTATAAGTATCACGTTTTGGTTTAGCTTTTTCAGCCGCCTTAAGAATTTCGTTATTTCTTATGGCATCGACTTCGGTGCGCAGGGCGTCGATATCGCTTTGCATTTTAGTAAGCATGGACAAAATTTTATCCTCATTAGACATAATTAATCGCCTCCTATTTGTTGAGGACGCTTTCAACGGCGTTTTTCATCAGGCCGAGTTGCGTGGAAAGTCGAGCGTCAACGCCGCCGTTGGGAGTTTCAATAACGCAATCGCCCGGCTTTAATGCCTCGTCGGAAATGACTTCGATAATCGCCGTGCCGTCAGTTAGCATTGATTGAAATTCCGCCCGCGCCATTAAAACCAAATCGTAGCTGTCGGGGTCGACGTGAACTTTGACTTCCTTTTGATCGCGGACATGTTTAATCGCCTCGCGCACGACAGGTAAAATCACTTGCGGCACGTCCAAAAAATGTTGCGGCAAAATTTTTTCAATAGCCATCATCACGACTTTAACGATGTCATCTTCCGCCCGAATGAAATATTCTGCAGTTTGCTCTTTGGCGTCACGAATCGTCTTTTGAGCCTTGTCATTTGCCTGCCGAACAATTTCCGCAAGCTCGTCCTCAATTTTTTCCTTGCCGTCCTTAATGCCCTGCTCCTTACCGTCCTTATAGCCCGCGTCGTAACCTTCCTTTTGAACTTTTTCGAGAAGCTCTTCAGCCTCCTGCTTCGTCTCCTCAACAATTTTTTCAGCCTCTGCAGTCGCCTTGTCTAAAATTTCCTGCGATTGCTTTTCGGATTGTTTCTTGAAGTCTTCAGCCTGCTGTTTAATTTCTTCAGCCTGCTTTTTAAGCTGCGTCGACTGCGCCTTTTCCTTATGCGCCTCGTGAAGTGTTTCGTCAGTCTGTTTTAATTTCTGCTCAATTTCCTCTATCTCCGCGTAAACTTTATCGAGCACTTCTTGAGGGATACCGCGTTCAGGTTGAGGTTCATCTTTTTTAACCGGCTCATCATCGACTTTTTCAGGATCCGGTTCCTCTTCGACGACGACGGGTTTTGGTCTCGCGCCGATTACGACCGGTTCACCGACAAGCCTGTTGCGTACAATATTTTTATACAATCATATCACCTCGGAAAGGAATAAGTGCAATGAGGTTTGAGGCCGTCAAGGATGACGGCCGTCGCGACCACGACGCAGGAAGCGTCGTTAGCGACACACTCGGTTTCGGGTAACCTTAACGTTGGAATTATGAGAACTTAACGCCCCTGCGAGGTGTCCTTTCTTTTGCTACTTTTCTTTGGACACGCAAAGAAAAGTAGATCAATCGCAAAAAAAAGTTTATTACACCAGCATTCCTTCGCCGCCGCCACGCACAATGACGATAACGCCTTTGTCTTCGAGTGTGCGGATAACGTTGACAATCTTCGTTTGAGCCTCTTCCACGTCGCGAATCTTGACCGGCCCCATGTAAGAAATTTCTTCGCGCAACATATCGGCGGCACGTTTGGACATGTTCTTGTAAATTTTTTCGGCAACCTCGTCGCTCGTAGCTTTCATCGCCAAAGACAAATCTTTCGTGTCGACTTCGCGCAAAACCGTCTGCAGTGAGCGGTCGTCAAGCAAAATAATATCTTCGAACACGAACATGAGTTGCTTGATTTCTTCGGCAAGTTCGGGGCTGTCCACTTCCAACGACTCGATAATTGCACGCTCTGTAGCACGGTCGACGCGGTTGAGAACTTCGACGACTGCTTGAACGCCGCCGGCAATCGTGAAGTCTTGCGTTGACAGCGACGATAATTTTTTCTCCAACACGCGCTCAACTTCGCGGATAACGTCCGGTGACGTTCTGTCCATGAGTGCGATACGCTTCGCAACGTCCGCCTGCGCATCAACCGATAAGCCGCTCATGACGATACCGGCTTGGTCGGGCGAAAGATACGCCATAACCAGCGCGATTGTCTGCGGATGTTCGTTTTGCAGGAAGTTCAAAAGTTGCGCAGGATCTGTCTTGCGTAAGAACTCGAACGGGCGCACTTGCAAACTTGTCGTCAGGCGGTTGAGAATTTCCGTAGCCTTCTCCGCGCCGAGAGCCTTTTCCAAAACACTCTGCGCATATTCCAGCCCGCCCGTCGAAAGATAATCATTCGCCATCATCAGCTGATAAAATTCGCTGATAACCGCGTTTTTCTTCTCAACGCTGACATGCCTGTTATTGGCAATCTCAAGGGTGATTGATTCTATTTCGTCCTCGTCCATGTGCTCAAAAACTTTTGCCGCATAATCGCCGCCGAGCGCAATAAAAAGTATCGCGGCCTTTTCATGAGCAGACATGGGTTTTGGTTCATTATACATATCCTGCAAGCTGGGCATATTATCTCCTCCGTTCAAAAAGGAACTAGTAAATAGGAACCGGGAACCAGTTTTTACTAATCCCTACTAGTTCCCAGTTCCTAATTACTAGTCCCTAAAAAATTATTCGTCCTCGATGAGCCAAGTTTTTATGAGCATGGCGACTTCCGCAGGTTTCTCGTCGATGAGTTTCAAGATAGCTTGTTTTTCGTCACGCTGTCTGCGCTCTTCTTCGGTGAGGTTGTCATCTTCAATTTCGTTATCTTCAATCGCTTGAGCACGCGCCTCGGCTTTAGCTTGAGCTTCCTGCAATTCAACAAGCCGCTGCTCCGCCTCGATGCGTTTCTGTTCAGCTTCCTCGGCAAGGCGAGCTTTTTCTTCCTCCTCACGAGCTTTTCTTTCAGCTTCAAGCTGCGCTTCCATTTCCGCCTGACGCTCTTTACGTTTCTTCCAGCGATACATTAGGAATCCGCCTACAAGCAAGGCCGCAAGTAAAATCATAGCCGCAATCTCCGTGTACAAAATCCTGTCTTTGCGTAATTGTTCAAGCCGCGCTTCTTCCGCCAACTTATCCTGCAAATCTGTATTGAACGGCATTGGCTCGACGGAAATGGTGTCGCCGCGCTCCTCATTTATGCCTGCCGCTGAACTCACTGCCCGAAGAAGTCCTTCCTGCTGAAGTTCGGTGATTTCGTCAGTAACCAAAACGGCAACTGTAAGGCGGCGAATTGAGCCGGGCGACGCTATGATTTTCTGGTTTTCCTCGTTGACTTCGTAGTTTTTGGTCGACTCCTTGCGCTCATATTCGGCATTGGCGTTTCTATCTTCAGCAACGTAGCCGGGGATATTTGATTGAACACCTGCCGGACCGCCGGGCATATTCGATTCACCGTTGTAACTTTCGCTGATGTCCTGTTGACTGCGGATAATGCCCGATTCGTCAACCACGGGCGTGAAAGTTTGACGGTCAATCTTTCTGTCGTCGAAGTCCAATTCCACACTCACTCGCACGAAAGCATTGCCCTCACCGAGTGTCTTGTCAAGCATGGTCTGGATATTTTGCTGAATGTGGTCGCGAACTTTTTTAGTCATCTCAATTTGATTGAGCGTCCGCAAAGTCATTGCGTTCTGCTTTTCAAGTTCGTCATCGTCGTTTTTGTTGAGGATATTTCCCTGCTCGTCGATGATTGTAATATTTTCCGGGGCAAGCCCTTGAACGCTGTGACTGACCAAATTAACAATGCCCTTAACCTCCGGCGTCGTCAATTTCGTCTCCGGCTTGAGCATGAGCAGGATTGACGCCGTTGCGGGCTTTTCATTTTTTTTGTAGAGGCTGTCTTCCGGCAAGACGATATGAACACGCGCTTTGTCGACGCTGCCTAAATGTTCGATTGTGCGGGTAAGTTCGCCCTGCAAAGCTTGAAGATAATTTATTTTATTTTGAAACTCCGTGACGCCCAATTTGCTGTCGTCAAAAAGCTCAAAACCTTTATTGCCGCGGGGCAATCCTGCCGTCGCCAACTCAAGCCGCAAGTCGTGAACTTGAGTAAGTGGGACGAGAATAGTCGCGCCTTTTTTATCTTCAATCAACTCGTAGGGAACGCCCGCTTCTTTCAGGCTGTTCACAACGTCGCCGGCGTCTTTCGTCTCCAAATTGGTATACAGCGGCGCATATTCGGGTTTGCTGCCGTACCAGTAGCTGATTCCCGCGAAGGCAAGCACTAAAACCAAAATTCCGCCGATGATAAAATATTTGCGCTTGCTTTCGTAGCGATTCCAAAGCTCCCGGAGCCGCTCTCTCCAATTCGCCAATAAACTCAGTCCTTTCTAGGGACTAGGAACTAGGAACTAGGGACTAGACTAATTACTGCTAGTTCCCAGTTCCTGATTCCTAGTTCCTACACTTGCATCCGCATGATTTCTTGATATGCCTGTGTCGCACGGTTTCGCAACTGGAGAGTTAATTGGAGTGCGATTTCCGCCTTTTGAGAGGCGACCACAACTTGAGATATATCCTCTATTCTACCTGCCGCGAGTGCTGCGTTGAGCCTTTCAGATTCAAGCTCAAGTTCATTTGTCTTTTTCAAGGCGTCGACCAAATATTGCCCGAAGCTTTTAACGGGTTCGTCAACTTTATTTTCGCCTAAGTGACTGTGCGCACTCATATGCACGGGTGTCATTTCCAACGGCGCAATTTCCATCTTGTCACCTTCCCCTATTAACCTGTCTGATTTTACAATTATAAACACTTCGCAAGACAATATCAAATTTTTTTGCGGCCGAGGAAAAATTTTCAGCCGTTATTACGGGAAATGTTAAAATTTTTTTGCTCGTCCGTGGTGTTAAATAACTTTTATTCTGATAAACTTCCTTTCTTTGCTCGCCCAAAGAAAGGAAGCGAAAGAAAAGGCGTTTGCCGCTAACGCCGCTATCCTGCGGCGTGGTCGCGGCGCGCGCGTCCATGCGCGCTTCTTATTTATTATTCAACACTCACTAGGTTTTTATTTGCCGATTTCCAGCGTCTTAGTGGCCATAGTCTTAGCCGCCGTGATTGCCGTTGAGTTCGCCTCATAAGCACGCTGCGCCGTTATCATGTCGACCATTTCGGTTATGATATTGACGTTGGGCTTTTCAACGTAACCTTCGGCATTGGCGTCGGGGTGACCGGGATCATAAACCATAGGCCCTTGAGTCGTGTCTTCCATGATTGATATTGCGCGGACACCTTCGCCCGCCTGATTGCTCAAACCGACTGCGCGTTTCAAAGTCTCCTCAAAAGATCTCGGCTCACGCGTTCTCGGTTCAAAAACAACAAATCTGCGATGATAAGCTCCGCCGCCTTCAGTGCGGGTAGTATTTGCATTTGCGATATTATTTGCGATAACGTCCATTCTTAAGCGTTCGGCCGTCAATCCCGAAGCTGACGCATCAATTCCCAAAAAAAGTCCCATTTAAATTTCTCCTCTTTAAGGAACAAGGAAAAAGGAATAAGGAATAAGGAACAAGTTTTTAACTCCTAACTCCTAACTCCTACCTCCTAACTAACAATCACCCTTGACCGCTGGTGATTGCATTTTTAATTTTCGTGACGTGCCCGCCAAATTCTGTGACAAGCGCATTAAAATAGAGCTGATTTTTTGCAAGCGTCGCCATCTCAATATCAATGTCAACGTTGTTGTCGTCCACGCGCATAATCGTCGTATTGTCTTGCCGGATTGACGGTTCGGCATGAAAGTCAAACGGTTTGAACGGCAAATGCCTGTCATGCGTCCTTACCATTTCCAATTTACCGTCGGATTCTTCGCCGTAAATTTCTCGCGCCAACAAATCCTCAAATTCCACGACCGACTTGCGATAATTCGGCGTGTTCACGTTTGCGATATTGTTAGCAATGACTTCCTGCCTGATACTTGCAGCCGTCATGGCTCGCGGCAGGTAATTGAAATTCGACGAACCAAAAATTTGTTCAAGCACGCCTCATTCACTCACCTTTCTGATATTATAAGTGCTCAATAAAATTCCGAAAAATGGTATTTTCGATTGTACACCATAAAAATCTTTTCTTCAACCTTGAAAATAAAAGTTACCTATAATCCTTTCAACAAAAATCATGATTCCCCTTTGCACCTTGCCAAAAAATTTTTCAACTGCTATATTTTTGTCAGGGAGTGGAAAACTTGAACAGAAGAAATTTTATCCGGAACTTTTTAATTGGCGGGGCAGGATTGGCGGCTGTCGGCGGCGGCGGAATTTTTTATTACGTCAACCGTCCCGAATTCGGAAGACTGCCGAAAGGTTCGCGCCTGGAAAAAATTTTAGCCTCGCCGCATTATTTTAAAGATCATTTCGAGTGCTTGACGCCCGTTAAAGTCATGAGTGATGAAGTTGTTCAAAAGGAAAGTCGTTTCGTAGCGACGTGGAAATTTCTTTTCGGCGACAAGACAGGACTTATGCCGCCAATGCCCGTTCCGACCGTCAAGACTGATTTAAATTCTCTCGGCAATGACGACTGCGCAATTTGGATGGGACATTCGACGATTTATCTGCAGCTCGCCGGACGAAAAATTTTACTCGACCCGGTGTTTTCGCCATATGCCTCACCAATTTTTTTCGTCAACCGCGCCTTTGAGGGCAGCAATATTTTTTCCGCCGAAGACTTCCCACCGCTCGATATTCTGGCGATAACTCACGACCATTGGGATCATCTCGACTACCCGACGATTATGAAACTCAAGCCGAAAATTAAAACCGTGCTGTGTCCTTTGGGCGTTGGAGAATATTTTGAGCAATGGGGCTTCGACGCTGACAAAATCATTGAGGAAGATTGGGATTCGGTGATTGATTTCGGGCGCGGATTGACGGCGCATATTTTGCCGAGCCAACATTTTTCCGGCCGCATGTTGACGCAAAATCCTACAGAGTGGTGCGCATTTGCATTTGTCACGCCGACGAGAAAAATTTTTTGTTCAGGTGACGGCGGCTACGGTTCACACTTCAAGGACATTGGCAAAAAATTCGGCGGCTTCGATTTGGCATTCATGGAGAACGGGCAGTATAATTTGGCGTGGCATGCAATTCACTTGTTGCCGGCCGAGACTGCGCAAGCTTCCGAAGATATTCACGCTGAAAAAGTCGTGCCGATTCATTCGGGGAAATTTGCGCTTGCCCGTCATGAGTGGAACGCGCCGTATAAAGATTTGCTTGCCGAGAGTGACGGCAGAGATTACGAGCTGTTGACGCCAAAAATCGGTGAGCTGATAAATTTCAGTCAACAAAATTTTGAGCAGTGGTTTGAACTAACAGCTAACAGCTAGCAGCTAAACAGGAGGGCTTATCATGAAAAATCTTATCGCGATTAACGGAAGTCCGCGGCGTAATTGGAATACCGCACAACTTCTTCAACAGGCCATGAAAGGTGCCGAAGATGCCGGCGCGTCAACCGAAATGATTAATCTTTACTCGCTGAACTTCAAGGGCTGCACGAGTTGTTTTGCCTGCAAACTCAAAAATCGTCCGCACGGTTCCTGCGCCATGAAAGATGATCTCTCGCCCGTGTTGGAGAAAATTAAATCCGCCGACGCTGTAATTTTCGGTTCGCCGATTTATTTTATGAATCTTTCGGCGGGCATGATTGCATTTATCGAGCGGCTGTTTTTTTCCAACTACATTTACAGCGACGAAATTCCGACCGTCTTCCCGAAAAAATTGCCCAGCGCATTTATTTATACCATGAACATGACGGAAAAGCATTTTGAATTTTTCGGCATGAAAGAACGCCTCGGCATGTACGAAGGCTTCACGGAAAAACTTTTGGGCGTCAAACCGAAAATCCTTCGCGCCTATGACACCGTGCAATTCAAAGATTATTCCCGATATGAAAGTTCAATCTTCAATCCCGAAGAAAAATTTGCTTACCGCGAAAAACATTTCCCTGAAGATTGCAAGGCGGCTTACGACATCGGGCGCGATTTGATTTTGCAATGATTTACGCGCTGATAATCGTGGCGGTCGTGACGTTGGCGGTGCTTTACAAATTCACGCCCTCACGAAAAACTTTCATGATAATTTGCACGCTGTTAATCGTCGTGTTCAGCGCAAGTGCTTTCATTCACGGGCGACAAGTTCAGCGTCAAGAAATTACTCGGACGCAGATTGAGGACTTGCAACGTCGGCAAAAAATTTTCGGCGATTGGTACGCGGAATATCAAAAGGACATTGACCGCCTCGATCGAAATTGGCAACTCTACCATAACATTTTGGACGGGCTTGAGATGATGGACGCGCAAAGTTTCAATGCGGAGGCAATTTATCTGCGGCTCAAGGAATTGGAGCGGGAATCGCTTGACGAGCAAGTTAAAATGCATATGCTCAACCCGCCGCCTGAACTCGACAGGGAAAATCGCGACTTCGTGGACGTGGTGATCCGCAAAACTCAACGTTACGTCGACGCACAAACATTGACAATCAGCCTTTCGGTTAAAGCGGCAACTCCGCCCGTCGAACTGGAAAATTTGCGGCTCAAACTTCAAGACATAATGATTCGCGAATCGCCCGAAGGATTATTCACGGCGCAAGAAATTTCCGCAATTCGCGCGGCACTCGAAGATTGAGTTAGCTGCTAGCTGCTAGTTGCTAGCTGAGTAGAATTCTAGCAGCTGGCCGCTAACAGCTCTCACGCTAAACAGGAGGTGATAGCTTCTTTGGAGATTATAAAAAAAATTGCCGGCTTAACGAAAAAATATCCTCAACCGGTCGTCGCATTGGGCATGTTCGACGGCGTTCACTTGGGACACGCCAGCGTTATTCGTCACGCAATCGACACTGCTCAAAAAATCGGCGGCACTTCGATTGTCTTCACATTCTCGAATCACCCGCTGACGGTTATCGCCCCTGAAGATGCGCCGCTGATGATTGGCAGCAGAAATCTTCGACGCGAAATTTTTTCCGACATGGGCGTTGATGTGCTGATTGAAATTCCCTTCACGAAAGATTTTAGTCGCAAGTCGCCCGAAGAATTTTTGGAACTCCTCCAAGAAAAAATTTCTCCCGCTTACGTCGTCACCGGCCCGAATTATACTTTTGGACGATTCGGCCGCGGCAATGGTCGAATGCTTCTGCGCGAGGCTGAAAATTTCGGCTTCAAGGCGGAGGTCTGTCAAGCGTTCACGGTCGACAGAAAAACCGTCAGCAGTACGCGAATTCGGGCATTGATTGCGGCGGGCGATTTGACTTCGGCCAATGAACTGCTCGGCAGAAATTTCACATACGCGGGCGAAGTCGTCAACGGTGACAGGCGCGGTCGAAAAATCGGTTTTCCCACGGCCAATCTTGAAATTGCCGATTACAGGGCGATGCTCCCAAATGGCGCGTATATTGTGCGCGTCAAAGTTCGCGGGAAATTTTTCAACGGCATTGCCAACGTCGGCGACAATCCGACTTTCAAGGTGGCGAAGCGGCGGTTGGAAGTTTTTATCGACAACTTCAGCGGCGACATTTACGGCGAAGAAATTTTTGTCAGCTTCGTCAGCAAGTTGCGTGATGAAAAAATTTTTGCGTCGGTTGAGGATTTGAAAGCTCAACTGAACGAAGACTTGAGGGTTATGCGAAATGCCACAGCTGATTAAAATTCACGGACTCGGCTCAAGCGGTGAAGGCGTCGGGAAAGCAGTTAGGAGTTATGAGTTAGGAGGTAGGAGTTATAATGACGCCGAACAACTCCTAACTCCTAACTCCTCACTCCTAATTATTTTCGTTGAGGGTGCACTTCCCGGCGAAGAAGTTTTAGCCGAAATTGTGACGGTCAAAAAAAATTACGCAGTCGGACGGCTCGTCGAGATCGTCAAAAAATCTCCCGAACGCGTCGAACCATTTTGCCCGCTGTATAAAAATTGCGGCGGCTGTCAGCTTCAACACATGAGCTACGCCGCGCAGCTGAAGTGGAAACGTCAACAGGTCGTCGACGCAATCGAACGAATCGGAAAACTTGACGGCGTGAAAATTTTTGAGACTCTCGGCATGGATAATCCTCTGCGCTATCGCAACAAAATGCAATTCCCCGTCGGAAAAAATTTGCAAGTCGGCTGTTATGCTCGCGGCAGTCACAAAATCATTGACACGAACTCTTGCCTGATTCAAAACGTCGGCAACGATAAAATTCTCAACGCCGTCAAGAAAGTTGCCGCGAAATTCAATCTGCAACCTTACAACGAAGACACTCACCGCGGATTTTTGCGTCATGTAATGGGGCGTGTCGGCTGCAATGGCGAATTGATGATTGTCCTCGTCACCGCCACGAAAAATTTTCCCAACGAAAAAAATTTTGTCCGCGCATTGCTCAAAGAAATTCCCGAAGTCACGAGCATTCAGCAAAACATTCAAACCTATCACAACAATGTTATCCTCGGCCGCGACACGAAAATTTTATACGGCAAACCGACGATTCACGACAAAATTGGCGGGCTGAAGTTCAACATTTCGGCGCGATCATTTTTTCAAGTCAACACCGCTCAAGCCGAAGTCCTCTACAAAACCGCGCTGGATTTTGCCGAACTTGAAGGCGGGGAAATTGTCATCGACGCTTACTGCGGCACGGGCACAATTTCGCTTTTCTTCGCGAAGAAGGCTCACCGCGTTTACGGCACGGAAATTGTCCCTTCCGCCATTGCCGACGCCAAAAAAAATGCCCGCGAAAATAATATCCGCAACGTTGAATTTTTTGTCGGAGACGCCGTGAAAATTATTCCGCAGCTTGCAAACTCAATACATTTTCCCGACGTGATTGTTACTGATCCGCCGCGAGCCGGTTGCGACAGAAAAGTTTTGGAGACCTTCGCGGCAATGGAGACCGATAAAATTATTTACGTTTCATGCAATCCCGCAACCCTTGCCCGCGACTTGAAGATTTTGGACGAGCTGGGCTATCGCACGAAAAAAATTCAGCCAGTCGACATGTTCCCGTTCACGTCGCACGTTGAAAGCGTCGCGCAAATTTTTAACGTCAATGCATTGCAACGATTGAATCGATAATGTGTCGGCGTGCAAATCGTCAAAGCATAAAGCATTTTGTAAAAGTCGGGCGGCTCTGATATAATGCTAGTCTAGAAAGTAGAAAGTAGCTAGCAGCTATTAGCTAACAGCTAACAGCTAAAAATCGACCGAAGGGAGATTTTTTATGAAAGTGGCATTGGCTAAACAAATGCACGAGATAGACAAGAGCGCGGTTGAAGAATTTGGCTTGCCGGAACTGTCGCTCATGGAAAGTGCAGGTCATCGTGTCTTTGAGGCAGTCAAAAATATTTTGGGCGGCGTCAGCAAGAAAAGCATTTGCATATTGGCGGGTAGCGGTAACAATGGCGGCGATGCATTGGCGGCGGCAAGGTATTTGTCGAACGCGGGCGCACGTGTGAAAATTTTTCTGCTCGGCAACAAAGATCACCGCACGGCGTCACTCAACGTCCAGATGAGAATTTTACGCGGCATGGGCGTCGAACTTCAACAGCTCGAAAGTGACAGAGCTTGGGAACGTCTGCAAGTCACGTTGAGATTTTCGGACGCGGTAGTTGACGGGATTTTGGGCACGGGTTTTAGCGGACAACTTCGCCCCGCAGCACTGCGCTTGATTCGTTTGGTCAACGCCGCAAAAAAAATTACCGTCTCGATTGATATTCCGTCGGGCGTGGATGCTGATACAGGCGCGGTCGGTGAAGCGGCAATGGACGCTGATTGTACAGTTGCACTCGGTCTGCCCAAAATCGGCCATTACATTTGCCCCGGCGCGTCATATGTCGGAAAACTTTTGGTCGACAATATCGGCTTGCCCGCAGATTTGCTCAGCGACGAAATTCATCAAACTCTTGTTGACGACGAACTTGCATTGACATTTTTACCGGCTCGCCCGAAAGATTCTCACAAAGGCACTTGCGGGAAAATTTTAATCGTGGCAGGTTCGCGCGGTATGACGGGCGCGGCATCTTTGGCGGCGATGAGTGCCATGAAAGTCGGCGCAGGTCTCGTGACGTTGGCGGTTCCCGAAAGTCTCAACCCGATTTACGAAATGAAATTGACGGAAGTCATAACGGCTCCGCTTGACGAGGTTAAGCAAGGCATTATCGGCGGTGACAAGGCGTCCGAAAAAATTTTGGACTTGGCGGAAAAAGCTGACGCGATTTTAATCGGTTGCGGATTGGGTCGCGAACGTGAAACTCAAGCGTTGGTCAGAAAAATCGTCGCGGAAGTCGACAAACCGTTGATTCTCGACGCCGACGCAATTTATCCTTTCAACGGCAAAGCTGACGATCTCAAAGCCTGCAAGCAAATTCCAATCCTCACGCCGCACCTTGGAGAACTGTCCGCACTTCTGGATATTCCCGTCGAAAAACTTCGTCCCGCACTCGTCTCTGAAGTTCGACGCGCCGCGCAGGAATATCGCGCAGTGATCGTTGCCAAATGCGAAGTGACGATTGTCGGCTATCCTAACGGAGAAATTTTTATCTCGCCGCTCGGTAACAGTGCAATGGCTTCGGGCGGATGCGGTGATGTGTTGGCGGGCGCGATTGCCGGTCTCATGAAACAAACGCCCTTTGCACCGCTGACGGGTGTTTGGCTTCAAGGTACGGCAGGAAATTTTGCGGCTGATGAAAAATCGGAAGGATTAATCGCCTCGGACGTTATGGAAAAATTGCCCGCCGCAATTAAAAAACTTCGCGCTATCGGCTATCAAAACTCGTGAAAAAAATAATCGCCTCTCGATTCGGGAGGCATTTTTTATTGAATTCGGAACAACTTCACGCAAAACACGAATGATTTAAACCTGAAACGATAATGAATTCCCATTGATTGAAGGCACAAGCTCTGCTACAATACAATCAACGCAAGGAAGCGTGGCAAGATTAAAGGAGCAGTTTCAAGGAGGTCATCAAAATGAAACGTGCATACAAGACTAAAAGAAATAATAGATTAGCGGCGCAGGTTGAAGTTTCGACCACGGCGCATGAAAAAGAAGTTGCGTTCATCATGGTTGCAAAAGGCGTGCTTGCCTTCAGAGAGAGCGCACACATCATCAAGGTTGCCGAAGAAACCGATTGCTCAATTACAATCGCGTCCGGCAAAAAAATCGGTACGACCAAAAGTATCCTCTCGCTTGTCAATCTCGGAATCACGACCGGTAAAAGCTTGGTGCTCAATATCAAAGGTGAGCGCAATGAAGAGGCTTTCCGCGAAGTATCGAAGATAATCGGCGGCGAGACCGATTCCAACAGCTGAAAATCATCTTTAACCCACCCACCATAAAATACCCACTCACGGCCTGCGACAGAAAATGTTGCAGGCCACTTTTTTTACGGCAGATTGAAGCGTTTGTTCAAAGTCACGTCGGGTAAAATTTTCACTTCGAGCCGCCGTGAAATTATCCCGTGAGCGTGCAAAGTCCGCGAAATATTTTTGCCCATGTAAAGCGGGTGCGGCCAGTTGTCATTGTCGTCACCTTTCGGAACGGTAACCGTAACTTTGTCAAGTCCGGCGCGGTCGGCAGAAATAATTTGGTCGATTATGTGGCGGCTGACTTCAACGCAAACTTTTTCGGGCACGTGATTAAATGTCGACGGGCATAGTGTTCTTTTGCCGCTGAAAATCCACGTGAACAAAGCGAACGCTAAAATTGGAACGATAAATGCCCCTCGCGGAAATTTTTTTATCCAGAAACTCAACGCCGCTAAAAATATCACGAATACGAAAAAGAAAATTCCAAATTGAACGTCGGGACGCAGTGCGTAAGTCGGATTTGCCCGCGCCGCTACCAAAATTACATAGACCGTCCACAACGGCAGGCATATCAAAAATTTTATCAGCACTCGCAAAAGATTTTTTGAGTAGGCGTCATTTTGTCGCACAAAGATAAAAATTGTCGTCACCGCCGCGAAAATCATAAGTGGCAAGCCGCGATTGTCGAACAGCAACGATTGAATTGTTATCGCGGTCGTTTGAATTGTCAACGCAAAAAAACTTTCCTCCAACGACATTGACTTTGCGCGGCCGCCATTCGCCTCGAAAAGCAAACTTATCAGCCAGAAAATTAATATCACGCAGAAAGTTTTGTTATCCGTGAAAAATTTTCGGGGCTTAAATTTTTTGAATTGGGCGCGGCTCATCAACTCGACGAAAATATAAATCGCCAATATGCACGAAGATAATATGCTTGAAAAAATTCCGAAGTAGATCGCGGAAAATAAAAATATTGCGGCAGGCGTCACGTGCTCGAAGAAAAATTTTTTCGCGTCGAAACGTGCAATAAATAAAACCAATGCCGCGTTTAAAAGATTCGGCAGAATGTAATTGAATACGCAATCGGTGTCGGTCGTGTGGAAGAGATAAAAATTGTCCTGCGTGTTGTGCTTGAGGAAAATTGCGAAGTGGAGGAGCAGAAAAATTATCCCGAAAAAATTTGTAGTCAACGTGTCAAGCCCAAAAATTTTTTCGGCGAACTTCAAGAAGAGTACGACATAAACCGCAATGAAAATGCTCACAATCAGCGCGACAGAAATTGTTACGGCCGTCAGATAATCGCCGATAATCGGATTGACGACGTAAGCCGCGAAGTAGCCGCAAATCGGATAGAATGTTTCGGGCAAAACTTTTATGGGATTCCAGCCGCCCCATTTCGGCAAACCTACGCGGGCATCCGAAATGACGTTCCAATCGTCGCCGTCAAATAAAACCGGCGGGTGTACTTGCGAAAAAAAAACGAACATCACCGCGAAAATCAGCGTGCCCGTTAAAATCTCCGCAGAAAAATTTCTCATAACAAACACCTCGGTCAGCGGTTATTAATCGTCGGATTGTCGCTCTCGTCAATGTATTTTCGAGCCGCTTCGATGACAGATTTTTTCAACTCCAAAATCGGGATATTTTTGACTTGCGCGCCGGCAACATTTTGATGACCGCCGCCGCCGAATTTTTCCATGATGACTTGAACATTTAAATCACCCGTCGACCGCGCACTAATCCCTACCATATCATTTTTCATCTGGAACAAGATAATCGTCATGCGGACGCCCTCAACCCTCAACAATCCGTCGGCAGCTTGACCTGCAATGGCTTGCACGTTCGGAATAATATCTTCAATGTGCGATACGACAAGTCCGCCCTCAAAATATTCCGACTGCGCCTTGGTTTTGGCAAGTGAAACCGTCGTTTCGTAATCCGACTTGAAAAGATAATTCACGGCAACGGGATCGGCTCCACTCCTGCGAAGATATGCCGCCGCCTCAAAAGTTCTCGCGCCCGTCTGTATGGAAAAATTTTTCGTGTCAACGACGATGCCCGAATAAATTGCCGTAGCCGCAAGCTTGCCGATTTTGATTTTGTCGTCGAAGTACATCAACAGCTCCGTAACCATTTCGCACGTCGAACTTGACCCCGGCTCAAGATAACTTATCGCGGGATTTTTAATCGTATTCTCGCTGCGCCTGTGATGATCGATGACGACGATTTTTTTAATCCGCTCAAGGAGATTCGGCGCGGCAACGAGTTTTGGGATAAAAGTATCGACAACGACTAACAGCGGCTCAAGGGAAGTCGAAACCGTCACGTCATTTGCGCTGACGAATAAATCTCTGTAGTTGTCGTCCTTTTCGAGCAGGTCGATAATTTTTTCCACGCTGTCCAGCCAATTGCTCAAGACGATATGCACGGGCTTATTTAAATTCCGCGCCATAAGTGCAATTCCGACTGCCGCCCCGAACGCGTCATAATCCTCGCGGGTGTGCCCCATGACGAAAATTTCGTCCGCCGCCATCATCGTATCGCGTATCGAATGGCTCATAACTCGCGCCTTGACACGAGTATTTTTTTCGACAGCCTTAGCCCTGCCGCCGAAGAATTGCATTTTGTCCTTGATGTTGACGGCAACTTGATCACCGCCGCGCGCCAATGCCAAATTCAAACCCGCCATTGACTTTTCGCCGAGTTCGCCCATTGATTGTTCGTCCGACGGTTTTTCAGCGACTGCCGCGCCCATTGACAGTGTTACCGGCAGTTGATTTTTGTTGACGAGTTGACGAACTTTATCCAGCACGAGAAATTTTTGATTGACGGCACTTTCCAACGCTCGCCGCTCCAATACGACTAAAAATAATTCGTTCGAGACTCTTTGCATGAAGCCCGATAAAGACGCTACCCACTCTTCCAAAATTTCACTGACCGACAACATTAACGAAGTCTTTTCAGCCTCATTCAGCCCCTGCATGACTTCATCATAATTATCAACCTGCACATAAATTATCGCCGTGCGGCTGTTCTCATATTCAAGCTTCAAATCCTCGTAAAGCGTAATTTCGTGCGCGAACAAAACAATCATCCGCGAATAATCTTCATTCGCCTGCAAATGTCGATACTTAACCATGAAGTGACGATAAAATTCCTCGGTCTTACCGTCAACAATTCTTTTCCGCAGAGACTTGACGCGGTATTCACCTTCCGTCGGAGCAGGTTCATTTCCTCGCGGCGCAAGTGAAAGAACTTCTTCGGGGACAAGCCCTTCCCAAAATTCATCAATGTCCATGCCCTGTTGAGGTATGACTTCCGAAAATCCCTGCATGACTGAATTACACCATTGCAGCCGCCCGTCCTCATCAACCACGATTATTCCTTCCGGCAACTTCGTCATTGCGTAATACATCATGTCGTTGAAATTTCCGATAACATTTTCAGCGTACTCCTTGAATTTCCGCTCACGATCTTTCCGACGAATTCGGGCGAACCATATCAAAAGTACCCACGCCAAAAGTGCCATTGCTCCCAAAAATTTGTTGTACTGCGTGATTATCACGACCATAACCAGCATGACTGACAAATTTATTACGGCGTCCGGCCACGCAGATAATATCCTCGGCACCTAATCACTTCCCACTCAAAAATCTTTTCCGGTAATCAAAAATCATATCCATCAATCCGACAATCGCGACGGTTTGGAGGAGGAACGCGTTTAAAATTAAAATCACGTACAAAAACCACCGCATGAACTTTGAAATTTTGTAGCGGTCGAGCATTGCCGATATCAGCGAAAATCCTTCGACTATTCCGAGCACTGCCGACAAAATCAGCAAGTTCAATGTAATTTCTTCAATCTGCGTCCAACCGCGCGTCACTCCCCAATAAAGTCCCAGTCCGCTGACTATTCCCATGTAAAAAAATATCGCGGGGAATTTCCATTCGGTGAAGGGCGGGAATTGCGGCATTTTAATTTGCAACTTCGGGAAAATCCATTTCGCCGTTAAATACGTCGCGGCAGTTGTCGTCAACGCGGTAAACATGAGTATCGTCGGCACCATCAACGCCAATGTTTGTAATGCCGGTTCGACTTGATTTTTCGCGTCATTGATTCGAGCCGGATCAACGCCCATGCTCTCGTACATTTGGAACGATTCGGCAAATGATTCGCGGATTACTTCAAGTTGCGTTTCGATTATGTTTATGTCCATGATGACGGTTGCCATTGCCAGCATTAAAACTTGTGCGGCGGAAGCGACTATTAATGTTGCCAGAAAAATTTTCACCGCGGCGAAATTGTTCTTCACGCCCCAACCCAAAACCACTCCGCTTAAGCCGAAAGTCAGCGCGATTCTCATTGACAGTAGCGGGCTGATTAAAATCGACAGCAACAAAAATGATACGACCAGCGCAGTTAAACCTTTGCCCGCACCTTGACGCGCCGTTAAAACTGCCAACGGTACCGCGCAGAAAAATTCTACCATGAGGCCGATTATCGGGACGTAAACCGTGACGAGTCCAAGCACTACCGTTATCGCCACGAGCAAGCCGCCCTCAATCGTCGGCGTGATACTTTTATTCATCATTCGCCTCCCGAAAAATTTTAGGCATTATATCAATTTAAGGGATTAGGGACAAGGGATAAGGCGTAAGAAAAACTATTTACTCGTCGAAGTCAATCACACGCCCGAATTTTTCGGCACGATTGCGTATAAAATTTTTTGCCGCCTCGTGAACGACGACTTGATTTATAAAATCGCTCAAGTACTCGTCGAAAATTCCTTCACGGTCACAAAGTTCAATCAGCCGCTGAAAATTTTCTTCGGCGTCAATATCGTACTCGATTCGGTGTAAAATTCTCGACAACTCCGCGCGAACTTCGGGTGTAAAAATTTCTTTCAGCGCGGCAACTTCGACGGTACACTTGCAAGCTTTAACCAACCAAGTTTTCGTCGTCAAATCATCATTAAAATTTTCAAATCCAAAATCAATCCAACTCCTAACTCCTAACTCCTCACTCCTAACTAACTCACGTTCGCCGGGCATGAAGTGAATTTCTTTATAAATCGCGTCGTCCAAAAGTTTCACAACATCAGCCTTCGCCCAAAGCCGCTGCTCATTATTGAGGAAACGTCCCGCCTTGAGCCGCTCCAAAATTCCTACGAAGCGCACGTTATAAAATTCCGTCAGCAATGCGCCCGAATCCTTCAGCAGGTGATTGAACTCCATCAATCTTGCGTAAAAATTTTCTCCGACCGTCAAAACGTCCCGCGCAATTATCAGCTCAAAAATTTTCGGCGCAGTCGGTAACTCGTCAATCAAATCAACTCTGAACTCGTCGCAAAGTTTTTTTACCTTCGGTGAAAGTTCGGTTGTCATGAAGGCGATTTTTGCGGCAGGTAAAATTTTTCTTAAGCCCGCCAAAAACTCTTCGCCTTCAACCACCAGCACCGTTATCGGCAAAAAATTAGGCGACACGAACTTCAACAGCCCGTGCCGCTCATCATCTCTCAACATTATTTATAACCCCACTTGAAAATATAATCCAGCCGAATGATCAGCCCGTCCAAAATTTTTACCGGCACTTCTTGCTTGACGGCAGCTCTATCGGCGTCAGTCATCAATTCCAAATCTTTTTCATCAGGCAACATATATTCTTCGTCGAGAAAATATTTTCCGTCGCGCAAGAGATAAACGTCAATGATTTTTGCCCACGGGTCGATAATCCAATATTCGCGCACGCCATTTGCCTCGTAAGTAAATTTTTTTATCGTCAAATCTTTTTTGCGCGTGGAATAGGATAAAACTTCAACGACCATATCGGGCGAACCGAAAATGCCTCTGCGCCAATCAATAATTTTTTCGTTTGCTTTCAAGACGACGCTTAAATCCGGCTTGTAAAGACTGCCGTCGGGAAAATAAACGTCGATATCGTCCGCGAAGACGTAACCGAGATTGTTTGCGTCCAAGTAATTTTCGATAATCGTTCCGAGTCGCATTATAACTCTACCGTGAGTGGGAGCCGCCGAGGGTGCCATAAATTTTTCGCCTCCAATAATTTCATAAGACGGATAGAGCAAACGTTCATTGAGAATTTCAGCAGACATTTAAATTTCCTCCTCACTCAAAATACCAGCCGAAAATATTTCTGATTTTGACCTTGAAGCCGTCCAAAACTGCAACGGGAATTTCAAGTTTAATTTCTGCACGCTCCTCTTCGGTTAATCTTAGTAATTGGTCTTCGCTCCAGTTTTCGTAATGCCCGTCAAGAAAATATTTCCCGTCGCGCAGCAAATAAACGTCAATGTTCTCGCGCCACGGATCGATTATCCAATATTCTTTGACACCGTTACGTTCATAAATGTCTTTTTTAATGCCCATGTCACGTTTCATTGTCGAGCGTGAAAAAATTTCTGCAACCATATCAGGCACGCCATGCAACGTCATATTTTTTTTGTCGAGGAAGAGTTTATCGTTAGCCGCGCTGACGAAGATAAAATCCGGTTGAAATAGATTGCCGTCAGGAAAGTGAACGTCAAAATTATCCGGAGCAATGGTGCCGAGTTTATTTGTCTTGGCATAAACTCCTATCGTTGCAATTAAATTCGCGGTAACATTAACGTGACCCCAATCCGGACTTGGTGCCATAAATTTTTCCCCCTCAATAATTTCGTAGTCGTCGCAGATGTCGTAAGCCAACATGCAATCGCCTCCTCACTCAAAGTACCGGCCGAAAATATTTCTGATTTTGACTTTGAAGCTGTCCAAAACTGCAACGGGAATTTCAAATTTAATTTCCGCACGCTCCTCTTCAGTTAAATTTTTCAATTCAGCGTCAGGGTAATTTTGATAAATGTCGTCCAAAAAATATTTGCCGTCGCGCAGCAGATAAACTTCAATGCTTTCACTCCAAGGATTGATTATCCAATATTCCTTGACACCGTTACGTTCGTAAATATCTTTTTTAATGCCCATGTCACGTTTCATAGTTAAGCGTGAAAAAATTTCTGCGACCATATCGGGCACGCCGTAAAAAGTTTCGTCTTCATTGTCGAAGACAAATTTATCGTTCGCCGCGTTTACAAAAATAAAATCCGGTCGTAAAAGATTGCCGTCGGGAAGATGAACGTCTAAGTTATCAGAAAACGCCGTTCCGAGCCTGTTAATAAAAGCGTAAGTTCCAATCGTAAACATCAACCGTCCGACAATTTTGCCGTGCCTTTTAAACGGACTTGACGCCATAAATTTTTCCCCCTCAATAATTTCGTAGTCGTCGCGGATATCGTAAGCCAACATTATAATCCCTCCTTTTTTTGGAAGAATACAAAAAATTTTTCCCGCCGTCAACATAGCCGCCGCCTTTACTTTGAAATAACTTAGTGTATAATTCTAAGAACTAGGGACTAGGGTTTTAATTCCTAATTCCTAACTGTTAAAAAGGAGAGCGGTGCCTTTGATGGATACTGCAGGAAACAAAACATTAAAACCTTATCTTTCGCCGCTGAATGTCTGGGCATTGTCTTTCGGATGCGCAGTAGGTTGGGGCGCATTCGTCATGCCGGGGACAACTTTTTTGCCGATAGCCGGCCCACTCGGTACGGCACTCGGCATGGCAATCGGCGGCATCATCATGCTAATCATCGGCTACAATTATCATTTCATGATGAATCGATACCCCGACGCGGGCGGCACTTATTCATACGCAAAAAAAGTTCTCGGTTACGACCACGGCTTTTTGAGT
Organism: Selenomonadaceae bacterium; assembly: GCA_017427545.1. Classification (GTDB taxonomy): domain Bacteria; phylum Bacillota; class Negativicutes; order Selenomonadales; family Selenomonadaceae; genus Quinella. Next base: position 53,161 of record JAFRSO010000065.1, read on the forward strand.
TCGTGGTTTTTGATTCTCGTTTATATCGCAATCACTTGGGCAAATGCTACTGCCCTGCCGATTATCTTCCGAAATTTTTTGGGCGATACTTTCCAATTCGGCTTCCATTATACAATCGCGGGCTTTGATGTTTGGCTCGGAGAATCTCTGTTGAGTTTGGGCGCATTGTGGATTTTCGGCGCAATTTGTATGCACGGCGGAAAGCTTGCGGCATGGGTTCAAACTGTCGCGGCGATAATTTTATTTAGCGGCGTACTCATCGGCATTGGCGCAGTCGTGGCAAGCGGCATAAATCCTTTCGACATTAAGCCCGCCTTCCCGCCCGAAGGTAACGACACTTTCGCGGCGATTTTCGGAATTGTCGTTTTGGCACCTTGGGCATTTGCCGGCTTTGAATCCGTTTCACAATCGGCGGAAGGTTTCAAGTTCTCAATCAAAAAAACATTCGCAATTTTATTCTGCGCAGTCGTTGCGGCAGCTCTCGCCTATACATTTCTATCATTGCTTGCAATTTCGACTTTGCCGCCCGGCTACAATAACTGGGCTGAATATATCAAAAACATTAATAACCTCGAAGGCCTCGAAGGTCTTCCGACTTTTCACGCGGTACACCATTTCTTAGGCGATACCGGACTTGTTATCTTGGCGGCAACTTGCATTTGCGGCGTCATAACCGGTCTTGTCGGAAATTATATCGCCGCCAGCCGTTTAATTTTCGCCCTGACTCGTGATGATTTACTGCCCGCGTGGTTCGGAAAGCTCAATGAACATCGCACGCCCATGAACGCCGTATTTTTTATAATGCTCCTGTCACTGCCGATACCTTTTCTCGGACGCACGGCCATTGCTTGGATTGTCGACGTGAACACAATCGGCGCGACGATTGATTACACTTACACTTCACTTGTCACGATTATCACTGCGCGGGCAATGGGTAAAAATCTTCCGCTAATCACGGGGACAATCGGCTGCGTCGTATCGCTGATATTCTTCCTGTATTTCATGGTGCCGAATGTCTGGACGGTCGCCGCAATGAGTACGGAAAGTTATCTGATTTTGATTCTGTGGAGCATTTTGGGATTCGTATTCTTCCGCTACATTTTTCAACGCGACGATGAACAACGACGTTTCGGCAAGTCAACAATTTCTTGGATTGCCTTACTGTTTTTGATTTTCTTCACGTCAATGCTTTGGGTTCGTGAGGCGACAAGTGAGGCCGCTCAAACAGTTTTGGGCAATCTCAGCGAATATTACACCGAAGAGCTTAACGAGCATGGTGTACCGCCGACCGAAATTGAAAAGGAAGATTCGCAATTTTATCTGCAACACCAAATGGATTTCGTCAGCTCCTCATTGACGCGGCATAATTTTATGCAAATGTGCTTGATAATGATTGCGCTGTTTATCATGTTCAACATCTATAATTTGATGATGCAGCGGGAAAAAAATATGGAGCGTGAAAAAGTTCAGGCGGAGCGTTCCAATAAGGCGAAGTCAACTTTCCTGTCGAACATGAGCCACGATATCCGCACGCCCATGAACGCCATTATCGGCTACACAAATCTCATCAAAAAGGAACCTGGCTTGCCCTCTCGAACGAAAGAATATCTCGAAAAAATCGAAGCGTCGAACAATCACCTGCTCGCGCTGATAAATGATATTCTCGACATGAGCCGCATTGAGTCGGGGAAAATGGAACTCGATCCTCAAAAGGCCAATCTCGTCAAAGCTCTCGGCGAAGTTCGGGATTTGTTCGCAACGCAGATGAAAAACAAGGGCTTGACGTTCGCCGTCAACATTGAACACGTCATGAATAAAACCGTCATGTGTGATGTTCCAAGACTTAACCGCGTCCTGCTGAATTTGATTAGCAATGCGTTCAAGTTCACGCCCGAAGGCGGCTCCGTTACCGTCACGCTTCAACAAGTCGGCGGCAGTGATGATAAAGGCTCCTATGAATTGCGCGTCAAAGATACCGGCATGGGTATGACGCCCGAATTCGCCGCAAAAGTTTTCGCCGCATATGAACGCGATCGTTCCGTCAGCAACATTCAAGGCACGGGATTGGGCATGGCGATTACAAAAAGTATCGTTGAGCTTATGGGCGGCACGATTGATGTTGAGACTGAACTCGGCAGGGGCACTGAATTTATCGTCCGCGTTGACTTCCCGATTGTCGATGAATCTGATGAGGAAGAAATTGAGCAGGTCACCAATGACGGCGGCGAGATTGACTTCAGCAAGATTAAATTGCTTCTGGTTGAGGATAACGAAGTTAATCGGGAAATTGCGTCGTTGATTCTGACGGAATTTGGCTTCGGACTTGATACGGCGGAAAATGGAAAAATTGCCGTCGATAAAGTTGCCGCTTCAAAGCCCGGTGAATTTGACGCAATTTTGATGGATATTCAAATGCCGATAATGAACGGCTACGAGGCGACTAAAAAAATCCGTGAGTTGTCCAATCCGAAACTTGCGAACATTCCGATTATTGCAATGACTGCCAACGCCTTCACCGAAGATATTCAGACTGCAAAAGATGCGGGCATGAACAGTCACATTGCAAAGCCGCTTGATATTCAAAAGATGATTGAAACTCTAACGGAGGTCTTGAAATGAAAAAAATTTTTGCATTGCTGATGATTTGCGTTTTGACACTCGTTACAGGCTGCGGGGAAGAACATGCCACCTATAAATCTTTGACGCAAGATCAAGCAATTAAAATGATTGCCGAAAAGCCCGACGCGATTATCCTTGACGTTCGCACGCCTGATGAGTTCGAGAAAAAACATATTCCCCACGCAATATCACTGCCGCTTGAAGATTTACGCAACGGGAATTTTGCTTCTATCCCCGACAAAAACGCACTGATTATGATTTACTGCTGGACGGGTCGACGTGCTCAAGACGCAGCTCAACTTCTGGCCGACAAGGGCTATAAAAATGTTTACGAATTTGGCGGGCTGGTAGATTGGACGGACGCTGTTGTAGGTACGGAGGCGGGACAATATAAACATATCACTCACGACGAGGCGCGAGAAATTTTAGCGTCAAATCCCAACGCCGTTTTAGTTGATGTGCGCTTCCCGAAAGATTATGAGCAGCGGCATATTGTCGGAGCAATTTTCGTTCCGTTGGAAAGTGTTATCGCAGAAAATTTATCCGCCATTCCCGACAAAGACGCGCCGATTATAGTTTACTGCGGCGACGGCAATCGTGCTCGCAAGACCGCTCAAGCTCTCGTCGAAAAGGGCTACACGAACGTTTACGAAATGGGCGGCATTAAAGATTGGACGGGCGATGTTGAGGGTACCGAAGTTGAATAAAATTTAAAAATTGTCCGCTATTCCTTGGCAAGATGGCGGACGATTTTTCATTACGGAGGGGGAATTATTGTGGTGTATATCCCGCGAGTGTTGGTTTGCGGAAGTGTTGAAGAGTTTCGGAAAAAAATTGGTGACAGACCCGCTGAAGTTGTCGGACAAGTAATTTTCCAAATGATCGGCGACGACGTGAAATTATTTTTCTACGGACAATCTTTGACGGACGAAGACATAAAAAAACTTCTTGACGGCACGGCAGATTATTTGGTTTTCGTTGATAATTTTGAGCTGCATTATTATCGCAAAAAATTTTCTCTGAACTTTTGCGTTATATCGGTTGAATTCTTCGTGAGAAATTTTCACGACGGATTTTTTTCGTACAATGCATTTAATCTGCTTAGAGGTTTGCTTAACACTAGGAAAGATTCAGTCCTTGTGCTGGATTTCGACCGCTACTTTATAAAGAGTAATTACCGAACCGCCGGAGTTGGTTTTAAAATTGATATTGATTGTATTGCGGAAAATTTTTATCCGATTATGGAAAATGCTTACAGGAAAATTTATCGTTCGTTCGACGAATGCAAATTTCATCACTTCGACGCGCTACTTTTGACTGCCGAGAGAACGCCCGAAGAATTTATCGACGTGGTGATTGATACCAACGACCTTGCCGAAGAAATTTGGACGTTCATCAGGAAAAATTCCCCGCTCGAAAATTGGATGAGAACCAATCACACTATTTTTGAGGATGTTAAATTTTCTACTCTCGAAAACGGCAGCTGGCATATCATAAAAAAATTTATGCCGCCCGTTGATTTATGCGTTTATGTCGTCACGCACAAGGACGCCAAATTTCCCACTCTCCCCGAAGGTTACAAATTTATTCATGCCGGCCACGCCCTTGCAAAAAATGATTTCGGCTACCTCGGTGACGATACCGGAGACAATATCAGTCAACTCAATCCTTTTCTCGACGAAGTTACCGCGCTTTATTGGATTTGGAAGAACACCAATCACACTCACACGGGCTTTTGTCACTATCGACGATTTTTTGCCGGCAATCCGAATCAAAAATCTTTTGATGTGAACAGCATTTTAAGCGCGGAAGAAATTTTAAAAATTTTGGGCGAGTATGATATTATCGTTAAATATGAAGGTTTAACTGACCGCACTCAACGCGAAATGATAGCTTTATCAACCGGTCAACCCGATTTGGTCAGAATAGCTGAAGAAATTCTCCGTCGGCACATAAGCATAAATCAGCCCGATTACCTTGACGCCTTCGACGACGTGATTAACGGTTATGCTCTTTTTTCTTGCGGAATGCACATAACGCGCCGAAATATTTTCAATGCCTATTGCGAATGGTTGTTTTCATTCATTGTCGACGCGGTGAAAGAAGCACGCGATAAAATAGACATTAACGGCAAAAGTCTCGGAGAAATGGAGCATGGCTATTCGCGGGTAATGGGACATTTCGCCGAACGATTGTTGACGGTCTGGCTGATGAAAAATCATTTGCGAATCAAAACTTTGCCGATGATGTATCGCGAGGACGTCTGATAAATGTTGCAGGATATAATGCTCGGACAATTTTTCCCCGGCAAATCGATATTGCACCGACTCGACCCGCGCACAAAAATAATTTCACTCTTCGCGCTGATGATTGTAATTTTTGCGGCGGAAGGTTGGCCGGCATATTCCGCGCTGATAATTTTGACGGCAGGGCTGATTTTCGTATCGAAGGTGCCGCCGTTGACAGTTTTAAAAGCCGTCAAGCCGCTCACTTGGATAATTTTATTTACGTTGCTGATTCATTTCGTAAGCCACGACGGAGAAGTTTTAGCAAAATTTTACGTGTTCAAGGTGACGGCGGAAGGAATAATTTACGGCGTGAAGATAAGCTTGCGGCTGATATTGCTGATTGTGCTGTCGAGTTTGCTGACGTTCACGACTTCGCCGCTGCAATTAACCGACGCTACCGAAAAACTTTTGTCGCCGCTGAAAAAAATCGGCGTGCCGTCACATGAACTGGCAATGATGATGACGATAGCAATACGTTTCGTGCCGACGCTGATTGAGGAGACTGACAAAATCATCAAGGCGCAAAAATCACGCGGGCTGGACTTTGAATCGGGCGGAATAATCAAGCGGCTGCGTTCAATGGTTCCGATATTGGTACCGCTATTCCTGTCGAGTTTTCGGCGAGCAGATGATTTGGCAATGGCAATGGAGGCGCGGTGCTATCGTGGCGGCGAAGGTCGAACTCACATGAAGGAATTGCGGCTGAAGAATTTGGATTATTGCGCGGCGGTTGCAGTGATTGTAATTTGCGCGGCGGTCGGAGGATTGAGTTATGCGGGCTGAAAATAAAGCTGAAATGAAACTTCGGAGGCGGAATATCGCGTTGACGGTCGCTTATGACGGGACGAATTACAACGGCTTTCAATGGCAAAGCCCGCCGCGTCGAGCAGTTCAAAATGTTTTGGAGGATCGGCTGGAAAAAATTTTCGGCGACAAAATCGAATTGGCTGCGGCAGGTCGAACTGATGCGGGAGTTCATGCTTTCGGGCAAGTCGTCAATTTTTTCACGAACGGAAGAATTGCGCTTGAGAAAATCCCGATTGCCGCAAGCAGTGTTTTGCCGAGTGATATTGTCGTCCGTGAGGCGCGTGAAGTCGATAAAAATTTCAGCGCACTCCACAGCGCGAAGAGTAAAATTTATCTCTACAGGATTTTACGTGACGCGGCGTCAAATCCTTTTGTGAATCGTTTTGCCTGGCATATTTTCAGACCGCTTGACGTTGAGGCAATGCGCGCGGCGTTGAAAATTTTAATCGGCACGCATGATTTTTCGAGTTTCAAAGCTGCGGGCGGTGCACCGAATATGAATCCCGTCCGAACGATTTTTGAGGCGGAGATGTTCGAGGAAAAAATTTTCGGCGGCGATTGCTTGACGATAAAAATTCACGCGAGCGGCTTTCTGTATCACATGGCGCGAAATATTGTTGCATTGACCGTTGCCGTCGGGCGCGATAAAATAAATCTTACCGAGTTTAAAAAAATTTTTGACGCCTGCGACAGGAGCCTTGTACCTGCGACTGCTCCCGCTCAAGGTTTGTGCTTGCAAGAAGTTTTCTATTGAGGAGGGCAATTACATGAAATTGTTACGTTGGGGCATTCGGGCGATAATCGCGGTGGCAATCGCCCACGTGATATTTTTCCTGTTCATGCTGATTAAAACTTTCTCTAACCACTAACAGCTAGCCGCTAGCAGCTAAACTGCCTGACTGCTTCGGATAAAATTATTGCGGCGGAAGTTGCAACATTCAAGCTCTCGGCGTGACCATTCATCGGTATGAAAATTTTTTCGGCGACGGCGAGAATTTTTTCAGACACGCCGTTTGCCTCCGAACCGAACACTATCGCGGAATTTTTTCGGAAGTCGTGACGATAATAAATTTCCGCTGAACTGTCGACGGCCGCCGCTAAAATTTCCACGCCTTGCAAGTTCAAAAATTCTTCGCGGCTCAACTTCACAATCGGCAGATAAAAAATCGCGCCCATTGATGAGCGCACGACTTTCGGATTAAAAATTTCCGCTGAACCGTCCAACAAAATCACGCCGCAATCAAAAGCCGCTGCCGTCCGCAAAATCGTTCCGACGTTGCCGGGATCTTGCACGCCATCAAGCACGACGATTATTTTTTTTGCGAGGACTTCATCAAGCGCAGAAAATTTTTGCCTCACGACGAGTAAAATTCCTTGAGGCGTTTGAGTGTCGGAAATTTTTTCCATTGTCGACGACGAAATTTCTTCCAGAGTTTTCAGCCGCTCAACTAAAATTTTTGCGCGTTCGTCCGATAAAAATTCCCGCGTGTAAAATCCGAATTCAATCAACGCGGGCGACACTTCCTCACAAAGCCTTAAACCTTCCGCCACGAAAAGTTTCAGTTCGTTGCGGAATTTTTTTTGCGCCAATTTGCGGACGAGTTTTATATTTGACATTTAAAATCCTCCGTGCTATATAATTGATAAAAATTTTCGAGGAGATGGTTTCATTGAAGAAAACTTACAAGATTGATGTTGATTGCGCCAACTGCGCGAACCTCATGGAGACCGAAACTAAAAAGACTGCCGGTGTCAAAGATGCCGTCGTGAATTTTATGACGCTGAAAATGAAAGTTGAGTTTGAAGACGGCGTCGACGCTAAGGAAGTTATGAGCCGCGTCCGTGAAAATTGCAAGCGCGTCGAAAAGGATTGTGAGATTTTCTTGTGAACGCTAAGCAGAAGAAAAATCTTGCACGAATTTTAATTGCGGCGGCATTGCTGATAATTTTAAACTTCGTCGAACTTCACGGCGTCGAAAAATTTTTCCTGTACCTCGCGCCCTATCTGATTGTCGGCTATGACATTTTACTCAAGGCTTTTCACGGGCTGAAAAATTTCCGCGCCTTCGACGAAAGTTTATTGATGACGATTGCCACGGTCGGAGCATTCGCGCTGGCCATTTACGAGGACGGCGATTACACCGAGGCGATTGCCGTCATGCTATTCTATCAAATCGGCGAGTGGTTTCAAAGTTACGCTATCGGTCGGAGTCGCAAAAATATTTCCGAACTCATGGACATTCGCCCCGATTACGCGAACATTGAAACTGACGGCGGACTTGAGCAGGTTGATCCCGATGATGTCGAAGTCGGCACGATTATAATTGTTCAGCCGGGCGAAAAAATTCCGATTGATGGCGTCGTCGAAGAGGGCAACTCAACTTTAAACACGGTCGCGTTGACGGGTGAAAGTTTGCCGCGTGAAGTTTCAATCGGCACGGAAGTCATCAGCGGTTGCATAAATTTAAACGGCGTCTTGAAGATTCGGACGACTAAAGAATTTGGCGAATCAACCGCATCAAAAATTTTGGAACTGGTCGAAGATGCCAGCTCCCGTAAATCGAAGTCGGAAGATTTTATCGCGAAGTTTGCAAGAATTTACACGCCCGCCGTTGTAATTTGCGCACTTGCCCTGGCAATAATCCCGCCGATAATTTCAGGCAACTGGGAGACGTGGATTTATCGCGCGCTGATTTTTCTGGTGATAAGTTGTCCTTGCGCACTGGTGATAAGTATTCCGTTGAGTTTTTTTGCGGGGATTGGCGGTGCAAGTCGCGAGGGAATTTTAATCAAAGGCTCCAATTTTCTTGAGACGCTCTCAAAAGTCAAGACGGTCGTCATGGACAAAACCGGCACTCTCACGAAGGGCAGCTTTGAGGTTGAGGCGATTCACAGCAAAAATTTGAATTTCGACGCGGAAAAACTTTTGCACCTTGCCGCGCATGTCGAAAGATATTCTACGCACCCGATAGCAAATTCACTTCGCAAGGTCTATCCGAATGAGCATGACGATTGCACGGTTGAGGCGGTCGAAGAAATTGCCGGTCGAGGGATTCGGGCGGTAATTAACGGTCAAGTCGTCTGCGTCGGCAATGAAAAATTTATGGACGAGGTTGGCGCGAAGTGGAAGGCGTGCTACAAAGTCGGGACGATTATTCACGTGGCGGTTAATGGCGATTATGCGGGGCACGTCGTCATTTCGGACGCGATTAAGCCGCACGCTTCGGAGGCCGTTACCGATATGAAAAATTCGGGCGTGGAAAAAATTTTCATGCTCACGGGCGACAGTGAAAAAATTGCCGCGAAGGTTGCTGCTGAACTGGGCATAAAAAATTATCGCAGTGAACTTTTGCCCGCCGATAAGGTTGCGGAGTTTGAAAAAATTTTATCGGCGTCGAGCGGCAAGGTTGCGTTCGTCGGTGACGGAATTAATGACGCGCCGGTTTTGAGCAGAGCTGATGTCGGAATTGCAATGGGAGCGTTAGGTTCGGACGCGGCGATTGAGGCGGCTGACGTTGTTTTAATGGACGACGATCCGCGCAAAATTTCCAAGGCGATAAAAATTTCCCGCAAGTGTCTGGCAATCGTCAAACAAAATATTTTCTTCGCAATCGGTGTAAAATTTTTATGTCTGATTCTCGGCGCAATCGGTCTTGCAAATATGTGGGCGGCAATTTTCGCGGACGTCGGCGTTATGATTTTGGCAGTCCTCAATGCAATTCGGACATTAATCCTTCCCAAGTGATTGTCAAATGAAAATATCTGTGCTATAATTTGTGCAAGCGTATGAATCAAAAAAGTATTTTAGGAGGTTATAAATATGGCTAAGTACGTTTGCACCGTTTGCGGCTATGTTCATGAAGGCGACGAACCGCCGATTGAATGCCCGATTTGCAAAGCTCCCGCCGATAAATTCACCAAACAGGATGGCGAACTGACTTGGGCGGCTGAACATGTTGTCGGCGTGGCGAAGGGCGCACCCGAAGACATTATCAAAGACCTGCGCGACAATTTCACGGGCGAATGCTGCGAAGTCGGCATGTATCTGGCAATGGCACGCGTCGCTTATCGTGAAGGCTATCCGGAAATCGGAGAATACTGGCGTCGTGCTGCGTTGGAAGAAGCTGAACACGCTGCAAAATTCGCGGAGTTGTTGGGCGAAGTTCTCACAGACAGCACCAAAAAGAATTTGCAAATGCGCGTGGAAGCTGAGAACGGTGCTACTGCCGGCAAGACTGACCTTGCTAAACGCGCCAAGGCTCTCAATCTCGACGCGATTCACGACACCGTTCACGAGATGGCGCGTGATGAGGCTCGTCACGGAAAAGCTTTCAAGGGCTTGCTTGACCGCTACTTCAAATAATTTTTGACTGTCAAGGCGGCGTTCAAGTCTCCTTAAACATCGAAGAAAATCAAAGGCCGCGTTTCAATTACGGAGCGCGGTCTTTATGATAAAATTTGTCAAGAGGTGATTTTTTTGAAATACGAAATTTTATATCCCGAAGCATTTCCGGTCGTCGAATGCTGGTTGGAGCGCGGCGAAAGTATCAAGGCCGAATCCGATGCGATGATTGCAATGTCGCCGACGATTGACGTTGAGGGCAAAATGGACGGCGGAATTTTGAGCGGTTTGGCGAGAAAATTTCTTTCGGGCGAGAGCATGTTTTTTCAAGAGCTGACTGCTCGACGCGGCCCCGGAAAAGTTTTATTCGGTCACGCATTGCCCGGCGGAATTTTGGACGTTGAACTTGACGGCTCCTACGGCTTGACGATTCAAAAGAACGGTTTTTTGGCAAGCACGCACGGAATTAATATTGAGACTAAGACGCAAAATCTGGCGCGAGGATTTTTGAGCGGCGAAGGATTTTTTGTCCTCAATGCCAAAGGTCGCGGCACGATTTTTATTTCAAGTTACGGCGTCATTCACCCGATAAATCTTGATGACCGCGAAGAAATTATCATCGACAACGGGCATCTCGTCGCTTGGCCCGATTACATGGATTACAAAATCGAAAAGGCTTCAAGCGGCTGGATTTCCAGTCTCACTTCCGGCGAAGGTTTAGTTTGTCGATTCAGAGGCCCCGGCGTCGTGCTGATTCAAACGCGCAATCCCGAAAGTTTTGAGGGCTGGATTCGTTCAATCGTCCCCGACAAATAAATTCATCACAACGCAAAAGACCGCTTCCCAAAAAACGGAGGCGGTCTTTTTGTCTGAAGTTGTTGTGCCTCGGTAGCCGGCCGAGGTTGTTGCCACACTGAAGAGAAGAACGTATGTTCATATCCGAAAAAAAGTATACTGCGTTTCTTTTTTTTTTGCAAGAAAAATTTTTCGTTGCCAAGATAAAAAATTTGTTGTAATCTTTTTACTGTTGCCAAACTATACCAACAACGGAGGGGAGGCGATACCATGTTCATATCCACCTTCTTGGCGACCCTCGCAGCCGACATCGCAGCTTACTTCATAATCAAATGGCTCGACCGCTAAGATTGTCCATCTTGTAGTTAGCGTTA
>JAFRSO010000066.1 GCA_017427545.1 Selenomonadaceae bacterium
CTTGTACCTTTGAACGGAGGTTCATTTATATTGAAATTCTCAATAGCATTCGCTTCCGCACCTTTAATAGCGTATTCATTTACGGCACGCGACAATGGAGTGAAAACATAAAGTGGATTACCTTCCTTATCCATATTCGTATGACAAGCAAGTCCCGTTGTTTGGAGTCCGTTTATTTCAATAGAGTAAGGAATGTCGCCGGTATCATCAATATGCTCGCTTAAAAATTGTAAATCCTCGTCCAGCGAAGCAGAAATGACGTGACATATTCTAAAATATTGAGAGCGGTCAATGGCATCGTTTATCCAAGCCTTCGTCGCATTAATAATGTATACCAATTTCTTGTCGGTGTCGACTTTGCCTATAAGGTCTATAATTTTTCTTCCGACCTCTTTCTTTTCTTTCTCGTTCGACAGTTTACCAATCAGCTTGCGTTTGTCATCGTCACTCAAAATTCCACTGTTGAAAAATTTGTCAATGTTATCCCAAAATTTCCATTCAGAATAAAGCCACGGCATTTTTTTCTTTAAATGGTTTTTAATATAGATTGCCAACTGCGCCACAGTCAACATATTGCTTAAAGACGAAAAAGGAGCTTCTATAAAAATTTGTAAAATTTTTAATGCCTCATCTTTCGACAAATTTTCTATTAAAGTTCCAGAGATGTTGTCAGTTATTTCCTTGCCAAAAGAAACTATTTTTTCAAGCATAATTAATCACTCCTATCAAAAGTCAATTATGGGAAGATTATCTACAATCTCCAGCGTTTTCAAACTCACGGTGATTGAACTCAAGATTAAATTCAAAATGTAGCGCGGGTGATCATGTTCAATCGCCCAATCGTTTGGATTATTTACAATGCCACTCGCCGAATCGGTTTTGACTTGGTAGCGGTCGATTATCCACTCAAGAGGACTGCGCCCGTTGACGACGTATTCAAATGCACGCGGCGGAATGTTTTTTATCGTGATGAAATCATTGTAAATTAATGTTGTGCGGTCGTCTTTACTCGCGAACCGTAATTTTTTTACGATTAAATTATTTTTCTCCGCGCCGATAACTTCCACGTCTTCGGGCGGCGGCTGTGATTCGTAATTCAAATGAATCTCGGCAAGCGCACGACCTGCGCGGCTTAACTGCCAAAATTTTTTAGCGTCGGGTGTCAAAATGATTCGCGGCAAAGATTTTTTCAGCTCCGCAGAAAATTTCTCCCGATAGCTCGGCAGGTGCAAGAAGCCGTAAACGTAATAAAAAATATCTTCCTTGCTAACGTCCATTCCGTATAAAAGTTTTGCCCGATTCCAAATAAAATCCGTCATGCCGTCCCGCCTCTCCAAACTCTCGTCGAATAAATTTCCCTGCGCCGCCTCCTCGTACCAATACAGCGGAAAACATTGCGTATCTCCATTAAGATGAAAGTCTGGAATCTTATCTGTAATCATTACTGAAAAATCTTTTTTACTGCTTACACCTGTTGTACAAATTAAAAGATTGTCTTCATTGCCCGTCGGAAAAAGTTTCGGCATTTGGTAAAAACTATGGCTTAGATTCTTATCGTAATAAAGATTTTGTTTGCAGAAGGGACGATAAATACTCTCGACAATCTGCGCGGCGTCAAAAATTATTTCTCGTCCGCGATTTTTATTTGAGATTGTGACTTCTGTCCAAACAATCTTTGTCGGGTCAATGTCCGTAGGCTCGTGTGTATTGTAATAATCAACCGTCGTTCGGATATTTTTTTCCAGAGCGTCGCGCGAAAAATTATAACACCAAGCGTCGCGATTAGTTTTTACTCCGCTACTGTAGCAAGTATAAAAAAAAGTTTGAATGTTAGCCTTGTCATCTTTATCGCCGAGGAGGATTAAGTTATCAAATTCTTTGTTGCGTTGGTTTATCCAATCGTATTTTTCATTTGGCGTAATAGTCTCAAAGTCGCCGTGCAAAACATCAGGTGTCGAATTAAGGATAGAAAGTTTTTCATCGCGGGAAAGATAATCGCCGATGTCGCGATAAAAAATTTTGGCGGTGCCTTCGTGAGGAGCCTTGACCAAAATTGTTATCGCAATCGGAGCACGCGAACCGCTGCCGAAAATTTTTCCGCCTTCACGCCGAGAATCTTCACCTTGAGTGCGTTGGTTGCCGCGAAGATTGAAAACGTAAATCTCGGCAAACTCATCGGCAAAACATTTCCTCAAACCGTCCATAGCTTCAGCATCAAGCCAGCCGGCATTAGTTACGAAACCGATAATTCCTTCCGTGATTCTATCGCTTGCCCAACGAAAAGCTTTGATATAGCTGTCATATAATGCAGGTTTCTTGGAACCGTTGATACTTGCAGCAGCGTAGGTTGATTTTATTCGCTCCTCAAGATTTTTATACCACTCATTTTGCGCGTTGTCGTTGGCGGATTTTTGTCCGACGGAATATGGCGGGTTGCACACAATAATTTTAATCGGAGATTTCTTTTGCTCTTCGACGCGCTCAGAATTTTTCTTCAGCGAGCCGAAAATCTCCAAAGTCTGCTGTTTATCGTCTTCGTAAGCTTGAAAAGTATCGGTAAGACAAATTCCGGGAAAAGGAATGTATTCGTCGAGTTTCGCGGCGTCGTGAAAAGCGTTTTCGATGTTGACGGCGGCAATGTAATAAGCGAGCAACATAATTTCGTTAGCCCAAATCTCTTTGTGCTTATATTTGCGAATCAAATCGCGAGTAGGAATCAATCCGAGCTGAATAAGGCGCACGATAAAAGTTCCGGTGCCGACGAAAGGTTCAATGATATGAATATCTTTATCGGCGAGCGTCCGATTGAATTTCTTCTTGAGCACGGCGTCAACGGAGCGGAGAATAAAATCTGCGACTTCGACAGGCGAATAAACAATGCCGAGCTTTTCGGCGGTCTTTTTGAACGCGATGCGGAAAAAATTTTCATAGAGATGGTTGACGATTCGCTGACGATTGGCGGCGTCGCCCATGTCACGACAATTTTCGCGAACGTTTTCATAAAGACGAGAAAAAATTTCATGGTCTTTGCTCAAGCCGTCTTCGTCGAGCTTATCAAGAATTTCTTGCATGGCGCGGCTGACGGGATTATTTTGCACGAAGGAATAATTTTCAAACAGAGCTTCAAAGACCGGGCGCGTGACGAGATGTTGAGCCAACATATCAATCGCTTCTTTAGGCGTGACGTTCGGATTGATATTTTTCTGCAGGTCGTGAAGGAAATTATAAAAAGCCCTTCGCGGCTCGCTCTCGACGGAAATTAATTCGGTGATTCGTTTTGTGTGGCGTTCGACGATGACGGCGACTTTTTGCGCCCATTGCACCCAATAAAGCCGATTGCCGACGTGCTCAACCATGCGGGCATAAATTTTATCGCGCAGTTCATGC
>JAFRSO010000007.1 GCA_017427545.1 Selenomonadaceae bacterium
AAAATTCTCGGACTTCTCACCGACGCCGAATACAATTCTGCGACCATATCAAAAATTTTGCTTGACTGCGGCTGGAATGAAAATTCTTCCGTCACAATCTGCGCGCGCCTCTCTTACCCCGACGAAAAAATTTTTACGACGACACTTGCTGAAGCCGCTCAAGCCGAACCGGTTAAGCATTGCATTTTGATTGTCCGTTGATTGAAAGGAGAAATTTTTATGCGATTGATTGTCGGAATGACCGGTGCCAGCGGCGTCGTGATTGCCGTGGAACTTTTGCGGCGGCTCAAGGAAATTGATTCGGTTGAGACGCATTTAATCATAACCGAAGGTGCCGAGCTGACGATTCGTGACGAGACGAATTTTGACGTTTTCGATATTCGACGCCTTGCCGATTGCGTTTACGACGTGAATCAAATGGACGCCTCCATTGCCAGCGGAAGTTTTCTCGTCGACGGCATGATTATTGTACCGTGTACAATGAAAACTTTGGCGGGTATTGCGTCCGGCTACTGTGAAAATCTTTTGCTCCGTGCAGCTGATGTTTGCTTGAAGGAAAATCGAAAACTTTTGCTCGTCCCGCGAGAAATGCCCTTTAGCCGAATTCATCTGCGCAACATGAAAGAACTTGCCGACTGCGGCGCAATAATCATGCCGCCCGTCATGACTTTCTACAACACGCCGGCAACTTTGCAAGCTCAAATAAATCACATCGTCAACAAAATCT
Organism: Selenomonadaceae bacterium; assembly: GCA_017427545.1. Taxonomy (GTDB): domain Bacteria; phylum Bacillota; class Negativicutes; order Selenomonadales; family Selenomonadaceae; genus Quinella. The sequence continues at coordinate 728 of JAFRSO010000007.1, forward strand.
TGCGGCTGTTCAATCTGCCCGACGATATGATTGAGTGGCGCAAGCCGTGAAGTTTTACAAAAAAAAATCCCCGCGATTGGGGATAATTTTTTTCGAAAAGTCACGGATTATTTTTTCTTGACGGTCGTTTTAATTGACAGCTCGCGCAGTTGCTTATCGTCGACTTCACTCGGCGCATGACTCATCGGATCAATCGCGCTTTGAGTTTTCGGGAAGGGGATAACGTCGCGGATTGATTTTCTCTTCGCCATGAGCATAACCAATCTGTCCAGCCCGAAAGCTATGCCGCCGTGCGGAGGAGTGCCGTACTCGAACGCGTCCATTAAAAATCCAAATTTCGCGTGAGCTTCTTCATGCGTCAAACCGATTGCCTCGAAAACTTTTTCCTGCAAGTCACTGCGATAAATCCTCAAGCTGCCGCCGCCGACTTCCACGCCGTTCAAAACTATATCGTAAGCGTTCGCCTTAACTTTTTCGGGCGCAGTCAGCAAAAATTCTATATCCTCTTCACGCGGCGCAGTGAACGGATGGTGCATTGCCTTGTAGCGTTTATCCTCCTCGACGTATTCAAACATCGGGAAATCGACAATCCACAGGAAACAAAGTTTATCCGCGTCGATTAAATTTCTGCGACGACCCATTTCCAAACGCAACTCACCGAGAGCCTGCGCGACGACTGAAGCTTTATCGCCGACGACCAAAAGTAAATCGCCCGTCTTGCAACCGGTAGCAGTTTTAATCTGCTCAAAAGTTTCGTCGCTGTAAAATTTCTTGAACGGAGACTTAACGCCCTCTTCAGTGTATTGAATCCACGCAAGACCTTTCGCGCCGTAAATCTTGACGTACTCAACAAGCCCGTCAAGTTCGCGGCGGGGAATGTTGGCGTAATCGTCGACGCGGATAACTTTAACCTGCCCGCCATTTTCAAGGACGCTGTTAAAGACTTTGAAATCCGAACCCTTGACGAATTCGGAAATGTCTTGCAGTTCCATACCGAATCTTAAATCAGGTTTATCAGTTCCGAAGCGCGTCATTGCCTCATCCCAACTCATACGCAGGAATGGCGTTTCAACTTTAACATCAAGCGTCGTCTCAAAAATTTTCTTAACCAGCCCTTCCATAATCGTCAAGATTTGGTTTTGGTTGAGGAAGGAAGTTTCAATGTCCAGCTGCGTGAATTCGGGTTGACGGTCGGCGCGTAAATCTTCGTCGCGGAAGCAGCGCACAATCTGGAAATATTTTTCAAAGCCCGAAACCATTAGCAGTTGCTTGAAAATTTGCGGGGATTGCGGCAGGGCGTAAAATTGTCCGGGATTTAAGCGGCTCGGAACGAGAAAATCTCTTGCACCTTCAGGCGTCGAGCGGCAAAGCATCGGCGTTTCAATTTCGAGGAAGCCGTTTTCGTCCAAATAATCGCGCATGATTTTTGTCACGCGGTGGCGCAACATGATATTTCTTTGCATTTCGGGGCGGCGCAGGTCGAGATAACGATAACGCAATCTTACCATTTCGTCCACGTCAACGCCGTCTTGAATGTAAAACGGCGGAGTTTTCGCCTTGTTGAGGACGCGCAATTCTTCGACGAGAATTTCAATTTCACCCGTTGACATTTTCAGATTGATTGTATCTTCAGAGCGGGCACGAACCTTGCCGCGTACACCGATAACAAATTCATTGCGGAGCGTCTCGGATTTCGCAAAGTCTAACCCTTCTGTCGAGCCGTCAAAGACAATCTGAACTATTCCGCTTCTGTCGCGCATGTCGACGAAAATCAAACCGCCGTGATCGCGTCGACGTGAAACCCAGCCCGCCAGTTGAACTTCTTTACCAACGTCGGAAATGCGAAGTTCGCCGCAATTCGCTGTCCGCTCCATGCCTGTCAATGTTTCCAAATATATTACCTCCCTTTGATTGAATCAATCATAATTAACGGCGGCGATTCTGTCAACCTTTGCCGCAACAACGAAAAATCCCCTGCTCGTTTGCAGAGGATTATTTTTAGTCCCTAAACGAAAAAAATCGCTTGTACGGCGGACAGAATATCAATATTTACCTTGACATTCTTCCGCTCGCCTGTTAAAAGTTCGGAAAAATTCGTATCGTCATGATTAACGATGAGCCGTGGCTCGTTGCTTCCGATGTTTGCAAAATTCTCGAATTCAAAAATCCGTCGGACATCCTTAAACGTCTCGACAAGACGGAAAAGGGTAAAATCCCCGAAAGTCGCGTAGTGGTCGACCCTATTTTGAATATAGGATCGGCAGAAAGTGAAGTCAATATTGTTAATGAGCCAGGTTTCTACCACTTGGTGTTCTCCAGTCGAAAAAAAGAGGCTTGTGCTTTCCAATATTGGGTTTATCATAAAATTTTACCGTCGATTCGCAAAACCGGCAGTTATTCTATTGATACGCCCGCTAAACCCGCTCTTCCCAAAATTCCCCTTAAAATTTTTCGTGTCTATGCGCTCAAAATGAGCAACGGTAATATTAAAATTGGTTACAGCAAACGTCTTTGCGACCGCTTCGGTGAAATCAAACACGACAGTAACTCGGCTATCGATAATATTTATTTTACGCCGTGCATGTTCCGCGAGGACGCTCACTTGGTTGAACGCTGTTGCAAAGAAGTTCACTTTTCGCGGAAAGTGAAAGGCGAATTTTTTTTGCCCCAAAACCTCCACTCAATCGGGCGGGGGATTTTTTTGTGGACAGTTTCAGCAAAGCATTGTACAATCAATCGGCAAAAGTTACACAAGGACGGAGGTTTGAAATGAGAAAAAAATGGATTGTTAAGGAAGCGGACGCGGCAAGTGTACGGGCGGTGTCGGAGGCGTTGGGCATAAGTGAGTTGACCGCGAAAGTTTTATATCATCGCGGGATTAAAGACGCTCGGTCAGCTAAAAATTTTCTTGAGCCGGAGGACGCGCCTTTCAACGATCCGTTTTTGATGCTCGGAATGCGTAAGGTCGTCGACAGAATCAAACGGGCTCTCGACGCTAAGGAAAAAATTTGCGTTTACGGCGATTACGATGTTGACGGAATGAGTGCGTCGGCGATTTTGATTCGGACGCTTCGCAAATTCGGCGCGAACGTTGAAAGTTATATTCCCGCCCGCTCGGAAGGTTACGGCTTGAATGCTCCCGCGCTGGAAAAAATTTCTGCGGAGGGCACAACACTTTTAATCAGCGTCGATTGCGGCATAACCAATGAAAAGGAAATTGCCGCCGTGAAAAATGCTCTCGACGTGATTGTTACCGACCACCACTTGCCCGCGCTTGACGAAATTAAATCAGCCGTCGCCGTCGTCAATCCCAATCAACGCGGTTGCCCCTATCCCGAAAAAAATTTATGCGGAGCGGGCGTCGCCTTCAAACTTAGCCAGGCACTTATGCAGGAACTTAACGGCGTCGATTTTCAAACCTACACGACTGATATTGAAATTGCAGCGTTGGCGACCGTCGCAGACCTCGTGCAAATCGTCGGGGAAAATCGCAAAATCGTCCGCATGGGCTTAAAGGCAATGCGCGAAACTCAATGCGTCGGCTTGAATGCATTGCTTTTGGCGTCGGGAATTGGTGCAAGTAAAAAAATTTCTGCGGGACATGTTGCCTTTCAAATTGCGCCGCGATTAAATTCAGTCGGAAGATTGCGCACGGCTGATGAAGGCTTGAAACTTTTGCTGATTGAAGACGCCGAAGAGGCTCGGACTTTGGCGCGAAGACTCAACAAACTCAATCAACGCCGCAAGGATATTGAGACGCAAATTTTGACGGAGGCTGAAGAGAAAGTCCGCAGTCTGCGTGAAGAATTCGGCGGCGATTTATGCTCACTGGTAATTTCGGGCGCAGGCTGGGCGGAAGGCGTTATCGGTTTGACGGCCTCAAAACTCGTCGAACGCTACAATCTGCCGACGATAATTTTGACGACGCCGGACGGAATTTTTTCTCGCGGCTCATGCAGGAGTATTTCCGCCCTTCACATGAAAAACGCCCTTGACAGCATGGCCGATCTTTTCGAGCAATACGGCGGTCACTCTCAAGCGGCGGGATTGACTATCGCAACTGAAAAAGTTCCCGAATTTGCGAAGCGGTTTGATAATTATGTGCGAAATCATTTGCGCGACGAAGACTTTCAGCCGATTTTGAATGTCGACGCTATCGTTTCGCCCGCGGAGATAAATTTAGATGTGGCGCACGAGTTTGACAAGTTCGAGCCGTATGGTTTGGGCAATCCGCATCCGATTCTTGCTTGCAAAAATGTTCGCGGCTCATCGGCCAAGGCAATCGGTTCGGACAAATCGCATTTGAGTTTCACGCTTGACGAGGAGAAAAATATCCGGGCTATTGCGTGGAATTGCGGAAATCTTGCGCCGCTCGTCGAAAATGAATCAATCGACTTGGCTTATGAGCCGTCGCTTAATGAGTGGCAGGGCGAAGTTCGCATTCAGTGCACCGTGTCGAGTTTGGAGCCGGTTGCGAAGGAGGGCGAATTTCCGAACCGTGAACAGCTCGTCGAAATTTATAATTTTTTGCGTCGTGCCAGAAATTTTTCGGAAAAATTTGATTTATGTTTCCTGGTTAATGTTTTCAACGAGTCGGGAAAAAATTTTTCGACGTACACATTCGACAGCGCGATAAAAATTTTTGAGGAGCTGGGCTTGATAATAATCGACCGCGACAAGAAAACTTTTGAGTTGCCGCGCCCGAAAAATAAATTGGAATTGATGAATTCGCGAACATTCCGGCTTGGGAGTCGGGAACATATGCCGATCACTTCGGGAAAAGTAATTTCTTTAACTGAAAAACTTCACGCTGTAAAAATATAAATCGGAGGAAAATTTTCATGAGAATAACCGTTGAAACTGTTGCAAGGATGGCGGGCGTATCGCGCGGGACGGTCGATAGAGTTTTGCACAATCGCCCGAACGTCCGCCCTGAAGTCCGCAACAGGATTCTTGAGGTAATGAAGGAGTTGGATTATAAACCCAATGCGGCGGCAAGTGCTCTGGCCTTCAGTCGAAAGACGCGCAAGGTCGGAGTTATTTTGCCGCAATGGAAAGGCTTTTTCAAAGAGGAAATTTCGCGTGGGATTGAGGAATCGCGCCGTGAACTCAATACTTATGGAATAGAAGTTCTGATAGAGGAATTTGCTTCCGACGAGCCGGAAATTTGCGTCAAAAAAATTTCTGATTTTCTATCGGAAGGAATAAATGGTTTATGCATTTGTGCGCAAGACAATTCGTTGATTCGCGAAAAAATAGCGGAGCTTGCCGCTAAAGACATTCCGACGATAACATTTAATTCAGATATAGCCGATAGCAAAAGAGTTTGCTTTGTCGGTCAAGATTTGGTCAGGAGCGGGCGAATAGCGGCGCAGATTATGATAAAATGCGTTCCGAACGGAAAAATATTGATTGTAGTAGGTAATTTGAAGTTTTCAGCGCATAGGCAGAGGCTGGAAGGTTTTTTTGAGCGAATGACGGAGTGCGGCTTTTCCCGAAGTGATTTTACAGTGGTGGAAAGTTTCAACGAGTACAGTCGGACGCTTCGAGTCGTGAAGGAAAAATTTCGTGAGGATGAAAGCCTGAGCGGGATTTACATGGTTAATGAAAGTGTAGCCGCCTGTGCAGAGGCAATTAAAAATTTGTCTTTAAGCAAGAAACCCATTGTAGTTTGTCATGATTTGCCGCGTTCGACGAAGGCATTACTCAAATCCGGCGAAGTTGATTTTGCGCTCGAACAAGACATTTACAGTCAAGGCCGAAAATCACTTCAACTGATGAAATATTTGCTCATGGACTGCGAATATGTCATTAAGCCCTTGGAATTCACGCAAATAAATATCATTAACTCCGAGAATGTGGAGTTTTGATAAAATTTTTGTGCGGTGTTGACAATGAAAAAGTAATTGATATAATGTGTACAGTAAATGTGCTCGCACACAAAGGATTAGGGGACTGAAAAAAGTTTTTAGAGGATTTGAAAGCTAAGATTAGCGAAGAGTTCGACAGAAATTTTTTTTAGGATAAAATGTGTGCGTGCACGAAAATAAATCGAAAGGAGAGCTGATAAATGTTTGAAAATCGAGAAATCCTCTTGGGTATCGCGCCGATTGGTTGGACGAATGACGACATGCCGCAACTTGGCGGAGAAAACACTTTCGAGCAATGTGTAAGCGAAGCAGCTCTGGCAGGTTTTCAAGGAACAGAGGTCGGCGGGAAATATCCGACGGATCCTAAAGTCTTGAAGCGGGCAATGGACTTGCGCGGTTTGAAAATTGCGAGCCAATGGTTTTCGTCGTACCTGTGCGAGAAACCTTACGAGGACAATGAGCGAGAATTTGTTAAGCAGCTGGATTTTTTGGAGGCAGTCGGCGCAAATCGAATCAACGTCTGCGAATTGACCAGGTGCCTGTTTGCGTCGAAAGAATCGATGTTCGGCGCGGCAAAACCCGTTGCGACTGATTCGGAATGGGAAAAACTTTCAAGCGGCCTGGATAAACTTGGCAGAATTGCTCATCAGCGCGGCTTTAAACTCTGTTTTCATCATCACATGGCGACAGTCGTGCAAACAGTGACTGAAACGAGGCGGCTCATGGAGACAACTGATCCACGATTCGTTTACCTTTGCTTTGACACGGGGCATTTCACATTTGCGGGCGAAGATGCCGCTCAAGCCTGCAAAGAATTTGTGTCGAGAATCGGGCACGTTCACTTGAAGGACATTCGCAAAAATAAAATGGAACAGGCTCGCCGTGAAGGTTTCTATTTCCGTCGCGCTGTACTTGAAAATTGTTTCACAGTGCCGGGCGATGGATGCGTTGATTTTCCTGCCGTCTTTAAAATTCTTGACAAACATGGTTACGAAGGCTGGCTTCTCGTCGAGGCGGAACAAGACCCCGCTATCAGCAATCCTTTTGAGTACGCTTTAAAAGCGCGTAGATATATTCGTTCAGTTGTGGGTATTTAATTTTTGGGGAGGTTAATCGTAATGAAAAAAACGGTTCTTGGAGTTATCGGTGCGGGCAATGTCGGATGCGTGCATATCGGCAACATCATGACGGCAATTCCGCAAGCCAAACTCAAATGCGTCGCCGATCCTTATCCGGCTAAGTACAATGAGTGGGCAAGAGAGATGGAATATCCCGAAGCCGTCACCGATTACAAAAAAATCATGGAAGATCCTGAAATTGAAGCGGTGGTCATCTGTGCACCGGCGGCAGCTCACGGCGATTTGATTATGGAAGCAGCTCGTGCAGGCAAGCATGTTTTCTGCGAAAAGCCTTTTGATTATGACATTGCCAAAATCGTCAAGGCTATGAAAGTCGTCGAAGAGTGCAAAGTCAAGCTCCAACTCGGTTTCAATCGCCGTTTCGACCACAACTTTGCTAAAGCTCATGAATACGTTAAGGCCGGCAAAGTTGGTGATGTTCACGTCATCAAGATTACTTCCCGCGACCCCTTCCCGCCCGCTATGGGATATTTTACGGCTCCCGGCGGCGAACATTGCAGCATTTACACTGACACCACGATTCACGATTTCGATATGGCTCGCTACCTCAATAACTGCGAAGTCGTCGAAGTTTACGCTATGGGTTCAAAGCTCATAAACAAGGATAAGCCCGAAATTACCCGCGACGATACTTGCGTTATCACCATGCGTTTTGAAGATAATTCGCTTGCCGTTATCGACAACTCTTGGGAAGCGGTTTACGGTTACGATCAACGCGCTGAAGTTTTCGGCACCAAAGGCGCAGTCACTGTGGAGAACGACATTTTCTCGCAGGCAACGCTTAACGCTCGCGAAGGCATTATTGCTGAAAAACCTCTCGTCACGATTAAAGATCGCTACGGCGCGGCTTATGCTGAAGAAGTCCGTCAATTCGTGCTGGCGATTCAAAATGATACGCCGACTTTGGCAACGGGCATGGACGGCTTGATGAGTATCGTAATCGCCGACGCCGCTCGTAAATCTGCCGAAGAAAATCGTCCCGTTAAAATCTGTGAGCTTATGCCCAAGCTTTAGTGATTAGTGATTAGTGGTTAGTGGTTAGTGGTTAGAATTTTTCTAACCACTAACCACTAGCCACTAACAAATAATATGATGGAGGGGTTAAACATGAGCGAGACTAAGCAATCGCCGCGGCAATTTCTGTTCAAAGTCATGTTCGTCTCGACTTTCGGAAATTTGCTTTTCGGCTACGATACCGGCGTTCTTAACGGCGCATTGCCTTTTATGGCGTTGCCGAGCCAACTTAATCTCGACCCCGTGCTTGAAGGTTTGGTAACCAGTATCTTGCTTTTGGGCGCGGCTATCGGTTCTTTCTGCGGCGGCAGATTAGCTGACAGATACGGGCGTAAAAAAATGCTCTTGTTCTTATCGGTATTATTCTTCTTTGGGGCATTAGGTTGTACTTTTTCTCCCACTGCCAAGATAATGATCGTGTGCAGATTTTTCTTAGGACTAGCGGTAGGTGGCGCGGCAACGACGGTTCCTATCTACTTAGCTGAATTGGCACCGGCAGAACGTCGCGGACGCATGGTCACGCAAGGTGAGCTTAAACCACGTTCCTATAACGCTTGCCACTGAGAGCTTTTTGAATCGTTGTCGAACTCACGCCAAATCTTTCGGCGAAAGCTTTTAATCCGAACTGGTTATCGTGAGGTTTGTACTTTTTGCGAAGATAACGGACTTGTTCGGCAGTCAAAGTTGCGCCCGGACGATCACAACCGCTTCTTTGCAAACCCGTTCTGACAGAGTGACGAATATTTTCCGATGCCGTGACCCATTCCAAATTTTCGACACAGTTATTAGATTTGTTGCCGTCAATGTGATTGACTTGCGGCTTGCCTTCGGGATTTGGAATAAATGTTTCAGCAACGAGAATATGAACTTGAGTTCTTCTCTTTTTGCCGTCGCCATGAAGTTCGACGCGTAAATAACCGTCTTTAGTGACTTGAAGATTCATAATGCGGACAGTCCCTTTATGAAAACTTTTAATACGTCCGCGTGTGCTAATTTTATAATAATTCTCAAAGCCGCCGATTTTCAACCAAATTTCGCCGGGCAAGTCTTTGATGTCCAGCTCTGCTAACAAAACGTTGAGTGCGATTCGTTCTTTCGGATTAAGCGGCGCGGCAAGCAAAATTTTCTTTGCTTCATTGACTTCCATATAAATCGCTCCTTTGAACTTTACAAAGCCCGCCGAAACGATTAGAATTACTCGAAAAGATTTTTGCCCCATACTTCGACGAGCTTGGTGGACTCTAACAAGTACACTTTAGCATAATCGAAGGCGTGGGTCAATTTTTTTGCAAAAACAGCGGTGATAAACATAATCGCGTTGACTTTGGTTTACTTGTTCGCACCGGAGACTATGGGCAAGTCACTTGAACAAATTGAGGAAATGTTCCATAGACGCGGCGAGTCTAAGTGAAATTTTTGGAGGAGAAATTTATCATGAAAAGATGCGCTTGTATCGACACGCTTTACACAGAGCAAGATTTTTATGCCAGATTTGCGGCGGCCAAGGCTGACGGCTTTGACGCGGTTGAGTTCTGGGATTGGAGAATCCGCGACCTTGATAAAGTTCGTGACGCGGCTCAAGCTGCTCAAATTACTATCAGCGGCTTCAATGGCGACAATGATTTTTCCCTCGTCGACCCCACTCACAAGGAACGCTATCTTGAAAACCTCAAGGCTTCCCTCGACGCGGCTAAAAAAGTCGGCGCAGTCTCCGTTACGATTCATTCAAACGCACTCGGCGACGGCGGCATTGTCGTTAATCATTACGACGAACTTTCCGACACTGTTAAGCTTTGCTCCATGTACGACACGTTGCTTGCCTCCGTCAAACTCGCGGAAGAATATAAAATCCGCATGAATTTGGAAGGCCTCAACATCAAAGTCGATCACGTCGGAAATTTCTTGCAGACAACTCAAATGGCAGCGGAAGTTACGCGCCTTATCAATTCGCCTTACCTGATGATTCTGTTCGACGCTTATCACATGCAATACAACGAGGGCGCGCTCTGCTACAACATTGAAAAATATTTCGACCAAATCGGTCACATTCACATTGCCGACTGCCCCGGCCGTCATGAGCCCGGTACCGGCGAAATTAATTATCACGCTGTCTACGAAACTTTGAAACGCCTCGGCTATCAATATCGCGTCGGCTATGAACTTTTCCCGCTTACTGACACGGCAACTGCTGTCAAGGCGATTATGCAAGACTAACCCCTTCACAATAAAATTTTTATGACTGCACGGAAAAAATCTGTGCGGTTATTTTTTTGTAGACAGGTTTAAAAAAGCATTGTACAATCAATCGGCAGACAGACAATGGTTTCGGGAGGCGATAACTGTGAACGATAAGGGTAAACCGCCCGTCACGATAAAATTTTTAATGGACACGGTAAAAAGCTATCAACCCGACGCGGATTTGGAATTAATCGAACGGGCGTATCTGGTCGCCAAGGAAGGTCACGCGGGACAAGTTCGGGCGTCAGGCGAGCCGTATATAAATCACCCGCTCAACGTTGCGGCAATCTTAACCGAACTGCAAATGGACGATACGACGATAGCCGCCGCAATTTTACATGACGTGGTTGAAGATACAATCTTCACGCTTGACGAGCTGGAGGAAATGTTCGGCAAGGAAATTGCGCTTTTAATCGACGGCGTGACAAAAATCGGACAAATTTATTTCAAGACCAAAGAGCAACAGCAAATTGAAGCGTATCGAAAATTAATCATCGCTACGGCAAAAGATTTGCGCGTCATCTTGATAAAACTTGCCGACCGATTGCACAACATGCGGACGCTGAAATTCATGCGCGAAGATAAACGCAAACGCATTGCCAAGGAGACAATGGAACTTTATGCGCCGCTGGCAAATCGGCTGGGCATTTCAAATATCAAGTGGGAGCTGGAAGATTTGAGCCTGCGATATTTGGAGCCGGATATTTATTATGATTTGGTTGAGCACGTCAAGCAGAAACGTCGTGAGCGGCAAATTTATATCAGCGAGGCGGTGCGGCTAATTGAGGAGGAATTTGACGAGCTGGAAATTCATGCGTCGATTAGCGGGCGGGCAAAGCATTTTTACAGCATCTACAAAAAAATGCTGCGCGACCATAAAGACATCGGCGAGATTTACGACCTTTCGGCCGTGAGAATTTTGGTTGACGACGTGAAGGACTGCTACAATGTTCTCGGCGTGATTCATGCGAAGTGGCGACCGATTCCCGGCAGATTCAAAGATTATATCGCCATGCCGAAAAGCAACGGTTACCGCTCCTTGCACACGACGGTTATGGCTTTGGGCTATCCGCTTGAAATTCAGATTCGGACGTTCGCCATGCATAAAATTTCGGAATACGGCGTGGCGGCTCATTGGAAGTATAAGGAAAGCGGCTCATCGAAACCTGCAACCAGCGATAAAGATCAAAAAATTTCGTGGCTTCGTCAAATGGCGAAGTTGCAGAAAGAAATTAAAGATCCTAAAGAATATCTTGAGGCTTTGAAGTTGGATTTTTTCAGCGACGAAGTTTTTGTCTTCACGCCGGGAAAAGATTTGGTCGTCCTGCCGCAAGGTTCAAACCCGATTGATTTTGCCTATCGAATTCACACGGAGGTTGGTCATCATTGCGTCGGCGCGAAAGTCAACGGTCGAATTGTGCCGCTTGAATACAAACTTCAGAACGGCGATTTTGTCGAGGTCGTGACGAATCGTTCAAACAATGGCCCCAGCCGTGATTGGTTAAATATCGTGGCTTCGAGTGATACGCGCAGCAAAATTCGTTCGTGGTTCAAGCGGGAAAATCGTGAGGAAAATGTTAATCGCGGGCGTGAAATTATCGAGACGGAAATAAAAAAACTCGGCTACAATCCCAAAGACTTGCTCAAGGAAAATCGGCTGGCGGAAGTTGCAAAGCGCATGAACATTTCCAACGAAGAGGATATGCTTGCGGGTATCGGTTACGGCGGCACGTCTTCGCACTCCGTCATAACAAAGCTTGTCGAAATGCATAAAAAAGAGCGTGCCGAAAATACTCCGCCGGACTTATCGGCCATGCTTGCTGAAATAAAAAAAATTCCCGAACGCAAGCAGACAAATTCGGAATACGGCGTTTTGGTCGAGGGGGAGAGCGGATTTTTCGTAAGGCTGGCGAAATGCTGTAATCCAATTCCCGGCGACGAAATTTCCGGTTATATCACTCGCGGACGTGGCGTAACTGTTCACCGCGCCGATTGCCCGAATATTTTAAACGGTACGAGCGATGTCAACCGCATGATTGAGGTCAGCTGGGACGGGACGAGTGATAAACTTTACACCGTCGAGCTTGAAATTATCTGCGAGGATAAAGCCGGTGTGCTGGCAGATTTGATTGCCTTGCCCGCTGAAATGAAACTCAACTTGCATTCGATTCACGCTGCCCCGAACAGATATAACAAAACTTCAACCGTCAGACTTGGCGTCGAAGTCCAAAACGCCGCTCAAGTCGAAACGCTCATGAATAAATTTCGCCGCGTCGAGCACGTCTTCAGCGTCTCTCGTCCGATGAAAGCCGGGGGTGATTGATTGGAAGGAATTTATTTAATTTTGGTTATGATTGTGACGGGCGGCGCGATTGCATTTATCGGCGACAAACTCGGCACAAAGATTGGTAAAAAACGCCTGTCAATTTTCGGATTGCGGCCGCGTCATACGTCAATGATCGTAACGGTCGTGACGGGTTGCCTGATAACGGGCTTGTCAATCGGATTCATGGTGCTCATATCGCAAAACGTCCGCACGGCACTTTTCGGAATGGACGAGTTGCGGGCGACGATGGACGCGACGCTTGATGAATTGGACGAGGCTACGGAAAATCTATTCCAGGCGCAGACGGAATTTGAACGGGCGAATGAAAATTTGCGCATGTCGAAGGAAGAAATTTTAGCGTTGAAGTCGGAGCAGGAAGACCTTCGCGCAGAAAGTGACCGTCTTAAAGAGGGTAATGAGCGTTTGGAAAGTACAAATGCCGAACTCACCGCGCAGAATGAAAATCTTTCCGATACGAACGCCACACTTGAGGCTGACAATAAAAAGCTCGGCGAATTCAACATCACGCTGACTGCCGACAATGAGAAATTATCTTCCGAAAATGATAAACTCACCGGCGATAATAATGAACTTGAGGAGCGTAATCATCGGTTGCGCGAAGGTTTGATTGCGATTCGTGAGGGCGATATAACGTTGCGTGCCGGAGAAGTTTTAGCGAGCGGAATCATTAGGGGCGGGCGCAATGCCGAAGAAATTTCCGCTGACATCAACGCCCTTGCCGAACAGGCGACGCAAAATTTGATTCAACGATTCGGCGGCGATGAGGATAATTCGGTTTGGATTTATCAGCCGGAATTGCAACACGTCATTGAGGAGATTGAATCCGGCGGGCGCGATATGGTTTTGAGGATTACGGCGGCGGGCAATTTGGTTAGAGGAGAGCCGGTTCGCTCAAGACTTGAACTTTATCCGAACGAATTAATCTTCAAGAAGGGCGAAGTTATTCTTTCCAAAACGTACGAGCTTGGGGAGGATGTCGAGCCGGAAACGATTTTGCGGGACTTTTTGACGGAGATAAATCGTATCGCGGCGGAGAAAGGAGTTTTGACGGATCCACTGACGGGTAGTGTCGGACGCATGGAGGGCACACAACTTTATGAAGTGCTGGATTCGATTATGACGGCGAAGGGACAAATTCAGCTGACGGCTAAAGCTCGTGAAGAAACCGATTCGATTGGCCCGCTGCGCTTGAATATAAAATTGGAGCAAAGGGGATGAAGAGTGATTAGCGGTTAGTGATTAGTGGTTAGTAGAAAAACCTGCTCCCTGTTCCCTAACCCTAATCCCTAACTGATGTACATGGGAATAGATCCCGGCCGTGACAAATGCGGCGTGGCAGTGTTGACGGCGGCGGGCGATATAAAATTTCAACGCGTCGTCATGACGGATGAACTTGACGGCGTGATAAAAAATTTGGCGGCGACGTTCGATATTGAAGCGGTGATTTTGGGCGACGGCACCACTCACAAGGCTGCGGCTGAAAAAATTTCTGCGGCGGGATTAAAATTTCAGCTGGTCGACGAAAAACATACGACTGAAGAAGCGCGGCGGGAGTATTGGAAAAAAAATCCTCCGCGAGGTTGGAGAAAATTTTTGCCGACATCAATGCAAGTGCCGCCCGAACCTGTCGACGCGATTGTTGCCGAAATTTTAGTCAGAAGGTTTATACAACACATCACGTAATTTAGAGGCCGTCATGGATGACGGCCACGCCCGCGCACTGAGCGTGATGCGAAGTCCGCGGGCAACTCTACCTTTCGGGTTATCGCTACGTTAAAATCATGAGCGACTAACGCCCCTGCGAGGTGTCCTTTCTTTTTGCTACTTTTTCTTTGGACACGCAAAGAAAAAGTAGATTTAAAACATAAAATAATTAAAGACTTCGGAGAGATAAAAAACATGAATCAACCTAACACGCGCCCCGCTTGGGACGAATATTTTTTGAACATCGCCCGCGAAGTCGGCAAAAGGGCAACTTGTCTGCGTCGACGTTACGGGGCGATTATCGTCAAGGACAAAATCATCATCAGCACGGGCTATAACGGTGCGCCGCGCGGTGAGACGAATTGCATTGACAGCGGCATTTGCGAACGCGAACGGCTTCATGTGCCCAAGGGCGAACGTTACGAACTTTGCGTTGCCGTACACGCCGAACAGAATGCAATCATTAATGCCGATCCTGAAAAAATGGAAGGCGCGACGATTTATATTGCGGGCGTGAATTGTGCGGACGACTCAAATGCTTCGGGCGAACCTTGCAAACTCTGCCGCCGAATGATAATTAATGCGCGCATTGCCAAAGTCGTTTACCTTGACCGCGACAAAAATATCATCTGTAAAGCCCCGACTGAAATTAGCGGATAGAAAAATTTAACGGCATGACTTTAGAGGCTGTCATGGATGACGGCCGCCGCGACCATTTTAGCGGCAAAACGTCCTTTCTTTTGCTACTTTTCTTTGGACACGCAAAGAAAAGTAGATCACAATGCAAAGAAAAGTAGATAAAACCCGCTAAGAAAAGTAGAAAATCTAAAAGCAGGTTAATCAAAATCGACGCCGAATAAATTTGCGGCAAGGGAGGCGATAACATGCTGTACGCAATGATTGACGTTGGCTCGAATACGATTCGCATGGCGGTTTATGACATTGACGGCGACCGCGTTGAAATGCTCATGAAAAGGAAACATACCGTCGGACTTGCGTCGTATGTTCGCGACGGCGTGATGCAACGTCAAGGCATCGATAAAGTCGTTGAGATTATCGGCGAATATCGCCACTTTTTGGACGACTTCGGGATAACGCAGGTAACCGCCTTCACGACTGCCGCCCTCCGAAACGCCGTAAACGGTTCGCAAGCCGTCGACGAAATTTCTTTCCGCACGGGAATAAATATCATGCTCATGAGTGGCGACGACGAGGCGACTTATGATTTTATCGGCGCGACGCATGACTTAACTGACGAAAAAGGCTTGCTCATCGACATTGGCGGCGGCTCGACAGAAATTGTTTACTTCAAAGACCGTGAGATTCGCGTCAAGGCCAGCTTGCCAATCGGGAGCTTGAGTTTTCACACGCGCTACACGGGCATACACATTTTGCCCAGTGCCGTCGAATGTGCGGAAATGTACGCCGAAGCTGAAGCGACTGTCAGCGCGGTGCAAGAATTTCAAGCCGTCAGCCACGCTCAAATTTGCGGCATAGGCGGCACGTTCAAAGGGGCAATGGCTCTTTACAACGCAATGTACGGTATGACGCACAAGAATATGCGCATGGAGGTGCGGCGGATTCATGACATTTTATATCGCTTTCAACGCGACCACGAATTGATTGTCCCCGATAAAATTTTGCTCATGAAGACTGTCCCCGAAAGAATGCATACGTTCATGCCGGGCTTGATTATCGCTGACGTTCTGGCAAAACGTTTCGGCAGTCTGCACATACTTTACAGCGATTCGGGCGTCCGCGAAGGTTACATTTACGACAAAATTATCGACAAGGAATTTTTCTAGGAATTAGTAATTAGGAACTGGGAACTAGTAGGGATTAGGTTTCTAGTCCCTAGTTCCTAGTTCCTACAAAGGAGAGGATACAGTGATTTTGGTTGACAGAAACACGAAGGTCATCGTTCAAGGCATCACGGGCAAGGCGGCGACTTTCCACACGAAACAAATGCTCGCTTACGGCACAAAGATTGTCGGCGGCGTGACACCCGGTAAGGCAGGTCAAACTGTCGAGGGTATCCCCGTCTTCAACACGGTTGAGGAGGCTGTCAAGGCTACCGGCGCAACGGCTTCGGTTATTTACGTCCCCGCACCCTTCGCAGCAGATTCGATTCTTGAGGCGGTTGACGCGGGATTGGATTTGGTCGTCTGCATTACCGAACACATTCCCGTTTTGGATATGGTTAAAGTTCGCCGCTACATGATCGGCAAAAAGACGCGTCTTATCGGCCCGAATTGCCCCGGCATTATGACGACCGGTGAGGCTAAACTCGGAATTATTCCGCCCAATGTCCAAAAGAAAGGTCACGTCGGTTTAGTTTCACGCTCTGGAACTTTGACTTACGAGGCGGCCTTCCAACTCATGAACGCGGGCATTGGTATCACGACTTCGGTCGGTATCGGCGGCGATCCCGTTAAAGGCTCCGACTTCATCGACATTTTGCAACTCTTCAAGGATGACGACGAGACTAAGGCCGTTTTGCTTATTGGCGAGATTGGCGGCAATGCTGAAGAAGATGCTGCCCGTTGGATAGCCGAGAATATGCCCGAAAAACCTGTTGCGGCATTTATCGCAGGCCGTCAAGCTCCTCCCGGTAAACGCATGGGTCACGCGGGCGCAATCATCAGCGGCGGCAAGGGTACTGCTGCTGACAAGATTAAAGCTCTTAACGCGGTCGGCATTGAGGTTGCGGACACCGTCGCCCATATCGGTGATACCGTCGTCGATACCTTGAAACGCGCCGGCATTTACGAAGTCTGTCACACTTGCTGAAAAATTTTTCCCGAAAAAAATTCCTCCGCCCGATTGAGTGGAGGTTTTTTTGCGCAAAAAAATCGCCGGCAGTTTCAATCGCACTTGCTGCCGACGATAAAATTTGCGGAATTTACGAGGACGTGTTGTTTTTCGGGAGAATCAGTCAACATTTCCGCGATTGCCAAAAGTTTTTCACCGCGCTCAATTTCGGAGACGGCGTCAAAAAGTTTTGCGATAATATCGATAGCATTACACGTTGCCTCAAAATTGACAGAAAAAAATTCCCCGTCCGTTTTGTAAGGGGAAAAAATTTTTTGGCAATAAATTTCCATGAGGCGGGCACTTTTGCGGGACATGAGCGGTGAATAATGGTGATTCAAAACCTTAAGATTGGTTTTACGCTCGATTTGCTTAATGCGCTCGTTAATGTCGCTTGCGTTGCCGATTTTTACGGTGTTGTTGCTCAAGAGGACAACATAAACATGAGAGTCTTTAAGCTGACCGGCACGGCGTCTGGGATTTTTCAACGCCTTTTTCATGGCAGAGGCGGAGATTGCGGGCGCGGCAATAGAATAACTACCGGTTTTGTTAATTGTCGGGAGCACATCATGATAAACCCAACGCTGAAAATCAGACGCTTCTTTTTTGCGACTGGAGAATACTAAGCGATAAAATCCCGGTTCATTAACAACATTGACTTCTCCATAGGGCAGCCCTAAGTTGAACTTAGCCCTCTCATCTTCGTGAAGTTGTTTCATTGCCATTGTCGGATTTTTGATGTCGAGAGCACGACACAAATCTGCCGCGACGAAATGAATTCTGCCATCGATAATCACGAGGCGAACTTGTCCAAACTTTTCGTGATTGAATAGTTGAACTTGGTCTTTTACTTGATCTTCCATAAATACTCCTCCTTTTAAAGATAGCCGCCAAAAATGCTTGACAGATTTTTTCACGCGTGATAACATTACGTGCACTGCGGAGGAGTGTCCGAGCGGTTGAAGGTGCTTGACTCGAAATCAAGTGTGGTCACAAGCCACCGTGGGTTCGAATCCCACCCCCTCCGCCACAAATAGAAATTAACAAGCCGTGCTTCACTTTGGAGCGCGGCTTTCGCGTAGGAGGAATTACTATGATTTACACGTCCGTCACGGAACTTATCGGCAACACGCCGCTCCTTGAGGCAAAAAATTTTTCGTCGAAAGTTAATTTTAACGGCAGACTTCTGGTTAAGCTTGAGTACTTCAATCCCGCCGGCAGTGTCAAGGACAGAGTTGCAAAGGCGATGATTGAGGCGGCCGAGTCTGAAGGTAAGCTCAACAAAAATTCCGTGATAATCGAACCGACCAGCGGCAATACCGGAATCGGGCTTGCGAGTTTTGCGGCGGCGAAAGGTTATCGCGCGATTTTCACCATGCCCGAAACGATGAGTGTTGAGCGTCGACAGTTGCTCAAAGCTTACGGCGCGGAAATTGTTTTGACTGAAGGCGCAAAGGGTATGAAAGGTGCGATTGCCAAGGCTGAAGAACTTGCAAAAGAAATTCCCGACGCGTTTATCCCGTCACAGTTCACCAATCCCGCGAACCCTGCAGCTCATGTGGCGACGACCGGTCCGGAAATTTGGCGTGACACTGAAGGCGCAGTCGAAGTTTTCGTTGCAGGTGTCGGAACTGGCGGAACTTTAAGCGGTGTCGGAAAATTTTTAAAGTCAAAGAATCCCGCCGTCAAAATCGTTGCTGTTGAGCCGAAAACTTCGCCGGTCTTGTCGGAAGGTAAAGCCGGTGCTCATAAAATTCAGGGAATTGGCGCGGGCTTTATTCCCGAAACTCTCGACACGAAAATTTA
Organism: Selenomonadaceae bacterium; assembly: GCA_017427545.1. Classification (GTDB taxonomy): domain Bacteria; phylum Bacillota; class Negativicutes; order Selenomonadales; family Selenomonadaceae; genus Quinella. The sequence goes on from JAFRSO010000007.1 coordinate 19,657, forward strand.
TGACGCGATTGTTCCCGTCGCCAACGAAGACGCCTTTAAGTTCGGCAGAGAATTTGCGCGGGCTGAAGGAGTTCTCGTCGGTATATCATCGGGCGCGGCATTGGCGGCAGCTATCGAACTTTCCAAGCGTGACGACTTCGCCGGAAAAACTTTCGTAGTCCTCCTGCCTGACACCGGCGACCGCTATCTTTCCACCGACCTTTACAAAGATTAATCGACATTTACAACCCGCTGTGCTATTATAGCTTTAAGCTTTGAGCTTTCCTAACAGCTAACAGCTATAATGGAGGTAGATATTTTGAAATACATGACAGGCAAAGAAATCGCCGAGGCGTTCTTGAAATTTTTCGAGGGCAAAGGGCATTTAATCATGCCGAGCTTTTCGCTGATACCCGAAAACGATCCGACACTTTTGATGATTGGCGCGGGAATGGCACCGCTTAAACCGTTCTTTACCGGCAAACTCAAACCGCCTTGTCCGCGAGTGACGACGAATCAACGTTGCGTGCGGACGGGTGACATTGAAAACGTCGGACGGACTGCGCGGCATCATACAGCGTTCATGATGTTGGGAAATTTTTCATTCGGCGATTATTTCAAGGCCGAAGCGATACCTTGGGCGTGGGAATTTTTGACGGAAGTTTGCGGCTTGCCACGAGAAAAACTTTGGGTGTCGATTTATCCCAACGATGATGAGGCGGAGCAAATTTGGCTCAAGCAGCCCGGACTTAATCCCGCGCATATCGTTCGACTTGATGATAATTTCTGGGAGATTGGCCCCGGACCTTGCGGCCCCGACAGTGAAATTTATATTGACTTGGGCGAGGAGCGCGGTTGCGGCAAAGATACTTGTGCGCCCGGCTGTGATTGCGACAGATTTTTGGAGATTTGGAACCTCGTCTTCACGCAATTTGACAGAACCGAGGATGGCGAATACAAGCCGCTTGAACATAAAAATATCGATACGGGCTGCGGACTTGAACGACTTGCCAGCGTCCTCCAGCAGAAAAATTCCAACTTCGAGACCGATTTACTTTTCCCGATAATTGAATACGTCGAGAAAATCAGCGGGCTTAAATATGGCGTCGACGCGAAGAAAGATATTTCCATGAAGGTTATCGCCGACCATGCGCGGTCGATGGCGTTCATGATTATGGATAAAATTTTGCCGTCGAATGAGGGACGCGGCTACGTCTTGCGCAGAATTTTACGGCGTGCGATTCGTCACGGGCGCATGTTGGGGATTAAGGACGCCTTCCTTGAGGGCGCGATTGATGCCGTTGCGAAAATTTACGGCGACATTGCCGACTTCGAGGAGCTTGCCAAGAGTGTCAATTACATTAAAAAAGTCGTCCGCCTTGAAGAGGACAGATTTGCCGCGACGCTTGCGCAAGGTATGGAAGTTTTGACGCGCGAAATTGACAGTGCTAAATCTGCGGGCAAGACTGAACTTGACGGCGAAATTTGCTTCAAGCTTTACGACACGTTCGGATTCCCTTACGAGTTGACGGAAGAAATTTTAGCGGAAAATAATTTGACTCCCGACAAGGCCGGTTTTGATTCGGCAATGGAAAATCAGCGTCAACGTGCCCGCGCAGCTCGTGCCGCCAATGAAAGATTGGACGTTCCCGACTTGCTCAACGTCGACACCGAACATCTTACCCGCGACGAAAATTGTACGTCGTCGAAAGTTTTTGTGCTGTGGAAGGACGGCAAGATTGTTGAGGAACTTCATGACGGTGACGAGGCGGGAATTATTTTGGATTGCACGCCGTTTTATGCGGAAGGCGGCGGTCAAGTCGGCGACGAGGGCTATCTTATCGGCGAACTCGGCAAGATTAAAATTTCCAACGCAAAAAAACTTCCCGACGGCACGATTTATCACGAGGCCTACGTTGAGGAGGGTCAAGTCAAAGTCGATGACGTCGTTGAAATTAAAATCGACCGCGACAAAAAACTTTCCTCCGCCCGCAATCACACGGCGACGCATTTACTTCAGGCCGCGTTGAAAAAAGTTGTCGGCAATCAAGTCAATCAAGCCGGCTCACTCGTCACGCCCGAACGTTTACGCTTTGACTTCTCGAACTTTGAACCCGTCACGCCTCAACAACTGGCCGACGTTGAGGAGCTTGTCAACGAGGAGATTTTAAAGGCCGTCGACGTTGATATTAAACAAATGCCGATTGACGAGGCTAAGAAACTCGGCGCAATGGCTCTCTTCGGCGAAAAATACGGCGATGTTGTACGCGTCGTGAGCGTCGAAGATTTCAGCTGTGAACTTTGCGGCGGCTCGCATGTCAAAAACGTCGGGCAGATCGGCAGATTTAAAATCGTCAGCGAAGGCGGAATTGCTGCAGGCGTTCGCAGGATTGAAGCTGTCACGGGGCGTGCCGCGATTAAAGATGCCACTCATCAAGCCGAACTTTTGAATCAGACGGCCGCGCTGTTGAAAGTCCGCGCAGAAGATTTGCCCGCTCAAGTCGAAAAAATTCTTGCCGAAGATAAAGCCATGCGCAAGGAACTCGACGAGACTCACAAGCTAAAGGAACGTGCCGAGGCTCAAAAGATTTTGGTCGGCGGCGAAGAAATTGGCGGCTTGAAATACGTTAAAGGCGTCGTGCAGGCGAAAACTCCCGACGATTTGCGCAACACCGCTGATTTCCTTATCGACAGGCTCGAAGGCGGCGTTATCGTTCTTGCGGCGATTAATGACGGCAAAGTTTCACTGGTCGTCAAGGCGGATAAGAAAGCATTGGCGGCGGGCGTTCATGCCGGCAAAATCGTCAAGGAAATTTCCAAACTCGTAGGCGGCGGCGGTGGAGGGCGTCCCGATATGGCTCAAGCCGGCGGTAAAAATCCCGACGGTATCCCGCAAATGTTTGACGCTGCAAAAAAGATTCTCGAAAACCTCAAGCAATAATTTTCACACGACTTTTATCGTCATCAAAGTTTTATCGGCGGCTCCGATTATTCGACCGCCGAATTTTTTTTCACGTTCAATCAGCGCGACGACCTCATCAGAAATTTTTTCGCCCGGCATTAGCAGCGGTATTCCCGGCGGATAAAATGTCACTTCTTCCGCACAAATTCTCCCGACGGATTTTTTCAGCTCGACGACTTCGACGGGCGAATAAAAAGTTTCCCGCGGACTGAGAAAGGCAATGGTCAAGGGAAAAGGGAAATGGGAAATGGGAAATGTTTTTGGCGGGCGATGAGGCAAAAGTTTCAATGCCTCGACGAGTTTTGAAATTGTGTCCGCGTCGTCGGCAAAAGTTATCAGAAATAATAAATTAGCCGCGTCTGAAAGTTCACATTGGATTTTCAGTTCGCGGCGCAAAATTTTTTCAGCCTCTTGACCCGGCAATCCCAAGCCTTGAACGTTCACGGTTACTTTCGTCGTGTCCAATGAAAAATTTTTCACGGCGTCGAAAGTTTTCAGCCCGTGAATTTTTTTTATCTCCGCCCGAAGTTTTTTCGACAGCTCAACCGTCGCAGAAATTTTTTCCACGCCGTCAAGTTCCATTTGCAAGCGCGCGATGTCCAATGACGCCAGCAATAATTGATTCGGGCTTGTCGTCTGCAAAAGACTTGCCGCCAATTTGATTCGTTCGGCGTCGACAGAATTTTTTATCATAAGCATTGAGGTTTGTGTCAGCGAGCCTAAAATTTTGTGCGTCGATTGAGCGGCGACATCTGCGCCCGAATCCATTGCCGATTTTGGCAGCGCGTCCGAAAATTGCAAGTGCGCCCCGTGAGCTTCGTCGACCAATAAAATCATTCCCGCCGCATGAACAAGTTTTGAAATTTTTTCAACGTCCGCCGCCACTCCGTAATAATTCGGCGACACGAGCAATACGGCTTTGGCTTGCGGAAATTTTTTTATCGCCCGCGCAATCGTCTCGACGCTGACATTTAACGGCAAATTGAATTTTTCGTCGAACTCAACCGGCAAAAAAATCGGCGTCGCTCCCGACAAAATCAATCCCGAAATTACCGAACGATGAGCGTTGCGCGGAATCATGATTAAATCGCCCGCCTTGAGTGTCCCGAAAATCATTGCTTGTACCGCCGAAGTCGTCCCGTTGACCATGAAAATACATTCGTCCGCGTGCCACAATCCGGCCGCTAAAATTTGCGCCGCCTTTATGCAGGAGTGCGGCTCGTGCAAGTCGTCAAGCTCTTCCATTAGTGAAACTTCCTGCCGCAAACCTTCCGCCGTCAAAAGTTCGCGCAATAATTCATGTGCGCCGCGACCTTGCTTATGACCCGGCGTGTGAAATGCCAATGCTCCGTCCGCAGAATATTTTTTCATTGCCGCGACGATTGGTACCGAAAATTTTTTTGTCACCGTGAATTTCTCCTCCGCATATAAATTTGAATTCATTATACAAACTCCGGCTTTTCGTTGCAGGAAAATTTTTTCGGCGGCAGAATATTTCACTGATAATTAAATTCAGGAAGGGTGGAAATTTTATGGACAGTGTAAAAATCGGACTTCTTGGCGCGGGCACAATCGGCGGCTCCGTCATTGAAGTTTTGCAAAATAATCGTGACGTCATCAATCAGCGGGCGAATACTGCGATTGACATAAAAAAAATTCTCGTTCTGCCGCGAGAAATTCCCGCACTTGAGGAACGCGGTTTGCCTGCCACGAACAACTACGACGAAATTTTGAACGATCCGGAAATTAAAATCGTCGTCGAGCTTATGGGCGGCGTCAAACCTGCGAAGGATTTTATTCTGCGGGCAATGGCTCACGGTAAACACGTCGTCACCGCAAATAAAGATGTCGTCGCGCAATTCGGCCATGAACTTTTCGATGCGGCGGACGCTCATCAAATCGATTTTCTGTTTGAAGCGGCAGTCGGCGGAGCAATTCCGATTATCATGCCGATGAAACGTTCTTTAACTGCCAACAAAATCACCGAGGTTTTGGGCATTGTCAACGGCACGACAAATTACATGCTCACGAAAATGACTGAACTTGGCGCGGACTATGAAACCGTCTTGAAGGAAGCGCAAGCTCAAGGTTATGCCGAGGCGAATCCTGCCGCTGATGTCGAGGGCAAAGACGCTGCTCGCAAAATCGCTATCCTTGCGTCGATTGCGTTCAATTCCCGCGTGAGGTTTGAAGACGTTTCTGTTGAGGGCATTACGCACATTACGCCCGAAGATATTACTTATGCCGCGGAACTTGGATACGTCGTGAAACTTTTGGCGGTCGGTCGTGACACGGAATTGGGCGTCGACGTTCGAGTTAATCCCGTCCTCCTGCCGAAAACTCATCCTCTCGCCGCAGTCAGCGGTGTTATGAATGCAGTTTTTGTGCGCGGCTATCCGATTGAAGAGGCAATGTTCTTCGGCCCCGGTGCAGGTAAACCGACTGCCTCCGCCGTCATCAGTGACATTATCGAAATTGCTCGCGGACTTGGACGAGGTGCGGCAGGTCGTTTCGGTTGCACATGCTATCACAAACGCCAAATTTGTCCCGTCGAAGAAACCGTTTCAAGCTATTATATTCGCTTGCTCGTCGAAGATAAACCCGGTGTCCTCGGCAAAATCGCGACGACTTTCGGCAACGTCGATGTCAGCTTAAAATCCGTCGTGCAGACGAAAACTGATGAGACTAATCACGTCGAGATTGTCGTTATCACTCACAAGGTCAAGCACAAAAATATTTTGGAGGCGCAAGCGGCGTTGAAGGCTCTGTCAGTCGTCGACGATATTTTCAACGTGATTCGGGTGGAGTGATTTTAAGGAACAAGGAATAAGGAATAAGTTTCTAATTCCCTAATTCCCTTAGTCCCTAATTCAAAGGCGCGCGGCCTCTAAATTACAAAATTTTTCTTGGAGAAACTTTATAATGGACAATAAAAAAAATCGCGCAGTCGTTCGAGTGCCGGGAACTTCAGCCAACTGCGGACCCGGTTTTGACTGTCTGGGATTGGCGACGACGATTTATAATTATCTTGACTTGACGCTCTTGAAAGGCAGCAAGGTTATCGTCGAGTCGAAGGGCGAAGGTGCGGATAATATTCCTCGCGGCAAAAGAAATTTGACGTGGCAAGCCGTGCGGCGTCTCTTGCAAGAAGTCAATCGCGAAAATGATTTCAAGGGCGCAATTATCCGCATGAAAAATAACGTTCCGATTTCTCGCGGACTCGGCTCATCTTCCACGGCGATTGTCGCAGGTTTGGTTGCGGCCAATGAAATTATCGGCTCGCCGCTCAATCGTCAAGAACTTTTGAAACTTGCCACGGAACTTGAAGGTCACCCCGATAACGTTGCGCCCGCGTTATTCGGCGGCTTTACAGTCAGCGTCATGGATAAGGGCGAAGTTCAAACTTTCAGCTTCCTGCCGCGAATCAGATTGAAATTAATCGTCGCGGTTCCCGATTTTGAATTGTCGACGCGGCTGGCCAGAAAAGTTTTGCCCAAAAACGTCTCAATGAAAAACGCAATATTCAACGTCAGTCGGGCGTCAATGTTAATCGCGGCGTTGGTCGAGGGTCGCGAAGATTTATTACCGCTTGCCTTCGACGACGCATTACATCAACCGTATCGAAAAAAATTGGTGCCGGGCATGAGTGAAGTTTTCGAGGCGGCAAAATCTGCGGGAGCATTGGGCGCGGCAATTTCCGGCGCAGGTTCATGCTTGATTGCCTTCACGACGCTCAAAAGCGGTCTTGAAGATAAAATCGCGGCGGCTATGGTCGAGGAATTCAAAAATCACAACGTCGCGGCGAAGGCTTTAATTCTCAACGTCGACAGGCACGGCGCACAAATCATGAAGCGGTAACATGTCTCTTGTAATATAAGCCGAAATTGTAAAGTGCGTCGAGTACCGATTGAAATTCCTTTCCCAATGTTGTCAACGAATACTCAACGTGAGGAAGCTTTTCGTTAAAAATTTTTCTCTGAACTAACCCGTCATACTCCAATGAGCGCAAGCTGTCCGTCAAAACTTTTTGGCTTATTCCCGCGATAGATTTTTTCAACTCGTTATATCGCCATGAACGCTCTTGCAGCCTTTGCAAAATAAAAACTTTCCACTTGCTGTTTACCAAGCTCAAGGTCGTTGTTACGGGACAATCCGGTAAATCTTTTTTGCTTATCATTTTCTCTCCTCCGATAAAATTTTAATTCACCGCACCCAAAAACTCAAATAGTTATAAAAAGGTGCCTTATTGCTTTTTAGACAAAAAAAATTTATCATGATGAAAAAATTTTTCGGAGGAATTCAAAATGAAAATTGCAGTAGTGGCGGCAGCAGGTAGAGTGGCACGCAAGGTTATTGCGGAGTCGGCAGCTCGCGGATTTGAGGTTACGGCATTTGTTCGGCGGGCAGCTGAAATTGACGGCGCGTCTAAAGTCGTCGTGAAAGATATTCTCGCGCTGGAGAAAAATGACCTTGCAAATTTCGACGCGGTAGTTGACGCCTTCGGAGCATGGACACCTGAAACTCTTCCGCTCCACACCACGACCAGTCAACATCTTTGCGACATTTTGAGCGGCACAAACGTTAGACTTTTAATCGTTGGCGGCGCGGGCAGTCTTTTCGTCGACAAGGAACATACCACGCAACTTTTCAAGACGCCCGAATTCCCCGCTGAATATGTTCCGACCGCGAAGGCTCAATCTGATGAACTCGACGAACTTCGCAAGCGCAATGATGTTAAGTGGACGTTTATAAGTCCCGCGGCAGATTTTCAGCCCGACGGTGAGCGTATCGGCAAATATATTCTCGCGGGCGAAGAGTTTACGTTGAATTCGGCGGGCGAAAGTGTCATCAGCTACGCGGATTATGCGCTGGCTATGGTCGATGAAATTGCTTCGGGCAATCACATTCAACAGCGAATCAGCGTCGTTAGGGCTTGACTTAAGTAACCTCAAAGGAATATTATTTATCCGACTAAACCCCTGCGTGGGGATAAGGAGGAAAAATTTTATGGCTATCCAAGCTCCGGTCGTCGGCAGCAAAAATGTTACCGGCGAAAAATATCAAGGCTCGGCGGCGAAGGTTTACTTCACGAAGAAAATCGACGCTGAACACCTCATCAAGCTTTACAAAATGATTGATGAAAATATTTTCGGCAAAGTCGCTATCAAACTTCACACCGGTGAAAAGCATGGTCCGAATATCATTCCGCGCGATATGGCTCAAGCTTTCCAGGCGCAAATTCCCAACTCCGCTATCGTCGAATGCAACACGCTTTACGAGGGCGATCGTTACACGACTGAAGATCATCGCGAGACGCTCAAAGTCAACGGCTGGACTTTCTGCGACGTTGACATCATGGACGAGGGCGACAAAATCGTTAATCTGCCCGTCCGCAACGGTTTCCACCTCAAGGAAGTTGCTATGGGCGCGCACCTCGTCAACTATGATTCGCTGATTGTCTTGACGCACTTCAAAGGTCATTACATGGGCGGATTCGGCGGCTCAATGAAAAATATCGGTATCGGCAACGCGTCCGGCAAAGTCGGCAAGGCTCAAGTTCACGGTCTCGACCCCAATAATGTCCCTGAAGATTTTGAGCAGTGGCCGGTTAAAGAATATTTTATGGAGCTCATGTGCGACAGTGCGAAGGCGACTTGCGATTATTTCGGCAAGCACATCGTCTTTATCAACGTTATGCGCCGCATGAGTGTCGACTGTGACTGCGCGGGCGTTGAGGCTGAAGAGCCGACTATGAAGGACATCGGCATTGCAGTTTCAACCGATATTCTTGCCGTCGACCAAGCTTGTGCAGATTTGGTTTATGCCGCCGCCGACAGTCACGACTTGAAGGAGCGCATTGAAACTCGTCACGGTCTGCGCCAACTTTCTGCTATGGCGGAAAAAGGTCTCGGCAATCCTCAATATGAATTAATCGAAATCGAATAAAATTTCACGGACAAAAAATTTAAAGCCGCTCAAATTATCGGGCGGCTTTTTTGCGTAAGCGTCAAAAATTTATTCCGGCAAAATCTCAAGCCGGTAACCGTCGGGGTCTTCGATAAAATAAATTCCCATTTCCTTGTTTTCGTAGCAGATACAACCCATTTTCTCGTGACGGGCATGAGCGGCATCAAAATTTTTCGTCGTGAAGGCAAGGTGAACTTTGTTATCGCCCAATTCATACGGCGCAGTTTTATCTTTGCGCCACGTCAACTCCAATTTGTGATGGCTGCCGAAACTGTCGCCGAGATAAATTATTTTGAAGTCGTCGCTGACATTAATCCCGCCGACTTCGTGCAAGTCCAAGGCGTCCGCATAAAATTTTAAGCTCCGCTCCAAATCCAGTACGTTCAAATTGTTGTGCGCAAATCGAAACATCCGAATCCCTCCAAAAAATTTTTCTACCGTCAAACGAAAAACCCTCCGACATTAGCCGAAGAGTTTTTGAGTACGAGATTTTTAAATTATTTGCCGTCAATGATTTTCCAAGCTTCGTCTTGAGTGATTTTCTTGCCCTGATATGTGTAAGTGTTCGGGTCAAAAGGCTTGCCTTCGTAAGTCATTTCGATTCCGTAGCCGGCGAACATATTTTTCAGCTTGCCAACGACATTGTCGCCGTCAGTCCAGTTTTTCAGCAAATATATCGCGCCTTCAGTAGTGGTGGGGTTGATATTCTCAAAGCCGGGCAATTTTCTTTGAAAAGCTTCGTTGAAATCGCCGACGCTTTCCATCCACGAACCGCCCGCGACCTGTTCAAGATCCGCGTCCTTCAAAATTTCGTCCTTCAAGATTTCCTTTGCCATTGTTATCAGCCTCCAAATTATTTTCTGCCTATTATACGTTCGGAATTTCGATTCATTACATATTCAGCAGAAAATTTATTTATCAACCTTAACGTCGTCGCCGTAAATGGTCTTGAAGTCGTCGCGCATCGAAATTTTAATCCAGCCGTTATTGTCGGCAAGCTTGACTGATTTATTCGCCTTGTCAATGTTGCCCAGTTCGCGTTGAGTGTCGTCGCAGATAACGAAGAATGCCAAGCTTTTATACTTGTTGCCGGTTATCGCGTAATTGAGCATGGAAGTATCGCCGCCGCTGTTGCCGAATGCAAGGACAGGTTGCTTGCCAATTTCGTGCTCAATAGCAACAACTTTATTCATCTTCAAGTTCTTTTGAGTGAGTCCGCCGCGAATCAGATAATCATCGTGACGATAAGCATAATCATCAGCGGAAGTGTCGCCCTGATTGGCCGCTAAAATTTTCGGATTCGTGCCGATTACCTGATTGTACGGGATTTTCAGCAGCTCCGAACCCATAACGCGCATTGCCGGACGATCCGAGCCTGTCACGATATAAACCTTGAAGTCGTTCGCCTGCAAATATTTGATGACCTCGACCATCGGCAGATAAAATGCCTCGCCCCATTTGAGATTCGTCAGACCTTCGACGGGCTTGTTCATGAATTTTTTGACGTAAGCTTCGTAATCTTTCGGCGTCATTCCCGCGAAAACTGACTGTTGCGATTTTGCCTCGCCTAAATCGATACCTTTCGGGAATTTGCCCGTCATGAAGTGTCCGGAATAAATTTCGGCGTTCACCATCTCCGCATATGCTTTATCTTCAAGCGTCGGCGTATAATCGGGGTCGTGAAGAGCGCGTTCAAGATAAAGCATCCACTCGAAGTAGCACGGCGCACTTTCGCAGATAAAAGTTCCGTCCATATCGAAAACCGCAAGCCTGTCCTCGACGGGGATAAAATTTTTGCTGTTCTTATTGGTAACGTCGGTGACAAAATTGACGAGCTTTTGATTGGCGACGGAGCCTTTCGTCCAATACTTGAAATCTTTGGCCTTCTTGACTTGGATTTTAGCAATCTGATCACGGGGCATGGCGTCAGCAATTCCGAAACTCCCCAACGCTATCAATCCCGCCGTCAATGCTGCCAAAATTTTTTTACGCATATTTCTATCGCCTCCGAATACACTTTAGCATAAAAATTTTGTTTTGGCAACGAAAAATCCCTCCGACGTGTGCCGAAGGGTTTTTGCTTGTTTTGCGACCATGAACGCCGAATTATCGACGAGCCGCTCAAATATCCGAAACTTCAATCAAAAGTACTCTTGCATGTCCAATTTCGAGAAATCTTTATTAAAAACTTTTGCGGCGATTACTCCATTTTCGGAGCCTCGCCCTAATTTTTTTCAAATTTTATTTGGAACGCTTAACATTGTCGCCGTAAATCGTCTTGAAGTCGTCACGCATCGAAATTTTAATCCAGCCGTTATTGTCAGCAAGTTTAATGCATTTGTCAGCCTTTTTTATATCGCCAAATTCGCGCTCCATGTCATCGCAGATTAAAAAAAAGCTCAAACTTTTGTATTTATTGCCGTTAATCGCGTAATTTAGCATTGAAGTATCTCCATCGCTGTTGCCGAATGCCAAAACCGGTTGTTTTCCAATTTCACGCGCAATCCCTACGACCTTATTCATATTTAAGTTTTTGAAAAAGAATTCGCCTCGAATCAGATAATCATCTTCGCGGTAATTATATTTTCTACCGTCTTTATCGCCTTGATTTGACGCTAAAATCTTCATATCAGTGCCGATAATTTGATTCGTCGGGATTTTTAACATGTCGCAGACCAAAATACGAACCAAATTTCTGTCGCTGCCCGAAATAATATAAACTTTGAAGTCATTCGCTTGCAAATATTTTATTACTTCAATCATCGGCAGATAAAAAGATTCGCCAAAATTCAAATTGCTTAAGCCGTCAACAGATTTTTGCATAAATTTTTCGACGTAAGTCGCATACTCATCATTTGTCATTCCGACAAAAACAGAACCTTGACGATTTTCACTGCTTCCTTTTATATCGTTAGGGTTTTTAGTTTTGATGAATTTTTCCAAGCCGATAGCAAAATTTCTATCCGATTCGGACGCTGTGTAGTTTTCATCGTAAAGAGCGCGATTAATCCATAACATTCCCTCAAAAGGATACGGAGCAGTCTCACAAAGAATAGTTCCGTCCATATCGAAAACCGCAAGCCTGTCCTCGACGGGGATAAAATTTTTGCTGTTCTTATTGGTAACGTCGGTGACAAAATTGACGAGCTTTTGATTGGCGACGGAGCCTTTCGTCCAATACTTGAAATCCTTAGCCTTTTTGACTTGAATTTTAGCAATTTGGTCGCGGGGCATGGCGTCGGCAATTCCGAAACTCCCTAACGCTATCAATCCCGCCGTCAATGCTGCCAAAATTTTTTTACGCATATTTTCATCACCTCGAATATACTTTAGCATAAAAAGTTTGTTTTGGCAACGAAAAAACCCTCCGACATGTGCCGAAGGGTTTTTTTTTGGATTATGAGTGTTACTTACCAATTATATCGGAATAAATCTTTGATTGTTAGTCTGATTTTGCCCATTAACATTAATTTGGTCGTCAAAACTTGATTTTGTAGGAGAAAAGCCGGGTGGAATATATTTTACTCCGCCCGCAACCTTGTCAAGTTCCTCGTCAGTGAGTTTTTCATCTGAAATTTTCTTTTCTTCAGTCATATTATCTGCCTCCAAATAATTTTCTATGGTTTATACGTTCAAAATCCGATTTAGTTACAGAGTTTAGCAAAAAAATTTTCTGCAGTCAAATGAAATGGAAAAATCCGTGCAATAAAATTGGGCTTAAACTCCATTTTCGGAGCCAAGCCCTAATTTTTTATCAAAATTTATCTCGAAAGCTTAACATTATCACCGTAAATGGTCTTGAAGTCGTCGCGCATTGAAATTTTAATCCAGCCGTTATTGTCAGCAAGTTTAATGCATTTATTTGCCTTGTCGACGTTGCCAAATTCGCGCTCCAGATCGTCACATATCACGAAAAATGCCGCAGTCCGATATTTATTGTCGCGCATGGAAAAATTTATCATCGAACTGTCGCCGGTTGAATTTCCGAACGCTAGGACAGGTTTTTTGCCAATTTCACGAGCAATATTGCTGACTTTATTCATGTTAATATCTTTGCTGACGAAATCTCCGCGCACAACTTTATCATCAGGCTTCAAAGTGTAATCCATGCCGTCAATATCGCCCTGATTCGTCGCGACGTGCTTATAATCGGTGCCAATCATGCCGTCGACGGGAAAAATTTCTGCAGAAGTGCGCATATAATCTCTGTCCGCGCCACTGACCAAATAAATTTTAAAATTATTGGCTTTAAGATAGGAAATTACTTCAATCATCGGCAAATAAAAAGCCTCGCCGACTTTTAAATTATCAAAACCCTCAACGGGTGTGTTTAAATAATTTCTCGTGTAAGCGGCGAACTCTTCAGACGTCATGCCGGCAAAAACTGAAGCGTTGGACTCACAATGTTTCCTGCGCACGTCATTTGTCATCTTGTGATTGTAAATCGCGGCCTTAACCAACTCGCCGTTAGCTCTGTCTTGCGCAGAAGCAATGTAATCGGGGTCGTCAAGCGCGCGGTACACGAACATCATAAAATCAAAGCAAAACGGCGCAGTTTCGCAAGCAATCGTTCCGTCAACGTCGAAAACCGCAAGCCTGTCCTCGACGGGGATAAAATTTTTGCTGCGTTTATTGGTAACGTCGGTGACATATTCGATTAATTTTTGTTTTGCGACTGAATTTTTCGTCCAATATTTAAAATCGGACGCCTTTTTAACTTGAATTTTAGCAATTTGATCACGGGGCATGGCGTCAGCAATTCCGAAACTCCCCAATGCAATCAATCCCGCCGTTATCGCCGCCAAAATTTTTTTACGCATGTTTTCATCACCTCGAACACACTTTAGCAAAATTTTTTATGGCAGTCAACGAAAAAACCCTCCGACCTAATCGAAGGGCAGAAATTTTGTTGGATTATTTCTTCAAACCGACGTGAGTAATCAAATCGTGATAGTAAGGATCGCTGACGGCAATTCCTTCGGGTTGATCAATATGAGCCGGCAAAATTATGCTGTCCTTGGGAACCGCTACCCAAAATACAACGTCCGCGCCCTTCGACGAGAGAATTGATGCTCTTGCCGCGCTGTCGATGCTTACGAGTTCGATATTTTTGTTTATGCGCCGAGAAAGTTCCGACAAAACCGCCGTCGAGAAACCTGCAGGAGTTCCGTCAGCCAAAATCATGTCGAACGGCGGCAAATCGCCCGTCACGGCAACTTTAATCGTGTCCGCCCCGTCAATATGATTTATCGGGACTGCGGGAGGCTCCGCGCCATTTTTCAAGTCTGCAATGTATTGTTTAGCCAGCTTAGCCAACGTCCCGTCGGAAATCATATTGTTAATCGCCTTGTTCAGGTCATTTTTGAGAATCGAATCACCTTTGCGCAGTGCAAAACAAAATGAATCTTCCAAATAACGTTCGCTCGGCAAAATTTCCTTGTCTTTGGAGCGTTGAAGCATATATTCGGCAACATTTTGGTAAGTTGAGAGCATATCAATCTGCCTCGACTCAAGCGCGAGCTGCATATCATTTATTTTATTGAAATATTTATATTCCGCGCTGATATTTGCTTTCGACGGGCGATAACTTTTCTCCAGCTTTTTCATGTAGTCGTTGTATTCGATTTCGCTTACGTTCAAGTGCGTTATGACGCCGATTGTGGCTTTGTCCTTAGGCGGTTCGGACTTTGACACATTATCACCGCCGCAACCGGTCATCAAAAGTGCCGTCGCGCAGATTAAAGCTAAAAATTTCTTCAAGATAAATCAACTCCCAAGAATTATTTCGCCGATTATAACACATTGCTCAAAAAAAATCGCCCTCCGATTATAGGAGAGGTGAAAGTTTTCTCCGTCAAACGAAAAACCCTCCGACATAAGCCGAAGGGCTTTTTTTTACCGATTGCGACCGTCCGCCGCGTTTTTGTTAGTTATTTAGTAAAAGGCATATGATAACCAAGCTGATTTGAATTTTCGGCGATAATTTGATCTTTGTTACGAAGTATATTCCACCCAAGACCACCCGCGACCTGTTCGAGTTGCTCATCGTCGAGTTTTTCCAGTTCCTCGTTGATTTTTTTCAAATTTTCTTCGCGTGTTGCCATTTTTATCGTCTCCTTTCTGTTTTCATTCCTTTATACGTCTCAAATTCCTTTTCGTTACAAGTTTAGCAGAAAATTTTAGCTCCGTCAAAGCAAAACGGTTACTGATTAGATTTTTTAACGATTGCGACCGTGAGCCGCCTTTTTGTTGGTTATTTAATCCATTGAATAGCTTTCTTAACACCAAGCTGATTTGCAGGGGTGTTTTGGGCGTTGTCGGTGTTCGGTTTGTCGATACAATCCCAATGATTCCAAGTATAACCGCCAGCAATCTTTTCGAGTTCGTCGTCGCTCAACTTTTCCAGCGCGTCATTGATTTTCTTGATGTTTTCCTCACGTGTTGCCATTTTTATCAATCTCCTTTCGTTTTCTATAGTTTATACGTTGGAGTTTTGATTTCGTTACAAGTTTAGCAAAAAAATTTAGTTTTGGCAACGAAAAACCCTCCGACGTGTTGCCGAAGGGCTTTTAGTTTTTATATTTTTTATTACGGGTGGCTTTTTATCATAAGAAAATCCACCTGCAGATAATCTAAGTTTAAACCATGTACATCTGCAAGAAGGT
>JAFRSO010000067.1 GCA_017427545.1 Selenomonadaceae bacterium
CTAACTCCTACCTCCTAACTCCTAACTGATAAAAAGGAGGAGTTTAAGTGAAGTCTTGGAAGAAATTTTTGGCGGTAGGTGCGGCGTGTTCAAGTTTATTTTTTGCGCACGCCGAAGCCGCCTACATGCTCAACGAAGAGGTCGCCAATCCGCCCGCAGCTTTGCAGATGGCTACTCAAATCGGCGTCTTAAGCTACAAAAATCCTGCGCTCGACAGCTACAGGGACAAGGACGCTATTGTAGTTTTGAGTTTCGGCACGACTTTTAAAGATCAACGCACGAAGTCAATCGACGCGACAGCTAAAGCCATTCAAGCCGCTCATCCCAACGCTAAAGTCGTTACGGCCTTCACCAGCCACATTGTCCTTAAGCACATCATGGAAAACGAAGGCAAATGCGATTACATGACGCCTGAACAAACTCTTGATCAACTCAAGCGCGAAGGCTACACGAGGATTGCTCTCGTATCACTCGACGTTATCCCCGGCATGGAATACAAATACGACGTTGCACTTTTCCACGAGTACAAAACGCAATTCAAGGCAATGTCACTCGGTACGCCGCTGATGTATTGGCAGGGGCAGGAAGATCAGCCCGATGACGTTATGCAAGTCATGCAATCGTTGCATTTGCCGGCGTATAAAAAGGGCACGGCGATTCTTTTAATGGCGCACGGCACGCCGGATCCTTCCAACGCGTATTATTCCGTTATGCAGGAAAAACTTCGCGCAATGAAACGTAACGACGTGCACATTTACACGGTCGAAGGTTGGCCGCGTCTTGAGGATTGGGCGGGCAAGCTCAAAATGCACAAGGTTGAGAAAATAATTTTAATGCCGCTGATGATGGTTGCCGGTGACCACGCCAATAACGATATGGCCGGCGATGAGGACGACTCGCACAAAGTCATCCTTGAGAAAATGGGCTTCAAAGTCGAGGCTAAACTTCAAGGTCTCGGCGAAAGCAAGCGTATCCGTGATATTTTTGTCGAACGTGCCAACGAGGCCTGGGACGCGCTTGTTAAATAGGAACTGGGAACTAGTTTTTACTATTCCCTAATCCCTACTAGTTCCTAGTTCCTAATTACTAGTTCCTAAAAATGGCGGCGGTGAAATTTTCCGACCGTCAAATTTTTTTGCAAAATCCTAGACTTCATGTAGCCGTTTATGCTATGATTAATGCCGATTGATTTATCATTGACTTTCCTTTTTCGTTAAACTAAAATCGAAGTGCTTACATATAAGCGGAAAGGGACTCTTTCGGGAGGGGGCTAATAACAGGCAAAGAAAAGTTCTAAAAAGCCTTATAAAGTTATAAGGTGGTGCGACGAGGGACGTAACTGCCGCTGCCTGCTCTTTAGAGCAGCCCGAGCCGGGACCGGCACCAGTTTCCCAGTACAAACCTAGCGAGAGCCAAGCGATGATGGAATGTGCATTGAACAGTCAGACTTTTGCTAAATATTATGAAAGGACAAAATGTTGCTGGTATTGTAAGTTAGTCACCAAAAAGACGCTTGCAATATGTACCCGTACGTTAGCGGGGAATTTAAGCCTGTGGAGAGTTACAGCAAACGTGATTAGCGAAGGTGAAAGCGGACTCTTTGAAGCAGGAATGAAACATTCTGGTACTAGGAACTAGGAACCAGTACTAGCTGTAAGTTTTCAGTAACGGCACAATATAGATTACAATCCTTCAAGGTTTTACTACCGCGCGAACGTCGGGAAGTTATGCCCTTAAAGTTAGCGATTAGTGGTTAGTGATTAGTGATTAGAAAAATCTATTCCCTACTTTCTACTTTCTAAAATCCGGGAAACGTTCGAGGTTGAGATGGGTGGTTGACAGGACAAATTGCTCTTGTCGTAAAATCTCAAGCAAAAAAATTTTTTTATACCGCCAAGAAAAGGGGGAAATTTTTTTATGCAGTGGTTGAACAACATGCGAGTCGCTTATAAGCTGTTGTTGCTTAACGTCATCGCACTCGTCGGAATGATTGTCATCGGCATGGTCGGCTACTTCGCCGTCATGACAGCGCAAGAAGACTTAAACATCATAAGTCAAACATACTTAAAAGGCATTTTTGAAATCGGCCGTTGCCGCCACGCCGTACGTTATGCACAGGTTCAAGCGGTATTGGCTCCTTTGACTGTTGACCCGGCTCTTTATCAATCCCGCCTCGACAAATACAACGGCGGCGTTAAAGAGTTGGAAGAGTCCTTGAAACTCTACGAAGAAATTGTTAAGGACGACGCCCAGGCTCGTGCACAAGTCGACGCTGCCGAACGCGAATGGAGCAAATTCAAAGCCGGCGCGGATAAAATGTTCCAGATGAAATCTCCGATAGGCGACACTTCAGCTATCGCCGCTCATCGTAACGCTTCCTTGGAATTCTACCAGAATGAAGTTATGCCCTATGCAGTTTCTTGCGGCGACGCAATTTTGGTTATCCAGCAAAAAGCTTACGAAGATTCCGACAAGACTATTGCTCGCAGCAACGAAGGCATTGCAGCTTCCGTCCGCAATCTGTTTATTGCTCTCGGTGCAACTTTCGTCCTCTTGATTCTCTTGAGCCTCTCCATTACCAAAGCTGTTACCAATCCTCTCAGCAACATGGTTCAGGCTTTGCATTTGCTCAAAGATGGCGACTTCCGCCGCACAGATTTGCTTGACGCTGACCGCGGTGACGAATTCGGAGCTATGGCTCTTGCAGTCCGTGAAATGCGCCAGGCGATAAGCAAGCTGATTCATCAGACCAGCGATTCTTCCAGCCAATTTGCGGCCTCTTCTGAAGAACTCACTGCCAGCGCTCATCAGAGTGCGCAGGCTTCTGAACAGGTTGCTCAATCCGTCACCAATTCCGCCGGTGCAGTCGTCGAACAGCAAACCTTCGTCAACGACGCTATGGACGCTATCAACAATGCGCTCGGCTCCATTGACATCTTGACCAAGACTGCCGATAAAGTTGCCGCGCACGTTGCCTCCGCTAATGACGAGGCGGCCGCCGGTACTGAAGCTGTCGAAACTGCTGTCAACCAAATTATCAGCGTTGAAAAGATTGTTAATGATTCTGCTCTCACCGTCGACAAACTCGGCAAACGTTCGCAGGAAATCGGGCAAATCGTCGAGGCTATCAGCGGTATTGCCGAACAGACTAACTTGCTTGCATTGAACGCGGCTATTGAGGCTGCTCGCGCAGGTGAACACGGTCGCGGATTCGCAGTCGTTTCCGAAGAAGTCCGCAAACTCGCAGAAGAATCTCAAGAAGCTGCTCAAAAGATCGGCACGCTTATCGGCGATATTCAATCCGATACCACCGACGCTGTCGACTCCATGCAGAAAGGTAACGCCGCTGTCCGTGACGGTACGCGCTCCGTTGAGAAATTGCGCTCCACGTTCGACAGCATTCGCGACGCTTCCAACAATGTCCAGAAAGAAGCTACCAACATGGTCAGCGAACTCAAGGAAGTTGAAAAACTTACTTACACGATTCGTGACCGCTCCGAAAAGATTTTGGATAAGGGCGTTCAAGTCTCCAAGGAAATGGAAAGTGTCTCCGCAGCAGCCGAGCAACAGTCCGCCTCCGCAGAAGAAATTTCTTCCGCCGCCGACGAACTCGCTCGCCTCGCTCAAGACTTGCAGAACTCCTTGCAGAGATTCCAATACTAAGAAATATTTTTCGCAACATAAATTTTTTAACCGTCAAGCTTTCGGGCTTGACGGTTTTTTTTGCAGGGATTATGGGACGTTTCGGCGAATAAGCATGAAAAATATTTTAGGGGGGCTGATAACAGGCAAAAAATTATAATAAGTTAAAAAAAAAAGAAAAGCCTTATCGAGTGATGAGGTTCGTGGCAGATGTCGCCGAGTGCTTTTAAGCTACCCGTCCAAGGTCAGTTGAGGACTGTCACCGCAGCCCGGTACAAACCTAGCGAAAAAGCAGCTCGATGGAATGTGCATTGGACAGACAGACTTTTTGCTAAATATTACGAAAGGACAATATGTTGCTGGTATTGCAAGTCAGTCACTTTCACGACTCTTGTAATATGTACCCGTACGTTAGCGGGGAATTTAAGCCTGTGGAGAGTTACAGCAAACGTGAGTAGCGAAGGTGAAAGCGGATTCTTTGAAGCAGGAATGAAACATAAGAGTTTTTATAACTTTTTATAAGTTTTCAGTAACGGCGAATCATTTTGTTGACTTACAATTATTACGGACACGCTTGTTTTCAGCTTGACGACGGCACGACTAAAATTCTCGTCGACCCATTCTTGACAGGCAACCCTCAAGCGTCAATCAGCGATAAAGACGTTGAGGCGGATTATATTTTGATCACGCACGCGCACGGCGATCATATCGGCGACGCTCCGAACATTGCCGTAAGGACAAATGCGACGGTCGTCGGCATTCCCGAAATCATTGACTTCGGCGGTCAACGCGTCAAAACTATCGGCATGAATCTCGGCGGCACTGTCAAAACCGAATTCGGCTTCATAAGGATGGTTCCCGCGCTCCACAGCTCCGGTATCGGCGGCGGTATTGCTTGCGGATATGTTATCGGCGTCGGCGGAAAAATTGTTTACTTCGCGGGCGACACGGCTCTTTTCTCCGACATGAAACTTATCGGCGAACGTGACAAGATTGACTACGCGATTTTGCCTATTGGCGGACATTACACAATGGATCCTGTCGACGCGGCCAAGGCTGCAGTTTTCCTCGACGCCGCCAATGTCATTCCGCTCCATTACGACACGTGGGACATTATCAAGCAGAACGCCGAAGATTTGGTTAAGCTCGTCGAATTCGCAAAAGTTCATATCGTCAAGCCCGGTCAATCGCTTGAACTCAAATAAAATTTTCGACCGAAAAAAAATCGACCGCTCAATTAACGGGCGGTCTTTTGTTTTATCAGTCAAGCAGCGTTCTGAACTCCGAATCAAAATCGCTCAATTTATTTCGGTTGAAGAATTGCAAGCCCCAAATTTTATAGCGACCGTCGTCAACAAAAATTTTCACGGGAATTGCCTTGTCTTTCAGTTGCAGCAGAAATTTTTCCTTCCACGAATCATTTGCCGCTAAATGTTCGCCCTTCGGCTCAATGAAAATTTGAAACTGCTCAAAACCCGCGGAATTTTCTTTCTGCAGGAAAAGCACGTAATCCGGCTCGAAGCGTGCGCCGTCATCAAAGGAAAATATTTTGAACTCGCGCTCGTTCCGAATCAGATAAATTTTGCTGTAAATTTTCCTCAACTCGTCGATACGTGCTTTGAAATACGCGACAAAAGCTTTCTCCTCCGACGTGCCGAAATTGTCGTTGTAAGCAAACCAATCCTCTGCCGCCAAATTCATGCGCATATCATCATCGACAGAAAAATCATTTTGCGACGTACCGACACTGCCCGCTGACTCCTCCGAATAATTTACAATTTTGTCGTGGAAAATTTCGTTTATGTTCCGCGAATTAAATTCAGTCGTCCCTCGATAAGTCACGGCAGGTTTTTCAAGTTCGGCGGCAATTTTCCCCAGCACGTCGAACGCCGCGCAGTATAAAGTTTCGACGCCGGGTTCAAGCTCGGTGCTCGTGATGTCAATGCCGATTTTGCCAAGATATTCCGCGTCCGTGATAAATTGCCGCGTGGACTGCAAATTCTTAAATCGCGCCTTCAACCTGTCGAAATTGTAAATCGGAAATTTCATCAGGGCTTTGTGGACGATAGCATAATTTTTTGCCGCGATAGCTCCAAACGTCCTGCGCGCCGTATAAAATTTTTCTTCACGCCCCTCGACACTCTCCGCCATAACTTTATCACTGCCGTTCTTGCCGATAACTTGACGGAAGCTGTAAAGTTTTTGCGGAATAACCTCATGAAACATTTGACTAACCAATTTTCTATCGTTGAGGAAAATCACGCCGCGTTGATAAAACTCGTCACGCTTGAAACTTTCCTTGAGCTTGTACTCGCAACGGACAATTTTTTTATCCGCGCCCATTCCAATTTTCCGCAACGCCTCATGCAACTCATTGATATAGCGGCGGTCGTTTTGGCAATGATAATACAGCGTCTCGCAAACGTGTAAATCTTCGGCGGCATCTCGGTCGTATTTGCGTTGAAATTTCGGTTGCTCGTCATGAATTTGGAACGGACAATATCTTGCGCCACGCCCGATTAATTGAGCTTCGGCAAGAGTTTCCTTGCTTGAGCGCGTTTCATACAATCGCACAATGTCAAATAAATTCAAAACGTCCCAGCCCTCATCAAGCTTTTTGACCTCGAACACCGCCCGATACGGATTGTCCGAATCTTCCAGCGTGTTCAGCAAAATTTGATTCTTAACGGCGTCCTTGTCATCATTGGCCGATATGCAACGTTCTGCAGAAAATTCGTCGCGCAATTCGGCGGCCAGCTCATCAAATGTAATTCCCTTGCCTGAAAAATATTCAAACGCTCGGCGGATAATTTCATCGGAATTTTTCTCGGACAGCTCACGCAATTTTTCTCCGCGCAAATTTTTTACACGCTCAACAAAACTTTTCATGAACGCTTCGCTGTCTTTGATTTTTGCCGACTTGAACAAAATGACCGGCTTGATGTTCAATCGGTGCTCTTGAAAAATTTTCAGGCGATATTGGCTCAACACAAGCGCGTTAAAAATTCTGTCTTCAAGCTCGGCACGCAACGTCATAATTTCTTTGGAGTAGCGGTCGTTGTAAAATTCCAACAGCGGATAATTGAAGACAATCAGCGGCTCATACTTGCGCTTGATTGACGGGTTGTCAAGGTCGCATGTCGCCGTAAACTCCAACAGAACGTTAGCGGAATTCATACCGAAAATTTTTTCCACGGTATCTTCCCACGTCTCGCGATTTTCTCTATCAGCGGCGGAAGGATTGCGCGTGTTTACGTTCAAATGGTGCGCCTCGTCGGAAATCAAAACAACCTTGCGTTCGGTAAAATCTTCGGGCGTCATACCGCTTTCCTTGGCAAAATTCATCGTCATATGCAAACCCTGCGTCGTTGAAAAGCAAATATTAATCGCGTCGGCGTCCGCGTACTGAAAATTTTCAACCTCATTGATTCGCACGCGCTCGCCGTCCAAAATTATCTCCTCCGCAAAAAGATACTTCGACGACTGCGGATTTAAAAAATTCTCCCGCGTCTTGTCCACGATATTTGTCAGGTTCACGAAGAATAAAAAATTTCTGTAGCCGCGCTTGTACAGGTAGAGAATCAGCCCCGCCATTATCAACGTCTTACCGCTGCCCGTCGCCATGTGAAATAAAACTTGCGTAGGTCGCGGGCAAGTCTCGCTCTCAAAATGCGTCACAAAATTTTCAAACGCCTCACGCTGATATTTCCGCAATTCAAATTTCAAATTCGCAGCAATGTATTCGGGCACAGGCTTCAAGCCGCCGTATTTGCGCGCGCCGTTAATTTCCTCATAAAGATACACCGCTCATCACTTCCTTTGACTCAAAAATTTTGTTAAAATAATTTTATATATAATCGAAAGGTGGCGATTAAAATGTCCGAAAACAGAACAGTTAAACAGCGTGTTGATACTATCGAAACGAAATTTGAAATGTTCATGAAGTCACAAGATGAACGTTTTAATGCTTTCATGCATGAACTTCAACAGCAACGCGAAGACATCCGGCAAATAAACACGAGGATTGATTCAATGAACATGAGGATTGATTCAAAGTTCGATGCTCTCACTAATCAAATTCATAACCTTACAATCGCGGCCGTCGTAGGTTTTGGAGCCATTGCGCTTGCAGTCGGTGGACTTGTGGTTTCGATTTTAAAATAAAACTTACGAACGATAAAAACTCCGCGTGAATTTTTTATCCGCGTCGCTTATCGCAAATTCCTCGTCGTCAATGTCGCTCAAGTTCACGTACAACAAATTTTTATCCAGCAACTCAAGCAGAAAACGTTTCTGATTTTCCAACGTCAGCGCGCCGAATCCTGCAGGCTCAATCTGCTCAATGTCGACTTTGTGGCTGATAAAGCCCGTCGAAATGATTTTTTCGCGCAGAGCCTCAAGCGTCGCACTGTCAGTCGCACTTTCGATTACCTCCACAAAATTTTGATTCAGCTTGGCAAGTTCACAGTACACGAATGAACCGCCGCCCGTCCAGCCGACTTTTTCAGATATGCCGCCACGTTCACCGTCGATAACTTTTTTCAGCCGCTCAACCGTCAACGCCTCGATATAATTCATTTGCTCCACGCCGATATATCGCCGCCCCATTTTGTGAGCTACTGCCGCAGTAGTGCCGCTGCCCACGTGATAATCCAAGACCAAATCGCCAGCTCTCGTCGCCAAAGTCAATATCCGTTCAAGCAAGCGTTCGGGCTTCGGAGTGTCAAAATCAGCGTTCAAAGCTAAAACTTCGCGCCGCGCAGATTGATTGTCGCCGACCTCATCAGCCGTCCAAATTGTTTTACAAACCAAACCGCCTTGAACTTCCGATAAAAATTTTTTTAAGCGTGGTACATTGTTCCCGTCTGCCCCAAACCAAATTCGATTATCAGCAACGAGTTCTAAAAAATTTTTTTCATTCGTAATCCATGCTCGACTTGTTGGCGGATTAATAATTCTGCCGCTCGGCGTTGTGATTGGATAATCGCCGCTTGGGCTATAATTCCTTGCAGAAAAATCGCTTGAAGTCCACACGCCGCGAGGATCATTATCGGGATTTTTATAGCGGGCGTTCATTTCTTCGGTACGCGGCAAAAGATTAGGACGCCAAATATTTTTATCCTTCGCGTAAACCAAAATGAAATCGTGACTGTCAGAAAGCCAAGTAGCGTCGTTTTGCGGCGAATATTTTTTTTCCCAAACGACGGTAGCGACAAAATTATCACGCCCAAAAATTTCGTCGGCAAGAACTTTCAAGTAATGACCTTCGTCGTCGTCAATAGAAATCCAAATGGAGCCGTCATTGGTAAGAAGTTGGCGGGCGAGTTCAAGGCGATTCTTCATGAATGTAAGCCAAGTGCTGTGATTGAAGCGGTCGTTGTAGCCGAAGCTGTCGGAGCCGGTATTGAATGGCGGGTCGATATAAATGCATTTGACCTTAGCGGCGAAAGTTTTTTTGATAGAGGCGAGCACGAGTAGATTGTTGCCCTTGATGATGAGATTGTCGTTGGAAAAAATATCGGCGGGCGCGGCACCTTCAGCGGAGTAGCGAGTAGCATTGACGAGAACTTTAGGAGCAAGGAGCCTGTCAACCTCGTCACGGGCAAGGGTCGTGTTGTAAAAAATTTCGTCACGTTTCTGATCGTCCTTAGTCTGACCGCCTTCGAGGACGCAATCTTTGTAGGGGAAGACGAGCGCGACATTGTCGGCGGCGGAAATAAATTTGTCGTTGTGGTCGACGAGACCGATTTTGTTGGCAAAGCGCGTGTAGCTGTCGGGCAGGAATTGACGGTTATTAATCGTCCAGGCGAATTTGATTTTGTCGAAGACTTTAACGCCGGCCGCGTCGGAGAAAAATTTTTCGTCAATATTTTTTTCGGACAGCAGCAGCGTCAAAAGTTTTTCGTCCATGTTCATAGCAGCCTGATAAACGGCATTGCGCAAAAAAGTTCCGTCGTCGGAGAAAAATCTTTCGTCGCGCCTCAAAAGTTCAAGCAGTCTGTCGAAGAATTTTTGCAAGTCAAACGCCTCCCAAATTTTTTAGCAGGCAAATTCTATTCGCGGCAGGAAAAATCCTTGCACGTAATGAAATAAATTGTTACAATCTGCGGCATGAGAAATGTTGTTAAAAATTTTGACGCCGAGCCGTTTAGCTTGACAAAAGTTTTTGATTCGGTAAAATCATTGCACTTGACGAAATCGGCGAAGGAAAAATTGGTCGTGATATTGGGTGCAACGTCGACGGGGAAAAGTTCGTTGGCGTTGAGGTTGGCGGAAGAGTTCGACACGGAAATAATTTCGGCGGATTCAATGGCGGTCTACAAAAATTTCAACGTCGGGACAGCCAAGCCTACTCAAGCAGAATTGGAGCAGGTGCCGCATCATCTGATAAATATTTTGGACGCGGAAGAGAAATTTAGCGTCGGAGAATTTGTCAGGCGTGCGCGACCGATAATCACAGACCTCAATATACGCGGAAAAATTCCAATCGTAGCGGGCGGTACGGGACTTTACATTCAAGCACTGGTTGAAGGTTACTTTTTAGGAACAAGTTCAAAATCCCTAGTTCCTAGTTCCCAGTTCCTAGTTCCTACCTCCAGTCATTATAAGCAGACGGGCGAATTGATTTACGAGGCGATGATTTTCGGGCTGACGAGTGATCGCCCCGAACTTTACGACAGAATCAATCGTCGGACAGCGGAAATGTTTTCAAACGGTCTCGTCGACGAAGTGAAAAATTTGCTCGCAAGCGGAATCAGTCCGACCGCGCAGGCAATGTTGGGTATCGGCTACAAGGAAACGGTCGAATATCTTCAAGGCAATTCGACGCTCGAAGAAACAATTTCAAATGTTGCTCAAGCCACAAGAAATTTCGCCAAACGCCAGCTCACGTGGTACCGGCGAATGAAATATATAACGTGGTTGAAAATTTAATGCTTTGCAAAGGGGAGAATTTTAAATGGCATCAGTTAAACCTATCAATCTGCAAGAAAATTTTTTGAATCAGGCGCGCAAGGAGAACGTTCCCGTAACGATTCATCTCGTCAACGGCTTTCAGCTCAAGGGCATAATCCGCGGCTTTGACCAATTCACGGTCGTTATCGACGCAATGGGACGCCAGCAAATGGTCTTCAAGCACGCAATCTCAACAATCACGCCGGTAAGACCGCTCGGATCAGTCAAACCGCCGTTCGAGGTTGAAAAACCTGCTGTTGAGGCGGCACCGGTCGAAGAAAAAGCAGAGGACAAGGCGGAATAAATTTTCTTTTCGGCGAGGCAAATAAAATGGTTCGAGGCTTTGAGATTCTCGAAGGGTACGACGGAATTCATCTTCCGACACGCAAAACAGCTTTCAGTGCGGGTTACGACTTGGAGGCGGCGGAAAATGTTCGCGTGTCAAGTGAAAAAATTTCGCTCGTGCCCACGGGTCTCAAGGCCTTTTTTCCTGCCGATGAAGTCTTGCTGATTTATCTGCGCTCAAGTCTTGCCGTCAAATACAATCTGATTTTGGCCAACGGCGTCGGAGTGATTGACGCGGATTATCGCGGACATATTATCTTGCCCGTGATAAGTCTCGGCGGCGAATTTGAAATTAAACGCGGCATGAGGATTGCGCAAGGTATCTTCCAAAAATATTTGACGGTTGACGGGGACAAAATCGGCGTCGGTGAAGTAAGGCGCGGGCGTTTCGGTTCGACAGGAGATTTTTAAACCGGGGAAATTTAAATGAACACATACGACTATATCAAAGAAAAAATAAACGGAATGAAGGCGCAATATCCGCCACTTCGCTATAAGACGTACGATTATATTTTTTCTGCGCTTTGCATTAAGGCGAATTTTTATAAAAGTCCTGCGCTGGTTTTGCATGAAGAAGACTTCGCGGAAATGATAGCTGACGGGCGGGCTGACGGCGGCGCAGATATTCTTTTGACCGACCCGAACTCCGAAGGTTCCGACCTTGTTATCGGCCAATCAAAATTTTATAAAACCATTTCGTCTGAACAAGTTATTAATGCTATGTACAAGATGGCGGATTTTTATAATGACATGACGGCCGGTCATTATGAACGATTTAATGAGCAGGTGCGAAGTCGTTTTCATAAGTTGTACGACGAATTGGGCAACGAATTGAAAGTACATTTTGTTTTTTACAAAACGCACGGTATAAATTTATTATCTCTTAATCTTCGTTATCATATCAATAGTGGCAAATTTTTCAATTGTCAATGGTGGCCAAACGAGTTATGTGCTTCACAGAAGCGAACACATTGACAAGCACCATTCTTTTTGGCTCCCGTGTAAAATCATAAAGATTGTCGGTAAAACTATTGACGAAAAAAATGCCTTTAGCCTGGCGATAGCTCAAGCTGCCAATCCCGAACAGCTTGCCAAAATATGCAAAGAATTACTATACATATATCATTACTTCGATAAAGTTTTTCAACCTAAATTTGAAAGTGAAAGTAAAAATTCGCCGAATGCTAGCGACAAAATACCTTTAGCAAACAATTCACGCACAATTTGTGTTGCATTTACGGCTCTTGCGGCAAGATATCATCAAAAAAACCTCACAGACAAAGACATTACATCGTTAATTTCCTCTCCAACGTCTCCGGAAGTTTATAAAATGCTCCGCAATCTCGGCGATATGAAATTTCTTTTACCGATAAAACTTTACACGGACGCTTACAAGGCGGCATTGGATAAACTGTTTAAGGAGATTATCAAAGCAGGGACAAAAAATTATTCTATGGAACGCAGACGCGACCCAAATTTAACGGCGAACAGTTTCTTGCAGAGTGATAAGAATTATTATGACATTTTGAAGGATCATTGGGATGATCTTAAAGACACGATTCAAGAAACTTTCGCCAACGTTTAGGAGGTCAAATGGATTTATTCAGCGTTAATGACGACAAAAATTATCAGCCGCTTGCCGAAAGAATGAGGCCAAAGACTTTAGCTGACTTCGCGGGGCAAGAAAAAATTTTACGCGGCGCACTCGG
Organism: Selenomonadaceae bacterium; assembly: GCA_017427545.1. Lineage (GTDB taxonomy): Bacteria > Bacillota > Negativicutes > Selenomonadales > Selenomonadaceae > Quinella. The sequence goes on from JAFRSO010000067.1 coordinate 12,651, forward strand.
CAAGATGATTGCTCAAGGTCAAACGCCGTCATTAATTTTTTTCGGCGCGCCCGGTACCGGTAAGACGACGCTCGCAAAAATCATCGCCAACACGACTGAAAGCAATTTCGTCAAAGTCAACGCGGCATTGTCGGGGATCAGTGAATTGCGCGGCATTGTCAAAGAGGCTGAAGATCAACGCAAATTTTATCGGCGGCGGACGATTCTTTTTATCGACGAAATTCACCGCTTCAACAAAGGTCAGCAAGATTTTCTTCTGCCTTACGTTGAAGACGGGCGCATAACTTTAATCGGTGCGACGACAGAAAATCCGTTTTTTGAAGTCAATGCCGCCCTCTTAAGCCGCGTTAAAATTGTTCGACTTGAAAAGCTCACGACTGCCGACGTAAAAAAAATTTTAGCCCGCGCAGTGGAGCTTGAGAAATTTTCTGCGGAGGAACGCGCCCTTGAAATTATCGCTGACTTCGCGGACGGTGATGCCCGTATGGCTTTGAATCTTTTGGAGCAGGCGTCATTCAGCGGGAAAATTTCCGTCGAGGCATTGGCTGATTTGCTCGGTGAAAAAATTCGTCGCTACGACAAAAAGGGCGATACCCATTACGACACGGCCAGCGCGTTTATCAAGAGTATGCGCGGTTCCGACCCTGACGCGGCGATTTTTTATCTGGCGAAGATGATTGACGGCGGCGAAGATTTGAAATTCATTGCGCGGAGGATTGTCATTTGTGCGGCGGAAGATGTTGGCAATGCCGCCCCTCAAGCGTTGATTTTGGCAAACGCGGCGGCTCAAGCAGTTCAATTCGTCGGCCTGCCCGAAGCGCGAATTATCCTTGCGCAGGCCGTAACCTACATTGCGGCGGCTCCAAAATCTAACGCGGCGTATCTGGCGATTGACAAAGCCCTTGCCGATGTAAAAAATTCCGGCGGCGACGTTCCCAATCATTTGCGCGACACTCACTACAAAGGCTCAAAAACTTTTGGGCACGGCGTCGGCTACAAATATCCTCACGACTTTGAAAATCATTTCGTCCGCCAGCAATATCTTCCCGACAAAAAAATTTCTGCCCGCTACTATGAACCGACAACTCAAGGTTCGGAGGCGGCCATTAAACAGCGGCTTGAAAATTTATGGCGCGGCATCCGCAAGTAAAAAATCCCTCTCAACTTTCGAGAGGGAAATTTTTTTATGTTAATCGTTAAATATTTTCTTTGGCAATGGCGACGAGTTTTTCAAAGGCCGCCGCGTCATTGACGGCAAGTTCCGCCATCATTTTTCTATCAACAGCAACACCTGCCTTGGTCAAGCCGCAAATCAATTTGCTGTAGGAAATGCCGCTGATACGAGCCGCTGCATTGATTCTGGCAATCCACAGGCGACGGAATTCGCGTTTCTTAACTCGGCGGTCGCGATGTGCATATTGACCCGCCTTCATGATCGATTCATTGGCTTTTTTGAATTGTTTACTCCTCGCGCCGCGATAACCTTTGGCAAGCTTGAGGATTTTTTTATGGCGTCTGTGAGCGGTGACGCCCGTTTTTACTCTCGGCAAGATAATCTCCTCCTGTTTAGTGATTGGTGGTTAGCGGTTAGTGATTAGTGGGAAAATTTTTCTGGGAGTGTTGAATAAAGTATTTTGAAGCCGTCAAGGAAGACGGCTCCGCCCGCGCACTGAGCGTGATGCGAAGTCCGCGAGCAACACCAGTTTACGGGTAATCGCAACGTTAAAATCATGAGTGACCCAACGCCCCTGCGAGGCGTCTTTTCTTTTGCTACTTTTCTTTGGACGAGCAAAG
>JAFRSO010000068.1 GCA_017427545.1 Selenomonadaceae bacterium
CAATTACTCCGATTACTGCGGCTCAAAACCTGTTTAGCGATAAGAAGACAGAACTTCAGCCGGCTCATTATTGAAAATCCGCAGGTCAGAATCTTCACTCTTTATAAAGTGGACAGTGCCACAAGGAGGAAAAGAAGAAACTTGTCCGCTTGGATTTTATCAAAACCCTTTCGAGTTTCAATACATTTTTATATAACAGGAGTGATATTTTTGGCAGATAAAAAAACCGAAATTGACGAAACTAAGACACAAGACTTTCCTAAGCGGACAAATCAATTAATCGCGTTGACGGCTCTGATTTTGGCAATATGCGCGACATTCGCTTCACTCTACGCCGGCGCAAATGCCAGTAAGGGAATTTTGGCGCAAAATCAGGCGTCCGACAGCTGGGCTTATTATCAGGCGAAAAGTATCAAGCAATCGATTTACTCAAGCCAACTTGAAATGTTGGAGATTGATCCGCCCGATAACTCCGACCCTGCCAAACTTGAAGAGTTGAAAAAAGCTTATAATGATACGATTGATCGCTACGAAAAAGAGCAGGATGAAATTAAAGCCGGTGCTCAAGCTAAGGAAAAAGATCGCGACCACTTCCTCGCATTGAACAGGGGCTTTGCAGGTTCGTTGACATATTTGCAAATCGCAATTCTGTTGACTTCGCTGGCGGGGCTTATGAAGCAAATTTATTTCTGGTACGCGGGAATTGCAATCGGCGCGTTTGGAATATTTAATTTCGTTCAGGCAATGATGATGGTGTGAACATGAAAAAATTTTTCGCGGCAATAATTTTTTGCGTCGCCTTAGCAGTGAATTCATTTGCAATGGCGGCTGACGAACCTAAAATTTTGGCGGACTCTGCAATTCTCGTTGAAGCCTCGACAGGACGAATCATCTACGAGAAAAATTCCAACCTCGAACGTGAACCCGCCAGTATGACAAAAATGTTGACGTGTATTCTTGCGCTGGAGAAACTCAATCCGACTGATGAAGTCACCATGAATCAAGCGGCGGTTTTCACGGAAGATAATACGTTGAGTTGGTCGGCAAATGATTCCGTCAGCGCACGCGACATGATAACCGCCGTCATGCTCGTCAGTGAAAATGGCGGCGCAGTTGCACTTGCCAACGCCATTGCCGGTAACAATTCAGACTTCGCCGAAATGATGAACGATAAGGCGCGGGCTATCGGTTGCAAGGATTCGCACTTCGTCAACCCCAACGGTTTGCCCAATCCCAATCACTACTCGACGGCGGCTGATATGGCGCGCATTGCCGTTTATTGCATGAAAAACAAAGACTTCCGCGAAATTGTCAACACGCGGCGCACTTCGATTCATTGGATTTATCCCAAAGACAAATGGTCGGAACTGAACAATACCAACGAGCTTTTGGGCAAGTACAAGGGCGCGGACGGCATTAAAACCGGCTGGACTAATGCGGCGGGAGGATGTCTTGCGGCCAGTGCCAAGCGTGGAGAGATTGAACTTATCGCCATTGTCATGCGTTCGACCAATCACGATACGCGCTTTGATGACGCGGCGACTTTGCTCAATTACGGCTTTGAACGCGTCCGCATGGTCAGCGGCGTTGACAAGTATCGAACCGAAAAGACTGTTTTTGTACGCGGCGGCAAGCGTGCTACCGTTCACATTCGCGCGGAAGAAAATTTAGATTTTCCACTCATGGCAGGCGAAGATTCCAAACTTTTGCAGGTGACGTACGACTTTCCAAAAGTTGTTGATGCGGATATCGGCATTGAAAAGGGCAAAGTTCTCGGCGAAGCTGTCTTGCGATATGACGGCAAGCCCGTTGCGAGAGTGCCACTCGTCGCCCGTGAAAATGTCGCCAAAGGTTTCAGTTTGGGATCATTCTTCGTGAAAATCGCCGCGCCTCTTCTCGGCAAATAAAATAAGGGACAAGTAAAAATCAAAACATCTTGTCCCTTATTCCTTATTCCTTTTTCCTTGTTCCTTAATCAAGCCGTCATTGCCTTGCGATAGGCCAGAGCCGCGTCCAAAAATCTGTGATCAGGCTCGACGACAATTTTTTTAGTCTGATGTTTATCCGTGAGATTTTCTGGCAAGTCGCGATACTCCTTGGAGTTGGTGAACTTCGCCCACTCATTTTCAAGGGCGCGAATCGTCCAAATATATTTTTCCATGATGTCTTCGGGCGTATTTTTATCAGCGTCCGAATTTTTTTGCGTGAGAGAATTTTTATCGGCGTCGGAAGAATTATCACCCGCATTTTGAATCGACTGATTGACTTCGCCAAACGTCTGATTTTCCGTGCCGGAAATGTTCATGTTGCCTTCCGCAGAAATTTCACCGCCGGAAATATTGCCCGCGTCACCTGTCGACATTGCATCGCCGCCGACTGACATTGCCGAACCTGCCGAACCTGTCGAAGCTCCGCCGCCTTGACCGAGTGCTGAAAGTTCCGCCATTGCCTCCGACGAAGCTTTAATCATCGCCCGCGTCATTGCTTCACGAGCCTCACCTTTGGACTTCGCCTTTTTGAGTTCAGATTTGAGTTCTTCGCGAGCCTCGTCGACGTGTTTAGCTTTCTTGTAAGTCTTCGGGTCGTTGACGCGCAAAAATCCGAGTTCCTCATCAGTGAGTTTTTGACCGGCCTTGAGTTTCTTTTTGATGAGCGCAAGTTTTTGAGCCTTAGCTTGATCCGTCGAAGCCTTGGACGCCTCGCGCAGTTTGTCGAACGTCGACGTGCTCATTGAAATAAAATTGCCGTTCGAGTTCGTGAGAGTTTGCCCCGTCCGTATCTTATGTTTTGCGGCGAAAGTCAAATTCTGTCGCTTGACATAAGAACTTAGCGTGCCGATTGTCGCAAAATCCATTTTGATCGCCTCCTTGGCATTTTAGCTGCTAGAAAAATCCTTACTGCGCTTATATTTTACTTGACGACGCGGCTTAAATCAACTCCTAATTCCTAACTCCTCACTCCTAACTGAAATTGCGCCTTGCATATTTTTTTCAGATAGGTTACAATGCGGCTAAAAATTTAGATGGGGTGAAAAGATTTGCGAAAAATTTTTTTCCTGAGCGCGTTGTTGATAATGCTTTTGACGAGTACGGTTTTCGCCGAGGATATTCAAATAGCAGAATCCGATTCCGACGAGCCGTATATTTACACGAGTGATGATTTCAAATTCTCGATCACTTGTCCGATTAAACCGCTGGCGGTCGTCCAAAATCCTTGGGAAGAGACCGACAAACATGGTGAGATGCTCGTCTTCGCCAGTGAGGGCATTGAAGTCCTTTACGGCTACATTATTCAAGTCGACGCCTTCAACACAGACGAAGTCCCCGACTTCAACAAGGGTAGCATGGTGGCGATTGGTGAATATTTGAGCGGACTCAAAAAGAATAACGGTTTTGCTGACGCCCGGCTTGTGAATATCACCAAGAAAAATAAAGGCGTCACGGCAATTACGGCCGACAAACTCGAAGTTTTAAATCAAGAGACCGGCGAGGTTGAGGGCGAACTTGTTGCCGATAAGCAGTATATTTATACTTTCTTCCGCACGCCTGAAGGTCGTTGCATAAGCATTCAGCTGATAAGCGCGAATCTTGAAGACAAAACTTTTATCGATGCTTATCGCGGCGCAGTCGCCAGCTTCAAGGACAATATCAAAGACAAGAAGTCCAAGAAAGATAAGAAGCCCAAGAAAGATAAGAAAGATAAAAAAGATACGAAGGATAAAAAATCCGATAAGGACAAGAAATAATTCGGTTGACAATACAGCCGCCGTGTGGTATAAATGACAACGGTTTTACCAAAGGGGTATCGCCAAGTTGGTAAGGCACCAGACTCTGAATCTGGCATGCGTTGGTTCGAGTCCAGCTACCCCTGCCAATCTTGAAATTAATTCAAAGCCTGCGTCTTTAACGGCGCGGGCTTATTCGGTTAAGGGACAAGTTGTCGAGGGAGGGCGAAGTTATGGAAGAAACGATGTTGTCGCCGGTATTTTCTGACGCGTTGAATTTTCTTGCGCTGGGATTGGGAGTAGTGCTGTTGTTTGCAGTGGCATATCTTTGGTCGAGCAACAGTCATAAGGCCGCCGAGTTGGAAAGAATTCAATCCGACATCAAGCGCATGAAAAAGACGTTGAGCAAGCTGGAAGAAAAAGTTAATCAGATACGCGAGCCGAAAGTTGTTTCAGAAGTCCCGCCCGTCGAGCCGTTCGGATTGGATTTTTCGGAGCCGTTGAGCATGTCAATAACGCCACTCAAGGCGCAGGATCCGTGGCTGAATTTTATCGATGACTACAACAAACTTGCGGCGGACATGAAAAATCCCGGTCAGCTGATGAAGTGTGAAAAATTCGTCCGCAACAATAAGCTTAGGATTTTGACTTACGGCGGAGCATTGACTTTTCGGCCGGCAATCGACGTTAAGGACAGCAGCTATTGGGCGTTCAAATGTGAGCTTGACGAGTACGCGATTGTGCCCAATCCTATGAAGCCTTGCGATGAGGAGTTTCATGACTTCGGCGGCTTGAAGGAAATTTTTGCGTTGAATTATCAAGACGGCGTTTATCGGAAATATTTTGTAAAGTTGCCCGCGATTTTTAATCTCAACGCTAACGAGGGCTGGGAGTTGAAAAATCCCGGCGTTGCGAATTTGGAGCGAAAGTAAAATGAGAAAGTTTTTTGTATTAATTTTTACGGCAATATTTTTGCTGACGGGTTGCGGCGAAGTCAAGGAAGTGCAAGCCGACGTTTTACCGCCGCCCGACCCGATTGAAACGAAATTGCAATCAATGACGCTTGAAGAAAAAATCGGGCAGATGGTTATGATTGGCGTTTATGGCACGGAACTCAATGACGATATAATTTATTCACTGAATAATTTTCATTTCGGCGGAATAATTTTTTTCGACAGGAACTTGGAGAGCGTCGAGCAGTCTAAAAAATTTGCCAACGATATTGAGGCCGCTGCCAATCAGAAAGTGCCGCTGTTCTTTGCAATCGACGAGGAGGGCGGACGTGTTGCTCGCGGCAGAGATTTTTTGGAAGTTGCCCCGTCGCAAGAAAGTATCGGTCAGACCGGCGATCCTGAAGTTGCAAAATATTGGGCGGTTCACAACGCAAATATCCTGCGCAGTATCGGTGTAAATTTGAACTTCGCGCCCGTTGCCGATGTGGGAAGTCGTGACACGCGGTCTTTTGGTGACAACGCTCAACTTGTAGCTCAATTCGTCGATGCCGCCGCTCAAGGCTACGAGGCTGAAAATTTTCTTTACACGCTGAAACATTTTCCCGGTATCGGCAAGAGTAAAATTGATCCGCACAAAGAAGTTTCCGGCGTCGAGGACAGCAAGGAAATTCTTGACGCGGTGGATATTTTCCCGTTCAAGAAAATTATCACCACTCACGACAACTCAAAATTTATAATTATGGTCGGGCATTTGAGATACGACGCGCTTGATCCCGTGAACTCCGCGAGCTTGTCACCTGCCGTGATGACGGGACTTTTGCGCAATGAACTGGGTTATTCGGGCGTCGTGATAACCGATGATTTGGAAATGGGCGCGATTAAAAATAATACCGACTTGCCGAGTTTGGGCGTGAGAATGATTTTGGCGGGCGGAGATATCGCGCTTGTCTGCCACAACTACGAAAGTCAGCAAATTGTTTACAACAGCATTTTGGAGGCGGTTCGACGCGGTGAGATTTCCGAGGCGCGAATTAACGAATCTGTCCGCAGAATTTTGAGGATGAAGGCTCATTTGTAATTCGGAGGCGATTTTATGATACGGCATATTTTTATCGGCACGTTCAAAGCGGACGTTGACGACGCGATTAAAAATCAAGTGCTTGCCGATTTGCGGGCAATGAAAGATAAAATCCCAGGCATTGTCGATTTGCACGCGGACTTCAGCACGGGTTGGGTCGGCAGTGAAAATTCCGTCGTCATGACCGTTGATATGGCGACGAAGGCGGACTTTGATGTTTACATGACGCACCCTTACCACACTGAACACATTGCAAAGTTGGGCGAGGCTTATGTTTCAAATTACGTCGCCGCGCAGTTTGAGCTATGAAAATTTCAATCGCACAATTTAAATCGGAGCTTGGCGCGGTCGAAGAAAATTTTTCCACGGCGGCAAGATTAATCGAGGCGGCAAAAAATTCGGACGTGATACTTTTGCCGGAGCTTTGGTCGACGGGATATTATCCGACGCCCGTTGAAAATTTTGCTGACGTTGACGGCGAACGTACAAAAAAATTTCTCTGCGCGGCGGCCGAAAAATTTTCCGTGAACATAATCGGCGGTTCGGTTATCGTCGACAGCGGCGGGAAGATTTTTAATCGCTGTCACGTCGCCAATCGTCGCGGAGAAATTGCAGCTACTTACGACAAAACTCACCTGTTCAGCTTTGCCGACGAGGATAAAGTTTTCAGCGCGGGCGATAAAATTTCGACGGTGGAGCTTGACGGCGTAAAGTGCGGCTTGGCAATTTGTTACGACTTGCGCTTTCCGGAATTTTTTAGGAACATCACATTGACGGGCGCAGAAATTATTTTTATTCCCGCCGCATGGAGCTTGAAACGTTTGATGCCGCGACAAATTCTTACTAAGGCGCGGGCGATTGAAAATCAAATTTTCGTAGTCTTCGCGAACTCTTCGGGCAAGTCGGAAATTATCAATCCTCGCGGTGAAGTCATTGCCGAGAGTGGTCGCGATGAAGAAATTTTGACGACCGAAATTAATTTGAGTGAACGGGCGGAAGTTATCGCCGCAATGAATCTTCTCGCCGACAGAAATTTGAGCGTCGATTAAAAATTTTTCCCGAAAAAAATTATAGCCTCGACAGGTTAAGTCGGGGCTTTAACTTTGTGTAGGTTTTTGCAGTCAAACTCGCGGGTTCGAATTCAAGTTTAACCGCCGTGTTACGGTGCGGAACGAGTCCTTACTTAAAACTTGGGGAAAATCTCAAGCAGAATTCTCGTCCCTAAATCTGTCTGAATTGTGTAGGATTTTTCCGACGAGACTTGCGGGTTCGGATTCAAGTCCCGTCGTGGTGTGTTGCGGAATGAGGGTGCCGCTTAAAACTTGGGGAGATTTCAAACGGAATTCTCATTCCAAAGGGGTAAACAATTTCCAAAATTAGCGTTATCGTTCCTTGCCATGATGACAATCAAAAATTTTGCCGTTTATACCCCCTTTGCACAAGATTTTTAAACGGTGCCGCTTTGACGATTCGCAAAAAAAGAAACTACACCGGCTGATCGGGCACTGATGGCGTCGCTTCATTTCTCCGAAAAGTTCAAATTTGCCGGCAACGAAATATGTAATCCTGCCCCGCGATTAACGCGGTTAGGGTTTATATGGTTAGAGGTCGAACTCACCGAAATGAGTTTTCGACCAAACGGCAGTCGAGTGATCAAGTCGCCGCCGCGTCAGTCAGGTATGGGCAAATATGCCCTAAGCCTTCGTGATTTTATAACCAAATTCCCCTTTATGTCAATAGTTTTTCAGATTTCAAATGTCGGGCTTGAAAATTTTTCTACGGCCGAAGAAATAATTTCTCCGTCGAAGCCGCGAGCCGATAAGAATTGCCACGCCTTAGCCCTGTCGATTTCGCCGCGAGGAAATTTTTTCGCAAGCAATTTTTCCGCCGCTTGAAGTTCATGTTCCTCCACGTCGTCGGGGATAAGCCGTTCAATAAAATTTTTGTCGAAGCCGCGCTGAAGTAATTTCACGGCAATTTGTCGGACACTCAACTTGCCCTCCGAATAAAAATTTTCAAACTGCCGCCGGCAAGCATCCTCGTCGTCAAGATAATTATATTTCTGCAGCTTGGCAATAGCCTCGTCGACTTCGGGCGGTGAATATTTTCGCGCCAACAATTTTCTCCGCAAGATCGCTGAACTTTGCTCTTGATTCGCCAACAATTCCGTAGCCTTCTGCAACGCGGTTTTATTCTGCTTACTCGTCAACTTCAAAATTCTCCGTGTCGTCAGAATCTTCTTCATCAGCCGAAGTCGAAATGGTTTTAAACGACTTCAAAACTTCTTCGCGAATTTTACTTTCAATCTCGTTGCAAGTGTCTGGGTGTTCGACAAGATATTTTTTGGCGTTATCCTTGCCGTTACCGAGCCGCACGCCGTTATATGAAATGTACGAACCGGCCTTGGTGAGAATTTCCAGCGCAACGCCGATATCGAGAATGCTGCCGATATGAAAATAGCCTTCGCCGTAAATCAAATCGAATTCTGCTGCGCGGAAAGGTGGAGCAACTTTATTTTTGGCGACCTTGATTTTAACGCGGTTGCCGATAATGTCTGAGCCTTGCTTAATCGGTTCACCCTTGCGAACTTCAAGCCGAATCGAAGAATAAAATTTCAATGCGCGACCGCCCGTTGTGACTTCGGGATTTCCGAACATGACGCCGACTTTTTCACGAACTTGATTAATGAAAACCACGATAGTATCAGTCTTGCCGATAAGAGCCGTAAGTTTTCTCATAGCCTTGCTCATCATTCGCGCATGAAGTCCGACGTTGGCATCGCCCATTTCGCCTTCAATTTCGGCCTTGGGAACGAGTGCGGCAACCGAATCAATTACGACAATATCAATCGCGCCGCTGCGAATCAAATTTTCGGCAATGTCCAAACCTTGTTCACCGGTATCGGGTTGCGCGAGTAGAAGATTATCCACGTCGACGCCGAGCCGCTTTGCATACATCGGATCAAGGGCATGTTCCGCGTCAATGAAAGCCGCCGTACCACCTTGCTTTTGAACCGATGCGATCATATGCAAAGCTACTGTCGTCTTACCGCCGGCTTCAGGACCATAAATTTCAGTTATCCTGCCGCGTGGAAGTCCGCCAATTCCCAGCGCAAGGTCAAGCGGCAAAATTCCCGTCGACACAGCGATAACGTCTTTGCGAACTTTATCATCACCGAGCCGCATGATTGAACCTTTGCCAAATTCCTTTTCGATTTGCTTCATTGCCGCCAGCAACGCTTCTTTTTTATCCATGGTTGCTCTCCTTTACAATTTCAGTTTCGGCGGAAATTATACCAGAAATTCGGCCGATTGTAAATTTTCGGCTGTCGGCAAAAAAATACCCGCAATCATTCGGGCAGTTGACTTGATAAAAAATTTTTTAGTTGAGCAAGTTGTTCGTCGAGCGTCGTCAAATCTTCGGAGTGCTTTTTGTCTAAAGAGGCGTCGACAATTTTTTTATGTTCGTTTACAGCTTCATGAAAGTCCGAAAGATTTTTTTTGACTGTAACTCGTTCTTCGGTTTCGTGTTGAACGACCTCGTTTAAAAGTTCAAGATTCTTTTTAACGTGGGCTTGAAAATCCTCTTCCTTAATCATCAAACTCACCCAATCTTCGGCAGGCGCATTGCATTTGCATTGACTGCGGCGATAAAATTTCCGCCGTGCACTGTGTGTACATTTTGCAGAAAAGTCAACACCGCTTGCAACAAAGTTGGATTCGTGCAAATGACCGGATTCGAGAGCAACTTTTCCACCTCATCATAAGCTTTCGTTATGACGCGGTGATTGTCGTCCATTGCTCGCAAAAAACTTTCGTGATTATTGTTAATCGTCGTCAAGCACGCCTCAAGTTGAGCCTCAATTTTAATACGTTCGGTTTTTTCATGCTCCTTGCACATTTGATATTGAGTCGCCGCCGTGATTAATTCCTTGATAACCGGCAGGGCTGCTACGGGAACGCTCATATAATTCCTCCTGTCCTATTCATCATGCCGAAAAAGTCTTTGGAGTATTCATTATCGATAATAGTCAGCGCAATGTCGACAACATTTTCATCGCCCAAAGCAATCGCCTTGTCCAATGCCGTCATCGCCAAGCTGTTAATCCGCTGCCTATTCTCGAAAAATTGATCTGAAAATTTTTGTAGCCGCTCCAAGCGCAATGCACTTTCATGACAGCGCGCTTGAAGTTGAGCAATCTGCTGCTCCTTACCTGTTATTGTCGCCTCACGATTGCTCAAATAGTTTTCCAGAAAATTTTTCGTCCGCTGAAGTAAATCTATCGCGTCAAGTTCCTGTTGCCGTGAAGGATACATAATTGGTCGCCTCTCAATAAGTCAACAGCCGATCAAGCCAATTTGACGAATCCGAAACGGTCGGTGCTGCGGGAATCAAATTGTTGATATCTTTAATCTTGCCGCTGTAAAGTTTGTAGTTGCTGTCAATGTCGCCCGAATTGCTGATAATGCGTTGTTCGAGGGAGCTTTTAATCTTATCGGCGATTTTGGAAATGCCCGTCATGTAACGAGCTTCCTTTTCGGTGAAAGAATTTCGATTCATTGCGGCGTTGAGCTGGCTGATGATTTTGCGGACTTTTTCCATAAGTTGAGCAAGATTAGACTTTTCGTCCTCTATATATCTTTGCGAATTATTGAGGGAACGATACAAAATTTGCATATCATTTAAGGCGTCTTGAACTTTGTACAGATATTCTTGCGCGGCGTATTTTTGATCCATAGCCTTATCGCGGTCTTTGTAAGGGTCGCTGAATACGGAAAGGGCAATGTTTATCGGATTAAACGACGCACCGGGCATACTCGAAAACATAGACGAGACATTTACACTTGCAATCGACGGCGCGGAAGTGCTGAAATTTGACGGCAAGGCAACGCGGTTGCTTATGTTAAAGCGTTTGAAATTTTCAATAGAAATGTTGATGTCGCCGCTCAATTCCTTCAGAACGTCGGCTTTGTAGCTGTTGTAATTTCTGAGCAGGTTGTTGAGTTCATTGGCAGCGCGTTGAGATTCGCCTTTCATCTCTTTATAATCGTCGTAAACGTCTTTTGCCTCCGACAGAAGATTTCGCGCCTCTCGACGATAATCCTCCGCCTCCTCCTTTGCTTCACGACGCCAACGCCTTTCTTCAGGGCTGAATCTGTCAAAAAATCCCATAGCAATCACTCCTTATTTTATTTTAAAACCTCAACTGAAAATCTGCCCGCCGTCAGAAAATATCTCTCCGACTCAAGTTTTGTCGTTGCCTGAAAAAATTTTATCGGCCTTCTCGAATTGCTCAAGCATTTTGTCCATATCGTCGTTGAGCTGTTTGATTACCTCGAACGACTCTTTCATGTCGCTCCAAAAATTTTTCAAGTCCGATTTATAAATGCCGTCAATGTCGGTGAGCAAAGCCAATTCCACGTCCAACACTCTGGAAATTCTGATGAGCATGGGCAATGAAATACTTTTGTTCGTGGAGGCGTTTTCGATTTGTGACAAATAATTTTTATTGATATTGAGCTTATCGGCAAGTTCGGCTTGTGTCATATTTCTCAGCTTGCGGAAACCTGCAATACGCATTCCGATAAAGCGCATTTCGGCTTGAAAGTCTTCCCTCATGATTTGCCTCCTAAATTGTTTATCTGTAAGATATTTTATCAAAAATTTTTCTAATGTCGATTAACCTAAAGTTGTACCCTGACGCCTGTTAGATAAACCCAATGAACAGTCGGTTGATAAAAATAATCGGCAACGTTATAATACCAAAAAAGGGGAGTGAATAATTTTGACGGAAAAAGAAAAAATGCTCGCAGGTCAATGGTACGATGCGAACTTTGACGCAAGCTTGATTGAGGAACGGGCGATTGTCAAGGATTTGTGCACGGAATTTAACTTGACGCGTATGCAAGAATTGATTCGGCGTCGAAAAATTTTGCGGGAGATTTTGCCGAATGTGGACGTTGAAGCTGTGGAAATTTTGTCACCGTTCATGGTTGATTACGGCTACAACATTTACCTCGGCGCGGGCACTTTCCTCAACCACAACTGCTATCTTATGGACTGCGTGGAAATTCGGCTCGGCAAAAAAGTTTTCGTCGGCCCGAATTGCGGATTTTATACGGCGATTCACCCTATCGACTTTGTTAAGCGTGCGGAAGGTTTAGAACGTGCGGAACCGATTATCATTGCTGACGACGTTTGGATTGGCGGAGACGTGACGATTTTGCCCGGCGTGAAAATTGGTCGCGGATCGGTTATCGGCGCAAAATCTCTCGTTACGAAAGATATTCCCGAAAATGTTATGGCGTTCGGAAATCCTTGCCGCGTCGTGAAGAAAATCGGCTTGGAGACTTTGCTTGTGTGATTTATTCATACTTTCTTTTGCGTGCCAATTTAGCGTGAGAGCTAGTAGCTGGTAGCCAGAAGCTAACGTCGCTTTCCTGCGACGTGGTCGCGGCGGCCGTCATCCTTGACGGCCTCAAGCTTTTTGGCAAAGTTTTTTATTCAAGAGGATTTTGTTTTGATTAAGACTGATAAAGATTTTTTTTGGAAGCTATTCAAGTCGACGTTTATCGTGAGCATGTTCACGGTCGGCGGCGGCTACGTGATAATCCCGCTGCTCAAAGCCAAATACGTCGACGAATATCGTTGGATAAGCGACGAAGAGACTTTAAACATGGTGGCAATCGCGCAGTCAACACCGGGCGTCATGGCAGTAAATACGGCAATAATGCTCGGCTATCGAATGGCGGGAGTTACGGGAGCATTGACGGGATTGTTCGCAACAGTCCTGCCGCCGCTGATTATAATTACAGTCGTCGCAACATTTTATGATCTCGTCGCCTCGAATGAATATGTTCAACTCGTCTTGAAGGGAATGCAATGCGGCGCGACGGCTTTACTGCTCAACGTGGCGATTGACCTGCTCAAAAAGCAATTCTCCAAAAAACTCATTCTGCCGATTGTGATAATCCTGGCAACCTTCATTGCAAATTTATTTTTCGGCGTGAACATAATGCTGCTCGTGGCGATTGACGGCATTGTCGGATTCTTCCTCATGCGCGACAAAAAATACGAGTGAGGCGATTGAATATGAAAATTAAAGAAATCCTTGACCAGCTGGAAAAAATTCATCAGGAACGATTTTTGGAGGCGCATCACGATTCATACGACTTGCATCAGCCGGATTTGGATGCGCTTGATTGCGTGATGAGTTTGATGAAAATTTTGGACGAGAGCCGTCTTGATGATTCGGTAAAAATCGACGAACTTTTAGCGGCGTCAAATATCGACAGATAATCAAAAAACCTCAGAGCTTGTGAAAGTTCCGAGGTTTTTAAGATTTTGCAAGATTGACGGCAAGGCGGGCATTTTCTCTGGCAAGGTCGCCGAGTTTTTTCAGCAACGTATCATCGCGAGCTTTGGGTTTGGAAAATTTATTCAATACCGCGTCGAAAATTTCAGTTGCCGTAACGTCAGCCATATTGCCCAGCGGCTTTTCACCGATTGAATCAAGGAACCGTTCAATCTTCGGGTCGTAGGAAATGCCGAGCATGGGAACATTCATTACGCCGGCAAAAATCAGCGCGTGAAGTCGGACGCCGATTAAAATATCCATGCAGCCGACGAGACTCAAAATTTCTTGCGTCGAGAACTCTTCGTCGAGGACGGCGCAATTTTTTTTCATGAGGGCGGCGGTTGATTGAGCGGCTTTTATGTCTTCGGGAAATTTCATCGGGATAAAAATAATTTTAGCGTCAGCAATTTCGGCAAGACGGTCGAGAGCTTCGGCAAGTTCGCGGCGGAAATTTTCCCAGTCAATCCAACGACGAATCGCCACACCGATAAATTTTCCACCGCGCGTTATCGAATGACGCGCCAAAATTTTTTCACCGACATTGAGCGGCACGGGCTTTATCGCCAAAACGGGATCGGCAGTGCAATAAATTTTCGGACGAGATATTTTGAGGCGTGAAAGTTCTTCGAGTGAGCCGCGATCACGGACGGTTATCAAGTCGACGCGATTTAAAATCAGATTCATTAATTTATGAGCCAAAGTTCCGCGAATCGGCCCGATACCTTGAGCGTAAAGCATGACTTTGCGTCCGAAGAGTAATGCAAAAAAAATTATCGCAAGGTAATAGTAAAGACTGCGCCCGCTGGTCACGTTTTGCAGGAGTGAGCCGCCGCCGCTTATCAACAAATCCGCCGCACGAATTTTTTTTATGATAGAGAAAATATCCGACCTGGGCACGGCGTCGACATTGTGACGACGCTTGGTATATTCGGGATTGAGTGAAATGACGGTGACGTTTAAATCTGAAACTTCTTCGCGCAAAACTTCAAGCATAGCCGCGAGCATAGCTTCATCGCCGCCATTTTTCGAGCCGTAATAGCCGGAAACTACAATCTTCATACACACCTCGAAAGTTAGTGATTAGTTGTTAGCTGTTAGTGGTTAGAAAAATCTAAACACTAATCACTAAACACTAACCACTTATTCTGCCCGCGCTCAAATTCCCCTGCTTGCGCCCGTTCAACGTAAATGATAGAATACAACTAATCGAATATAGAAAAGGAGATGATTAGCATGACGAAAAAATTTTTTGCGATTTTTTTGCTGGGATTGGCACTTTTGCTCGGCGGTTGCACTGACGATTCGGCGGACGTTAATGATTCTCCAAAGACGGCTCATGCTTCGCCCGTGGCAAAAAATATTCCGACTTTCACGGCTAAGACTATCACGGGTGCGACCGTCACGAACGAAATTTTTTCGGCGAAGAAAATCACCGTCGTAAATATTTGGGGGACGTTTTGCCCGCCGTGCATAGGTGAAATGCCCGAACTCGGCGATATGGCTCGTTCAATGCCCGCCGACGCGCAGATTATCGGATTGGTTTGCGACGCCTCGGAAGGTTCTCCGCAAATTCAAGAGGCTCTGAAGATAACTAAAAAGGCCGGCGCGGATTTTGTAAACATTGTGCCCGATGAACAACTTTTGAAATTTATGGAAGGCGTGGAGGCCGTCCCGACGACGATTTTTGTAAACAGCAAGGGCGAAGTTGTCGGCAAGGCGGTTATCGGCGCGGACGTTGGAGCTTACAAAAATGAACTCGAAAAACTTCTCAAGCAGTAGGCTGATAATTTTCGTGGCAAGCGCGGCAATGATTTTGTTCGGCGTAAAGCGCGGTGAATTGGATATGATTTTCGCCAAGGCAACGCGCGTTTGTTTGGAATGTATAGGACTCGGCTGATGAAAAGACGATTGATTCAAGTCGCGGCGATGATTTTAACGAATCCTCACGCGGCTAATTTTTTTAGCGGAAAACTTTATCGCGGCGGGCTGAAAAATTTTTGTGCGCCGGGATTGAATTGCTGGTCATGTCCCGCGGCAACGTTGAGTTGTCCGATTGGCGCAATGCAGGCTGTCGGAGGAATGGGCGGTAAGTTCGGATTTTATGCGGCGGGCGTCACGCTGTTAATCGGCTTGATTTTAGGGCGGGCAGTCTGCGGATTTTTATGCCCGTTCGGATTGATTCAAGAGTTGCTGAATAAAATTCCGTCGCCGAAAATTTCACTGCCGAAAAAAATTTTGCGCGTGAAATATTTTCTGCTGATAATCTTCGTGATGATTTTGCCCGTCGCAACAAAATTAGGCGAACCGACTTTTTGCGAATACATTTGCCCCGCGGGAACATTGGAAGCGGGCTTGCCACTGATCGCCACGCATGAAGAATTTCGCGGCGTGTTGGGAAAATTATTCGCGTGGAAAGTTTCAATCCTGCTCGCCGTGATTGCAGGGTGCATTGTCGCCCACAGATTTTTTTGCCGCGTAATGTGTCCGCTCGGCGCGATTTACGGTCTGCTCAACAAATACAGCTGCTATCAACTCAACTTCGCCGCCGATAAATGTGTTGCTTGCGGACGTTGCAAAAAAATTTGTCCGATTGAACTTGATCCGACGAAAGATTTTTCTTCCGCCGAATGTGTGCGTTGCGGCAAATGTAAAAAAATTTGTCCAACGCGTGCGCTGACTTAAAGGATTAGAAAATTTTACGGTATGTTGCAGAAGCTTCATGATTGAAAAGTTAAATCGACTATGCTAAAATTTTTTGCGAGGTGAATGAATATGCGGAAGACAATAGTTGAAATCTTGAAAAAGGCGGGCGACAATTTCATTTCGGGCGAGAGCATCGCAGGTGAACTTAAAGTTTCACGCACCGCCGTCTGGAAGCATATTCAAAAACTTCGTGAGGACGGTTACGAAATTTTGAGCAGTGAGCGCAACGGTTACAAGCTCAAAGATGCGCCGGACTTGCTTTTGCCCAGTGAAATTCAAATCGGGCTTAACACAAAAATTATCGGCTTGGAAATGGAATATAAACCTTCCATCGATTCGACCAATCAGCTTGCAAAAAAATTGGCGTATCATGGCGCGGCGGACGGTACAATCGTTGTCGCTGAAGAGCAAACCGGCGGTAAAGGTCGGCTTGACAGAAAATTTTTTTCTCCACGCGGCAAGGGCATTTGGTTTTCAGTGATTCTGCGACCGAATCTTTTGCCCAAAGACGCCCCGAAATGTACACTCATGGCGGCAGTTGCCGTTGCCGAAGCAATGAAGCGTTTCAATCTCAAAGCCGAAATTAAATGGCCGAATGATATCATGCATGACGGGCGAAAACTCGTCGGCATTTTGACGGAGATGACCGGCGAGATCGGCAAAATTTCTTATATCGTTATCGGCGTCGGCATTAACGTCAATATCAAACGCAAAGAATTTCCGAAAGACCTTCGGGACGTTGCCGCCTCATTGTCGGAGTTGACCGGCGATGAAATTTCCCGCGTGAAACTTTTCCGCGCAGTGCTTGAAGAATTCGATAAACTTTACTGCAAAATCAACAAGTCGGGTTTTGATGAAATTCTCAAGCTCTGGAGAAAATACAACATCACGCTCGGCAAAAATATTCGCGTCATATCGGCGAGTGACGGCAAAAGTTTCACCGGCAAAGCTATTGATTTGAACGCTGACGGCGCGCTTATCGTCGAAACTAAATCAGGCCTCAAAGCGGTTTACGCGGGAGACGTTTCAATTCGTTAGGACTTGAAAATTAATGAAATTCAACGCAAGAGATCTAGACATGCTCCACGGTTCGCTGTGGGACAAGATAATTTTATTCGCATTACCGCTTGCGATAACGGGCGTCATGCAACAACTTTTGAACGCGGCGGACGTCGTGACGCTCGGCAAATTCGTCGGCAAACATGCAATGGCGGCGGTCGGCAACAACATTTCAATGGTCGGACTTATCAGCAGCTTGATGATGGGTTTGAGTCTCGGCGCAAATGTCGTTATCGCACAAAATATCGGTGCAAAGAGAATTGACCGTGCTCACTCGGCAGTAAGCACGGCATTTGTTTTGGCGATAGCGGCGGGAATTTTTTTCTGCATACTCGCGGAATTTTTAGTCGCGCCGATTTTTTATTTCCTTGAAGTGCCGTCAAGCGTCGTCGATATGGCGGAAACTTACCTGCGAATTTTTTTACTTAGTCTGCCCGCGATAAGTCTCTACAATTTTCAAGCGGCGATTTTCCGCAGCAAAGGTGACACTCGCACGCCGTTGATAGCATTGGCACTTGCCAGCGGCGTGAATATTTTGCTGAACTTGCTGTTCGTCCTGCAATTCGATTGGGGGGTTGCGGGAGTGGCGGCGGCTACAGTCATTGCCAACGTCGTCAGCGCGATAATTTTATTCCACGAACTCTTGAAAGCTGAAGGCGTCATAAAACTTCATTTGAACGCGCTGATTGTCGACCGGGAAGAACTCTTCGAGATTGTGCGAATCGGATTGCCGGCCGGGATTCAAGGCATGGTATTTTCGCTGTCGAATTTGCTGATTCAAGCGGCGATAAATTCACTCGGCGCGGACGCAATGGCGGCATCAGCTGCGGCGTTCACGATTGAAATTAACGTCTTCTGCGTCGTTAATGCTTTTGGACAAGCGGCTACGACCTTCGTCGGACAAAATTACGGCGCGGGAAATATTCAACGTTGCAAGCGGGCGACTTGGGTATCAATGGGTTTGAGCGCAATTTTCATGCAGACGCTGTGTTGTATAATTTTATTTTTCGCCGAAGAATTTTTGAGCCTCTTCAACAGCGACCCCGAAGTTATCCGCCTCGGAGTTATTCGATTATGGTATATCGTCCTGCCGGAACTGATTAACGTCATCATGGAAGGTTTATCGGGAGCCTTGCGCGGCTACGGAATTTCAATGACGCCCGCCGTGATAACTTTAATCTGCGTATGTGGAACGCGTGTTATTTGGGTATTTACGGCTTTCAGACATATTCCAACTTACGCAACGTTAATGGCGGTCTATCCTATCAGCTGGTTCATAACGGCAATATTTTTAATCGCAGCATATTCCTATCACATGAAACGCTTAAAACCTGCACGGTCATAATTATTGGAGCGCGGCGAACTGCTTTAAATTTGTCGTAATGTCAAGCGCGTCAACAGGATGCAACGTCACGTTGCCCCGCGAGAGCTTGAAAAAATTTCTCCTCGTCGAATGTGGACGAGGATTTTTTTTAATCAGAAAATAATTTTCAGCCGAAAAATTTTGCTTGCAAATGGGAAGGCGGTTTGGTATTATCAGCTAAAATCATTTCATAAAATTTTCATTGAAGGAAGTATAGATTTATGCAGCACGGCAAATTTTTCTCCAAAGCCATTCAATTAAAGGAAAATGTCCTGCAATACGGGCAAGCAATGGTTTTATTTGCATTATTCGTCCCGACGCTTTTTATATTCGCGGGAATGGGGCTTGACCTCGGCTGGTATTATTTGAACGTGTCGCGGCTACAAAATGCGGCGGACGCTGCAGCTGTTGCCGGGGCACGTGAATTGGCAAATTTTCATTCCATTGCCGAAGAGTACGACATTACGCTTGTCGACAACAAATTTGCCGCATATCCCGAACTCGACATTGACATTGAAACTGCGCCGGGCGATAAGGTTGCCGCCGAATATGCGCGAAAAAATCTGTCGTCGGACGAGGTAGCTGAGGCACTCAAAGACGATTACGGAAATATTTACTCTTACACGATGACGGATAATTGGAGCGAAGATAAAAGCTCTGAAGTTACGATGACGCCTTACTTGGGGCATGATGGCGAGAATTTTTATTACGTCGTCTATCTCGTCGAAAATATCAAACATTTTTTTATGGCGGGAAGATATGAGCCGATGTCAGCACCCGTCGTGGCAGTTGCGATGGTGTCGAAAAAAAACGGTAACAGCGGCGCGGTCATTGATATTTTGGGCAGCAAGACATTGTTGCTTGACGCGAACGGTGACGGGGCGACTTTGACTGATGAAAACGGCAATTCGGGCAAGACTCAAAGAAATGTTGCCGTGACTGCAAAGGAAGACAATTCCGGCTATGAAGATACTCCGTTGCCCACCGCAAGCAACATAAATCTTTACAGAGACGGCTACACTTTTACCGGCTGGAATACAAAACCTGACGGCTCCGGCACAAACTTTTCCAACGGCAAAAATTTCACGTCCGACGAAATTACTTCCCTCTTCGGGAACAATGACAGCGTGATTCTTTATGCGCAATGGGAAAAGAAAACGATTTACATTGCGGGCGATTCGCTTTACAACGCCATGAAAGGCAATTCTACGGAAGGTACCAAAGGCCTTGAAGAACTCATGACTTATAACACGTGGGTAGCGATTCAAAAGCTTGGCAAAGAGAATACATACGGCGTTTATCCTGACGGCGGCGGCTCGATTTACAACGGCGGCTATTTCCGCACGGAGACGACCAATATTAATTCAAGCGTGACTTCAAGCAAGTCAAATAATTTTAATATCTTTCTCGACCTCGGCTCCGATTTGATGTACAACAACAATGCTAACAGCAGCGGCTACGGTCTGTTCAAATATTCTTGGGACGTGTCCGACATTTTGAACTACAGCAGCACGCTTGCATCAATCGTCGCGGCAAAAAATTCAAACGTGTCAAACAATCCGAATTTGACTTACAACTTTACGAACAATTCAAAGCTCTCGAAGGCCGACGCCATTAAGTACAGGGTGCACACGAGTTTTAACATTAACTCAACGTGGGCTGTCCGCACGAAATATTACAACAACTCCAACGCCACTTACACTTCGGAAAAATACGTCGCTTATTTCCGAGAATGTTTGACGACCGTTTTAAATGCTCTTGCTAAAAAATACGGCACGAGTAAAAAAATTTCCGCCATGACGAATTTATCCGCTGACGTTGACGCGATTATTGAGGGCAATAACGGCATCCCGATAGCTTACAAAGATTATCTGAAAAATTTTATCAGCAACTACTCAACCTACACGCTTTCAAGCAAAAATATCAGCACCATTGTAAGCAACTGCAACCCCGCAACGTTGATTCCGAGTACTGATCCGCTTTATGTTCGCATTGAGGGCGAGGAGTTGAATGAGGCTGACGGCGACAGGCAAAATACGACCGTCCGCCAAATGTTTATCAACGTGAACACTTCCAACACAAGTTCAAGTGCCCGACCGCTGATTATCTTTTACGAAGGCCCCGACCGCGGACTTACGGAAGGCGTCGACGATACGGACAAAAATTCTTCTCAAAGCGGCTCTCCGAAACAAGCTTATCCGAATTTATCTTGGCGCGATTCAAAACCCGTGATTCTGAATTTGAACGCTGACTTTCGCGGAATTTTATTCGCGCCGAACAGCCCCGTCGTCATCAACGGCAACGGCAAAAATTTTTACGGCTTCGTCGTGGCGAAAGAATTTGTCCGCGTGACGACTGAAAGTGATTACACCAATAGCAACGGCAGATATTTTGACAACAGCGGCAAGGAATGGTTCAAAAGTTCGCAGACCTCGAACGGCATAACGAATACGGTTTTTGTCGATCAATGGGGTAACGTCGACACGCGTCCGCTTGAAAATGCAACTCGTCCTCTCGGTTCAAATGAAACTTTAGCGGGCGTATCGATTGAAAGCGCGATTACCGCTTATAAGGCGCAACACTCGGATAAAGAAGTCGTCTACAAAATGAGCGCGTTCAATCTCGGCAACAATTCTCATTACGATTGGTTTGACGTTCCCGAACTTAAAAGAAATGTTTACACTTACTTGAACGCCAAAAACTCCGTCGACATGTTCTTCACGACGATACGTTCAAGATGGGTGACCTGATTAGTGGTTAGAATTTTTCTAACAGCTAGCAGCTAAAAAAATCCCCTCCGAAAGTAGAAGGGGATTAATTTTTTTACTGCGATTGTTCCCGGTCGTCGAGAAATTTTTTGCAAGCGTCCTTGTCACCGTATTTGACGAGTTTGGCGAAACGTTGGATCAATTCCCATTCGTCGGGATAAGCGCGCATTTGTCTTGGAGCACGGGTACCTTCGGGCTTTCGCCAACCAAGTGGCTTGCCGCCGTAACGAACTCCCTTAGCCATGACGCAAGACCATGTAGAGGGTATAGCACGAAATGCCCAGTGCTACGAGGCTGATGATTAGAGTTAAAGCTTGCATGTTATTTGCACGAATGATATACTCCCCTCCAAAGAGGGGGCGGAGGCTTATCCCCCCGCCTAGCGTGTGTTACTTACGACGATTCTTTTTCGCTACTTTGTACATCAGGATTGCTGTGACGAGCTGAATCACTGCTGTTGCGAAACGAATAACCGTCTCAAGCACGTCGCCAATATCATCCATGCAACCCACCTCCTTTCGATGCTTGAATTTTATCAAGGGCAATTTATTTTGTCTATACTTAACAGTAAAAATCCCCCTCCGAAAGTGGAAGGGGATTAATTTTTTTCGATAAACTTTATTGGAAGTCAAGCATGGTTTTATCTTTGCCGGCGAATGATTCAAAGTCCGTGATGAAATTTTCAACGGCGTCAACAATCGCTGAATTTTTAATCAGCGCGGAAAAAATTTCGGGCGCAATGGTCGCCGCACTCACACCGCACTTGCACAGCTCCAAAACTTGTTGAGAATTTTTGAAACTCGCCGCGATAACTTCGGTCTCCATGCGGTTGCTTGAAAAAATTTGCTGAATCTCTTGAGCAACTCTTAAACCGTTGAAGCCCATATTGTCAATCCTGTTGACGTAAGGAGCTGCATAACTCGCGCCGCATTGCCCCGCAATAAAAGCTTGCATAGGCGTATAAATCGCGGTCGCCGTGAATAAAATTTCCGTCGTGTCGACCAAAATTTTCATCGCCTTGAAACCTTCGGGAATGGCGGGAATTTTCACGTAAGTATTTGAGCCTAAAATTTCGACGATATGGCGCGCCTCGTCAACAATTTTTTCTGCGCGACGGCTGACGGCTTGAACGTGAAGATCAGCGTCCTCACCGATAAAGTTGCGGATTTCTTTCAGCGTGTCGAAGGGATTGCCGCCGACTTTGGAAAGGATTGTCGGATTGGTCGTCACGCCGCTAACGGGGAAGTATTCGTAAATTTTTTTTATCTCGTCGATTCGGGCATCATCAATCAAAAGCTTCATCTGAATCACCCCGAATCACTTTTTAGGATCAAGGCTGATGTTCGTGATGATTCGTCCGAGTCGCGCACTTGTCAAGAAGTTCAACGCCCATTTGAAGAAAACCGTCATGTTCGTATAAACGCCCGCCAATCTCATCAAGTGGACGAGCATCCATGCGCACCACGCCATAAAGCCCGTCATCTTCGGACTGCCGACGACAGCTTCACCGCGTCCGATTGTCGCCATTGCTCCGAGATCTTTATATTTGAATTTCTCAAGATTTGTTTCGCCCTTGATGAGTTTCATGATATTTTTGTGCGCAACTTTTGCCTGTTGAGTGGCAACCGGTGCTACCGTCGGGAGGGGACGTTTCATATCGCCATGCATGAACGCCGCGCAGTCACCGATAGCGAAAACATTTTTATGAACCGCGCCGCGCACCATCAAATCTTCCTCAATCCAAATGCGTCCGTCACGAGCACATTCGCCGCCACAATCTTTCATCATGTCGACAGCACGCACTCCCGCCGCCCAAATGACAGTCGTCGTCGGAATTTTAACGCCGCTCTTGAGTGTCAAAACGTCACCGTCATAATCGACAACCTGCGTGTTGAGCATGACTTCGATACCTTTTTTCTCCAGGACTTTAACGGTATGTTGCTGAAGTTCTTCGGGGAGCATGGGCAAAAGTCGCGGCGTCGCCTCAATCAATTTTATGCTCACGTCGTTGAAGTCAAGCAGGTGGAATTCTTTTTTCTGAATCGCAATCAACTCGGCAATCGCGCCTGCCTCTTCGACACCTGTCGGGCCGCCGCCTACTACTACAAAAGTCATACGCTTTTTACGATCTTCGGGCGTGCGATAAGGTTTTTCTGCGCGCTCAAATTCGTGGATAACGTGGTTGCGGATATGAACAGCCTCTTGCAAAGTCTTCATGCCGAAAGAATGTTCTTCGACACTTTTCATCCCGAAAAAGTTAGTCGTCGCGCCCGCCGCAAGTACTAAGTAATCGTAATGAATTTCGCCGTGATTGGTTATGACAACGTCGCGTTCCTGATCGACGCCTTGAGCCTTCGCCATGTAAAGGTTGACATTTTTGTTGTCGCGAAAGAAAGCTCGAATCGGATAGGCAATTTCGCCGGTCTCCAAAACTGAAGTCGAAACCTGATACAAAAGCGGTTGGAACAGGTGAAAATTATGACGGTCGATTATGGTGACCTCGACGTTTTCTTTGGCGAAGAGCTGACCGATTTTTATTCCGCCGAAGCCGCCGCCCACGATTACTATATGGGGCTTGCCATTAATCATTTCAAAAAAACCTCCTGAAACTCGTAGTGAAATTTTTAACTTAACGGGCTAAAATTATTTCGGGATGATTTCCCGTCTCTATCGTACAAATTTATAACTGCTCTTGCCACAACCCCCTAACCCGTTGTCTTTGAGTATGATAACATAATCTTGATAAATTTCAATAGGCGGGGGATTGTATACAGCTGAAATTTTTGGATTATGTCATTTGCAGTAGCGGACAACTTTTAACATCGTTGCGGCTTGCGAAAAAAATTGCTGTGTTGTAGACTGCGATTGAACTACTTTTCTTTGCGAGTTAACTACTTTTCTTTGCTCGTCCAAAGAAAAGTAGCAAAAGAAAGGACGCCTCGCAGGGGCGTTAATCGCTCATAGTTTTAACGTTGCGATTACCCGTAAGCAGGTGTTGCCCGCGGACTTCGCATCACGCTCAGTGCGCGGGCGTGGCCGTCATCCTTGACGGCCTCAAGTGAGTTCAGTTTAGTTCAGTTTATTTTATAATCTAAACGGAGGTTCAAATTATGTCGGCAAGAATTTTATACGGAAAAGAGTTTGCGGCGCAGATAAAAGAATCGGCGCGTCTTGAAGTTGAAAAGCTCAAAAAAGATTTCGGCGTGACGGCGGGACTGGCAGTTATCATCGTCGGAGAAAATCCCGCGTCAAAAGTTTACGTCCGCAACAAGCATAAAACTTGCGAGGAGTTGGGGATTGTCTCGGAAGTCATTGCCCTGCCCGAAGATACGACTAAGGACGCGTTGCTTGCAAAAATCGACGAACTCAACGCCGATAAAAATATTCACGGAATTTTGGTGCAGTTGCCGTTGCCCGCCGCCATTAAAGCTCACTCGGACGAAATTTTGAATCGAATCGACCCGCTTAAAGATGTCGACGGCTTCCACCCCGTCAACGTCGGCAAACTCGTTATCGGCACGCCCGCACTTGTACCTTGCACGCCCGCCGGCTGTATTGAAATGCTTGACCTGGCGGGAATTGAAATTGACGGCAAACGCGCTGTGATTATCGGGCGCAGTAATATCGTCGGCAAGCCGCTGCTCCATTTGCTTATGGCTCGTCATGCAACGGTTACTGTTTGTCACACTCACACGAAAAATTTGGCTGAAGTTGCTCGCGAAGGTGAAATTTTGGTTGCGGCATCGGGCAAGGCAGGTCTCGTGACGGCTGATATGATTCGTCCCGGCGCGACGGTTATTGACGTGGGAATTAATCGCATTGCCCCGAAAAAATTGGTCGGCGACGTGGACTTTGACGCGGCTGTAGAAATTGCCGGCGCGATTACTCCCGTACCCGGCGGTGTCGGACTTTTGACTGTCGCCATGCTCATGAAAAACGTCGTCAAAGCAGCACGTCTTCAATTAGGAATTAGCTACTAGCTACTAGTTTCTAAAACTTGTTCCTTGTTCCTTATTCCTTGTTCCTTATTCCTTCTTCCTTACAACGGAGGTTGATAAATGTTTATATTCATCGTCGCGGCACTCCTCGGCGGGATAATGGCTCTCGCGCTCATCTCGATAAAATTTCTCTTCAGCGAACACCTTGCCAAAAAATTTTATCGACTCTTCGCAACGGCGGACTTGATTTTTATCGTGATAATTCTCGGCGGCTGGGCAATTCGATCACTCGTTCCGCAATGGTTCGTTTCATTTTTCGGCAATGTCGCAACGGTCTTTTTAACGGCTCAACTAATTTGCGGCGTACTGGTCATCTGCGCGATCATTGCAAGATTTTTTTATCGGAGGTTTCAAAAGCCGACAAAATTTAATCCCGAACGTCGACGCATTTTGGCTTACGGAATGATTTATCCGCTGATGTCGCTGGCAATTTCACTTTACGGCAACCGTATCGAAAAAAATTCCGACGTGGAAAATTTCTTCGACGTGCCGATAAAAAATCTTCCGCCCGAATTGGAAGGCTTTAAGCTCGCGCAAATTTCCGATATTCATTTGGGCGCGTATTTTTCACTTGAGCGGCTCGAAAAACTTTTGCAACGAATTGCTGACGCCAAGCCCGATTTGCTCGCGATAACCGGTGATATTTTCGATGATGTCGGCATGAATCCCGCCGCCATTAAACTCGTCGACAGCTTCAACGACAAATTCAAATTCGGGATTTTTTACATTCACGGCAACCACGAATACTTACGTAACATTCAAGCGATTGAGGCGGCTCTTGCTCAAACGAAAATTCATTGGCTCGTTAATCAATCCGAAAATGTCACGTCGAAACTTTATATTCTCGGCGTCGATTATCCGAAACGCGCACCCATCACGAGTACTGCCGATAAGGAACGCGAACAGCTTTTTGCTGAAACCAGAAAAAATTTTGTCGACAAGGCCGCCGAAAATGTCCCCGACGACGCCATAAAAATTTTGCTGGCTCATCACCCGGAATTTATTGACGACGGCGCGGAAAGAAATTTTGCCTTGACTTTGACAGGTCACACTCACGGTAGCCAAATTGGGATTTTTGGAATTCCACTGCTTCCCGTGTTCAAATATACGCGCGGCGTCGTGAAAATCGGCGACAGTCTCGGCTATGTTCACGTCGGCAACGGCAGCTGGTTTCCGTTCAGATTCGGTTGTCCGCCCGAAATCGCTTACTTCACGTTGAGGAGGGCTTGACTTGGAACGACTGCAGAAATTAATTGCTCAAGCCGGCATATGTTCGCGGCGAGAGGCGGAGAAAATTATTTCGGTGGGGCGCGTGACTGTCGACGGAAAAATTATTACCGAACTCGGCGCGAAGGCTGATCCGTCCAAAAATAAAATTCGCGTCGACGGAAAACTTTTGCGCTTCAATGCTGAAAAAATTTATATCCTGCTCAACAAACCGCGCGGCTATGTCTCGACGGCTCATGATGAACGCGGCCGCAAGACTGTTTTGGATTTGCTGGGAGAAAATTTTTCGGGACGCGTCTACCCTGTCGGCAGGCTCGATTTGAATTCGGAAGGGCTGATTTTGCTGACCAATGACGGCGACTTGACGAACGCTTTAATTCACCCGCGATACGAAGTTGCCAAAACTTATCGCGCAAAAATTTCGGGCACCGTCACTGAAGAGAAACTCGATAAGCTTCGCGCAGGCGTGGAACTTGACGACGGATTGACTGCGCCCGCTGAAGTTTATCTGCTCGAAGATGATTTGGTCGAAGTCACGATTCATGAGGGGCGCAATCGTCAAGTGCGGCGAATGTTCGCGGCGGTCGGCTGTGATGTGAAAAGACTTCGCCGAATAAAATTTGCTGGACTGACACTCGACGGCTTGAAGGTTGGGAAATGGCGCACATTGACGGCTGATGAAATTGCACAACTCAAAGGAGAATTGACTTGAGGAAAATTATTGTAATCGGTGGCGGAGCGACGGGAATTATGGCGGCGATTCGTGCGGCTGAATGTGGCGGGCAAGTCACGTTGCTTGAAAAAATGCCGCAAATCGGTCGTAAGTTGCGAATCACGGGTAAAGGTCGTTGCAATCTCACGAACACGGCGGACGTTGCCGAAGTCGTCAAAAATATTCCCGGCAACGGAAAATTTCTGTTCAGCGCGCTGAAAAATTTTTCTCCCGTCGATACCGTGAATTTTTTTGAAAGTCTCGGCGTCAAAACTAAAGTTGAACGTGGCGGCAGAGTTTTTCCCGCAAGTGATGACGCAACCGAAGTTATCGACGCGTTGTTGAGGCGGCTGGTAATTTTGGGCGTCGAAGTCAAGACAAATTCGCCCGTGACTGACATTTTGGCGGAAGATAAAAAAATCGTCGGCGTGAAGGTCGGCGATAAAATTTTTGATTGCGACGCGGTGATTTTGGCGACAGGCGGCATGAGTTATCCCGCGACAGGTTCATCAGGTGACGGATTAAAATTTGCAAGGCGGCTCGGTCACAAAGTCACGGAAATTTTACCGGCACTCGTCCCGCTCGAAACGGAAGAAGATTTCGTCCAAGACTTGCAAGGGCTGACGTTAAAAAATGTTCGCGTGAAACTTTTGGCTGACGGCAAGAAAATTTCGGAGCAATTCGGCGAAATGTTATTCACGCACTTTGGAGTTTCGGGGCCGATAATCTTGACGTTGAGTCGACAGGCCGCAAAACTTTTGGCGGAGAAAAAATTCGTCGAACTGGAAATAAATTTAAAGCCGGCATTGACGCCCGAACAACTCGACGCAAGACTTTTGCGCGACTTCGACAAATTCAAACGTAAGACGATAAAAAATTCACTCATCGAACTGCTGCCCGCGAAATTAATTCCGATTGTGCTGGACTTGTCATATCTGCCGGAAGAAAAACGCGTTGATGAAATCACTTCAGCTGAACGGCGGCGACTGCTTGAAATTTTGCGCGGACTGCCGTTGACAATCACAAAAACTCGACCGATAGCGGAGGCGATAGTCACTGCGGGCGGTGTCGACGTGAAAGAAATCGATCC
Organism: Selenomonadaceae bacterium; assembly: GCA_017427545.1. GTDB lineage: Bacteria > Bacillota > Negativicutes > Selenomonadales > Selenomonadaceae > Quinella. The sequence goes on from JAFRSO010000068.1 coordinate 28,033, forward strand.
TCGGACAATGCGTTCAAAGCTCGTGGAAAATTTATTCATCGTCGGAGAAGTTGCGGACGTTGACGGCTTCACTGGAGGATTCAATCTTCAAGCGGCGTGGTCAATGGGTAATGCGGCGGGCAAGGCATTAATGACAGAAAATTTTTAATTGGCAGGAATTCTTCCGCCTCCATAGAAAAGCGAAATTGGAATTATTGTTTTTCTGTTCAGTTAGGGGGTTGGGGGAATTGATGTTCTTACTTGCGCTATCGCCGATTTTATGGCTGGTACTCGCGTTGAGCGTGATAAAAATGCCGGCTTGGAAGGCGTGCTTAATCGCGCTGATAATTGCATTGGCAGCGGGCATGGGCGTTTGGGACATGGAAAGCGTTCGGGCGATTGAATCGGTGCTCGAAGGCGTCGCGTTGGCATGTTGGCCGATTTTGCTCGTCATAGTCGCGGCGATTTTCACTTACAACTTGACATTGCATACAAAAGCAATGGACACGATTAAAGACATGCTGACGAGTGTCAGTCAAGACAAACGCGTTTTGATTCTGCTGATTGGCTGGGGCTTCGGAGGATTTTTGGAGGGCATGGCGGGTTTCGGTACGGCAATAGCAGTTCCGGCCGGTATGCTCGCGGGAATCGGCATTAATCCCATTTTATCTGTATCGGTCTGTTTAATTGCAAACTCTGTGCCGACGGCTTACGGCTCAATCGGCATACCGCTCGTCACGTTGGGAAGCGTCACGGGCTTTGATTCGGTTCAGCTGGCGACGTTCACATCACTGCAACTGGGCGTTTTAACTTTACTGTGTCCGTGGCTGATGGTTATCGTGACGGGCGGCAGTTTAAAGGCTCTGCGCGGCATGACGATGCTTTGCTTAGGCGCGGGACTTGCATTTTTCATTCCGGAATTGGCGTTATCAATGTTCGTAGGGCCGGAGCTGGCAGTTGTAGCGGGCGCGATTTGCACAATGGGCACGATAGTTTTCATTGCAAAAAAATTTCCCGTCAACGACCCCGAATTTGCAATGGGTGATCAAGCTCACGCGAAAATTACCACGGCTCAAGGCATCAACGCTTGCTTGCCGTTCATACTGATTTTTATTTTCCTGCTGTGCACGAGTAAACTTTTCCCGCCGATAAATTCATTCCTGATGCAATTCAAAACGGCGGTACCGATTTACAACGGCGAGGGCGGCTCACCTTACACCTTCGTTTGGATAAATACTCCCGGCGTGCTGATATTGTTGGCGGCATTCATTGCGGGCAGTAAGCAGGGCGCGGGCTTCGGAGAAATGCTCGGCGTCCTCAAAAAGACAGTCAACGGTTTGAAATTCACGATGGTTACGATTATTGCGGTCATTGCCACGGCAAAAGTCATGGGCTACAGCGGCATGACGGGACAAATTGCTGATACGGCGGTTGCGGCGACGGGTACAGCTTATCCGTTAATCGCGGCGTTCTTAGGTTCGGTCGGCACGTATATCACAGGCTCGGCAACGTCAAGCTGCGTGCTCTTCGGGAAATTGCAAGTCATAGCAAGTCAGGCGATTGGGGCAGATGAAACTGTTCAAGCATGGGTGGCGGCCGCAAATGCAACGGGGGCTTGTGCGGGCAAAATGATTTCGCCGCTGTCAATCGCAATCGGTTCGGCAGCTATCGGCGTCAAGGGCGCGGACTCTCAACTTTTGGCGTTCGCCGTGAAGATTTATATTCCGTTCGTGATATTTATGGGATTGGTCGTTTACTTCGGACAGGCGATTATCGGCTGATTTATCATACTTTTCTTTGCGTTTATTGAACATACTTTTCTTTGCTTGTCCAAAGAAAAGTATGCAAAAGAAAAGACACCTCGCAGGGGCGTTAACCATTCGTGGTTCCAACGTTAAGATAACCCGCAAGGTAGAGTGCCGCTAACGTCGCAATCCTGCGACGTGGTCGCGGCGGCCGTCATCCTTGACGGCCTCAAAAAAACTTGTTTCTTATTCCTTATCACTTATTCCTTAGGAGGTTTTCATGAAAATTTACACGAAGACCGGCGACGCGGGCTTGACAAGTCTTTATACCGGCGAACGCGTCGAAAAAAATTCATTGCGCGTGCAAACATACGGCGCGATTGATGAGGCGGATTCTGCGTTGGGAATGGCGCGGGCATTTGCTCAAGTCGATGACGTGCGAGAAAAAATTTTCACACTGCAAAAACTTTTGCCGAGATTAATGGCGGACTTCGCGAGCTTGAATCGTGAACCGACGATAACGGCTGATGACGTGGCGAAACTCGAATTGGAAATGGACGCGCTGGAAAGTTCGTTGCCGCCGCTGAAAGAATTTTTAATCCCCGGCAACTCGAAGGGCGGAGCATTTCTCGACTTGGCAAGGACGATTACCCGTCGCGCAGAAAGATTAGCTTGCGAGCTGTCGAAGTCGGAAGACGTTCACGAATCAGATAAAATTTTCCTCAACAGATTGTCAGATTATTGCTTCCTTTTGATGAGGCGTGAAGATTTAATGAGGTGAAGTTTATGAGCATTGGAAAAAATTTTTTCGCGGGATTGTTGAGCGGCGCGCTGATTTTTATGAGCGGACAGGCTCTGGCGAATCCTCCCGAAATGCCCGAAGATGATTCGTGGCAGGAGGAAGAGGCTGCGCATATCGGCGGCTGGGCAAAATATTTTTCCGAGAAATACGGCGTCGACTCTGCGCAAGTTGAACGGGCTTTGAATGACGGCGTACATATCGGGGACGTTCGACACGCGGCAGTTTTGGCGAAGTTGAGCGGCAGGAGTTTTTCCGACGTGTTGGCGATGAAGGTCGATTGGTTTCAAGTAGCCGACAAATTGGGCGTCACGCATGAACGAATGCACGATTTTTTCATGCAGGAGCGCGAAGAACATTTTGCCAAAATGGCGGGCATTGACGTTAAGACTTTGCAGGGGCTGTTGAAGGACGGCTATCACCCGATGGATATTGAAATTGCCGCGAAGATTGCGAAGGCTTCGGGCAAAAATGTCAAGAGCGTCCTCGAAAAGCGCAGGATCAATAACACTTGGGAGGACGTTGCAAAATCTTTCGGCGTCGACGCGAAAAAAATCATGCCGCCGCCCCCGCCACATCAACATCACAGAAATCGGTGATTAAATTGCAAAAGGCAGATAAATTGAAATCTTATCTGCGCGAACTTGGAAGAGTCGCCGTCGCCTATTCGGGTGGCGTCGACTCAACTTTTTTGCTCAAGGTCGCGCATGACGTTTTGGGCGATAATGTTTTGGCGTTGACGGCGGCAAGCAAATTCATTCCGCGTCGAGAACTTGACGAGACGATAAAATTTTGCGCCGAAAATAAAATCCGCCAGATAATTTTTGAGGCGGACGTTTTGAACATTGCGGGCGTTAAAGAAAATCCTGTCGACCGCTGTTATCTCTGCAAGCGTGAACTGTTCAAAAATTTTCTGCGCATTGCCGAGGAGAATAAAATTTCAATCGTCGTCGAAGGCTCAAACATGGACGACACGTCCGACTATCGACCGGGCATGAAAGCACTTGCCGAATTGCAAATAAAAAGCCCGTTGCAAGTCGCCGAACTTTACAAATCAGAAATTCGCGCACTGTCACGGGAAATGAATTTGCCGACGTGGAGCAAGCCGTCAATGGCGTGTTTGGCGTCAAGATTCGTTTACGGCGAGACACTGACCGAAAAAAATTTGTCGATGGTTGAGGCGGCGGAAGAATTTTTATTGCAGGCGGGCTTCAAACAATTTCGCGTTAGGGTTCACGGGAAAATTGCGCGGATAGAAATTTTGCCGGAAGAATTCAACAGGCTCCTGAAAATTCGCGAAGAAATTTCCGCACGATTCAAAGCTTTGGGCTTCGATTATGTCACGCTGGACTTGCAAGGCTATCGAACGGGCAGCATGAATGAGGGTTTACTATAAAAAAATTTTTGTTATAATCAGTGCACAAAGTATACAAAATTTTTTTTGGAGGCGTTTACAATGACCAATGAAAACCACGCAGAAATTTTCCACACGCCGAAAACTTTCCCGCTGACCAAGGACGCACTGCACGAAGTCATAAAAAAATTTCCGACGCCCTTCCACATCTACGACGAGAAAAATATCCGCGAAAATTTTCGGAAGTTGCGCGAGGCCTTTGCATGGGCACCCGATTTCCGTGAACATTTTGCCGTTAAGGCTACGCCCAATCCTTACATCGTCGAAATTTTAGCTCGTGACGGCGCGGGTACCGATTGCAGCTCAATTGCCGAACTTTTCATCAGTCAAGCGGCAGGCGTCGTCGGTGAAAAAATTATGCTCACTTCCAACGACACTCCCGCCGAAGAATTCCGCAAGGCTATCGAACTGGGCGCGATTATAAATCTCGATGACATCACGCACATTGATTATCTTGAACGCAATGCCGGCTTGCCCGAAGTAATTTCTTTCCGCTACAATCCCGCCGACATCATGAACGACGGCAACGATATTATCGGGCGACCTGCCGAGGCGAAATACGGTCTCACCCGCGAACAGATTTTTGACGCCTATAAAATTTGTCTCGACAAGGGCATTACTCGTTTCGGATTGCACACGATGATTGCTTCAAATGAGCGCAAGGCTTCGACTTTCATTTACACGGCGCGGATTATGTTTGAGCTTGCCGCGAAGATTAAAGAGCAACTCGGAATTAAATTTGAGTTCGTGAATTTGGGCGGAGGTTTGGGTATTCCTTACAGCCCCGACGAATTGCCCGTTGATTTGAAGATGGTCGGCGACGGCATTAAAAAACTTTTCTATGAAATTTTGGTGCCGAACGGTTTGGGCGATATTCGACTTGCAATGGAGAGCGGTCGTGCTATGACGGGGCCGGCAGGTTGGCTAGTCTCGACTGTCCTGCACAAGAAAAACACCTATAAAAGTTACGTCGGGCTTGATTCTTGCATGTCGGATTTGATGCGCCCCGCACTTTACGACGCCTATCACCACATTACGATTTTGGGCAAGGAAGATGCGCCCTGCGATGAAATTTACGACGTGACAGGCTCTCTTTGCGAGAACAACGATAAATTTGCCATTGACCGCCGCCTCCCGAAAATTGACATCGGCGACATTTTGATTATCCACGACACCGGCGCGCATGGTCACGCAATGGGCTTCAACTACAACGGCAAACTCCGCAGTGCCGAACTTTTGATCCGTGAGAACGGCAACGTTGAAATGATTCGCCGCGCTGAAACTCTCGACGATTATTTTGCGACGCTGAATTTTCCGAACGCCCGCTTGAAATTGAACCCTTAAGCAAATGATTTTAAACGGACGAAAGCCCGGAGGTTTGAACGCCTTCGGGCTTGTTATTTTCGTTATTGGTGGAGATGAGGAGAATCGAACTCCTGTCCAAAAATGTTGTTGCTCGACCTTCTCCGAGCGCAGTCGCCGAAAAGTTTCAGCTTTACCGACCTCGACGACAAACCCGATAAAGCCCAGCACTTTGAAATTCCCGCGCCCTACAGTGCTCTCAAACGCGGTATTCCCGTTTCTGACGTCGACACTGACCTGACGGGAAGGGAATCAGTCAGGCGACGTGGCGATTAAGCCGCCAGTGCGTACTCTTCAGTATTCGCAGTTATTGTTTATGTTTCCGCTTGTCAAATCGGTTGCGGAGCCGATGCTCGCTTATCGAACCCCATCCATCCCTGTCGAAACCATTACATCCCCTTTGTTGAAAGTTTTTGCAGTTTATCACGCGGGAAAATTTTTGTCAATCGTCCTTTTCGGCAGCTTCTACAGCGTCTTCCGGCTCAACCAAACCGAACATGACTTTTACGAGCGCGTCGCCGTATTTTTCAATCATCATCAAACCGATAATAACTGCAAAATCAATCTGCTCATAAGTGGGCGGGTTAAAGTCTTTCTCGCCGCAATAAAGCGCAATTCTGTAAGAAATTTCGCCGTCGTCGAAGTCAAAATCAAAACCGCCGACTCGCAAGCCGTAATTCGCCCGAAGAATAAATTCGCCGACTTTTTGACGCTCCTGCTCGCCGACATTGAGGGGAATAACCATGCGCAAAATAAGTTTGTCTTCGTAAGCGCGGAAAAATACCGTGACATGTCCGAACTTCGTATTGACGGCATAAACCGCGCTGGCAACATTGCGCTCGTCGAAAGGGAGATACTTGGCTTTGTCGTGTTCAAAAAATTTTTCAATCGCCGCACGAACTTCTTGCAAGTGTTCACGTCCTTTGTCCAAGTCCGCCATAAAAAATTCCTCCTTTCTGATTGGTCGAGGCAACGAATCGCCAAAGATAATCCGCGGCCTCACCGGCATAATCAATATTTATCCTCTTCGTCGCCGTGATTTGAGCTTGAAAATTTTCGGTCGTCTCAATAAAAATTTCGTCACTGCACAAGTCCGCGCCATAAAAATTTTTTGTTATGCCCAGAGCTTTGGAGAGTTTGCCAGGCCCCGAACACAATTCGCGAAGATTATTTTTCCCGCGACGAATTTTCATCAAGTCAACGCCGTCAACCGGTTCAAGTGATCGAATCAAAACCGCTTCGGGAACGTCTTTAACATTGGCGATAACATTCGTGCAAATGTGCATTCCGTAAATCAGATAGACGTAGACGAATCCTCCCGCGCCGTAAAAAATTTTCGTGCGATCAGTCTTGCCGCGGTAAGCATGAGAGGCGGCATCAATCGCGCCCATATAAGCTTCAGTCTCGACGATAATACCGCCGGTCAAACCTTCGGGCAAATTCGTTACGAGTTTTTTACCGATAAGTTCGCGAGCTACCGTCAAGCCGTCGCGCAGATAAAATTCACGCGGAAGTTTCATTTCAATTTACGCCGCCATCGAATAATCAACGATAAAAATTTTGCTCGAAACTTTTTCCAGAGCGTCGATAATATCATCAATCTTTTCAACAACTGAAGCTTTGTAGACAATTTCGCCGCATTGGTCGCATTTGAAGCAAGGGACGTTTTCGACAATTACGTAACAATTTTTCAGCTGCGCGAAATACGCCGTCGTTGATTCAGTCATTTTCCCCGATTTACAAAGCAAACAGTTCATTTTGAAATCTCCTTTCTCGTTCGCAAATCGTCGCACCATTTTTCTTTATCGGGAAAATAAGCAGTTATGATTCGACTTGCGTTGCCCTCGTCGCTCATAACAATATGAATTTTTTTTTGCGCCGAAGACAATCCCAATATTAAACAGCTGGGATAAGGATAATCATCAGGATATTGTTCGATAATTTCTCCCGAATAAACAGCTGTACGCACATCTTTTATTTTTATTCCGCGCTCTCTAAATCTTTTAACGGCGTGGTCGCTGATAAAAACAGCGTCTCGTTCAAAATAAAGCTTCAAATTTTCCAGCTCAATCATCAATCAACCTTAACTTGCATCCACAAGCTGTTGTAATATTCGTCCATTTGGTTGCCGAGATATTTGTAAGTTTCCTGACCTTTGTAAACATCGGGGGACGGAAAAGCTATCGGAGAATTTTTAAGTTCCTCGTCCTTGACAAGTTCCTTAACGCCGGTGTTCGGAGTAGAATAGCCAAGGTGCTCAAAGTTCATTGCGGCGACATCGGGGCGGCACATGAAGTCGATAAATTTATGCGCGTTGTCGACATTCTTCGCGTCCTTGGTGATAACCCAGCCGTCAATCCAAAAGTTCGTGCCTTCCTTCGGGATAACAAAATCCATATTCGGATTTTCCATTAAAATAATCGGAGCTTCGCCGGAAAATACAACGCCCATTGCCGCCTCGGAATTGATGAGCTTGTCCTTGACTTCATCGACGACGTAAGCTTGAACGAGAGGTTTTTGTTTCTTGAGCATTTCTTGAGCCTGCGCCAGAACATCTTTATCAGTTTCATTCAGACTTTTGCCCATGAGTTTAAGCGGAATCATCATTGCATCGCGGGCGGAGTCTTGCATTAAAATTTCTCCCTTGTATTTCTCGTTCCAAAGGATATTCCAGCTGTCGACGGGATCGGTGACTTTCGTCTTGTCGTAAATTATACCGACAGTCCCCCAGCAATACGGCACGGAATATTTGTTGCCGGGATCGAAGGATTCGGCCTGCTTGAAAAATTCTTCGCCGATATATTTTTTGGCGTCGGGGAGTTTTGTAAAGTCAAGAGGCTGAATCAAATCGTTGCTGATGAGTTTTTGAATCATGTAATCTGACGGACAGAGAACATCATAATGAACGGCACCTTCTGCCACGCGCGGATACATGCTTTCGTTGGTATCGAACTCATCAAGGATAACGTGAATGCCGGTTTCCTCCTCAAAAAGTTTCAGCGTCGCGGGATTGAGATAATCGCCCCAGCTGTAAACGTAAACGACTTCTTCTTTCTTGTCGCCACCACCGCAACCGGCAATGCTGAACGTCAGACAGCTCACCAGAATCAACGCGAGAATTTTAAACTTGTTCATGAGATAACCTCCTCATAATTTTTTAGTTTGCGACGATTTATCGCGAAGAGCATAACAAATATCAATACAAAGAAAAATACCAGCGTTGAGAGCGCGTACATTTCGGGATGTATGCCAATTTTTAATTCGGCGTAAATTTCTGTCGTCAATGTGTCGACGCCCGCGCCCTTCGTGAAATGCGTGATTATGAAATCGTCCGCCGACATTGTGAACGCCAATAAAAATCCCGCGAAAATACTCGGTCGCAATTCCGGCAGAACGACGCTTGTAAATGCTTTGAATGGTGACGCGCCCAAATCCAATGCCGCCTCATAAAAACTTTTGTCCAACGCCATGAGCTGCGGCATTATGCACAAAATTACATACGGCACGTTGAAGACGATATGCGCCAGTAAAATTGACACGTAGCCGAGCTTGAGTCCCAGCCCCATAAACAGCAGCATTAATGATATTCCCGTCACGATGTCCGCGTTTAAAATCGGAATGTTCGTTATGCTTAGGAATGTCGCCCGCCACTTACGCGAAAGTTCTTTCATTGCCACGCAAGTTATCAGTCCGAGGATTGTCGCAATGCCCGCCGATAATAAACCGATTGACAGCGTGTTGGAAAGGGCGTCGGCAATTCTGGAGTCGTTGAAAAGTTTTTCGTACCAATTAAGCGTGAAGCCTGTCCAATGTCCGCGATAACGGCTGGCGTTGAATGACTGCGCGATTAAAACTCCAATCGGCGCATACAGGAAGAGAAAAATTATCGCCAGATAAATTTGCTTGATATATTTCATTGTAACGCCTCCCGCAAGCCTGTAGTAAAGTTACGGGATTTGAAGCCGTCAAGGATGACGGCTCCGCCCGCGCACTGAGCGTGATGCGAAGTCCGCGGGCAACTCACGCCTTCGGGTAATCGTAACGTTATAGCAATGAGGAGTAACGCCCCTGCGAGGTGTCCTTTCTTTTGCAACTTTTCTTTGGACAAGCAAAGAAAAGTTGATAAAAAAACGCAATGAAAAGTTGACGATTCAAAATTCTTCATTGAACCCCCTCCTCGTCACGTTTATCGAACGCCGCAGTCAAAAGCATGTTCAGCACGATAAAAATCATCAGGATAACCGACAGTGCGCAACCGACATGCCAATCATATTGGAAGGTAAATTCTTGCTCGATTATGTTGCCGATTAAAAGAAGTTTTCCGCCGCCGAGAAGTGCGCTGATTACAAACGTCGTCAACGCGGGAATGAATACCATCGTAATTCCGCTGATTGCTCCGGGGATTGTCAGCGGCAAAATTATTTTCGTGAACGTCTGCCAAGAATTTGCTCCGAGATCGCGAGCCGCCTCCAAAATTCTCTTGTCTATTTTTGTCAGCGAAATGTACAGCGGCAAAACCATATACGGCAAATAATTGTAAACCATGCCCAGGACGATTGCGCCCGGCGTATTTATCATTTGCAAATCAGGCAAATTCAGCAGCCGCATGAACTGATTGATTATGCCGTTGCCTTCAAGAATCGTCTGCCAAGCCATCGTCGACAGCAGCGAATTCATCCACAGCGGCAGTATAAACAGCAGTGAAATTATCGTCGTGTTACTGCGCTTATTTTCCGTCAAGATTAAACACAGCGGGTAGGCCAGCAGCAGACAAATTACTGTGCTGATTAGCGCAAGTGCAACCGACAATTCCAACGCGTCAATGTAGCCGTGCTTGAAAATCAATCCCATGTTGCCGAGTGAAAAATTGCTGTCGTAATCCGTCACGCCGTACCAAACAATGCATACCAGCGGAATAAAAATAAAAAGCCCCGCCCATATCAGAAAAGGTGTCAGCAAAATATTTCTTATGCCGTGATTAAACATCTTGCGCGACCTCCTCATCTTCCGATTGAGGCTTGCTCATGATTTGAATATTTTCGGGCGCGACGCGAAGACTAACCTCCTCACCGACCGTCCTGCCAGTCGTCGATTGAATCAGCCATTCAAAGCCGTCCGCCTCGACGTTAATATCATACGACATGCCCCAAAAAACTACGTGAGTCACGACGCCGTTAAAAGCACCTTCACTCGGCGCGGCAAGTTTAATATCTTCGGGGCGAATTTGAACGTCAACGGGACAATTTTCCGGAAAGCCGCTGTCAACGCAAGGATATTCTCGCCCAAAAATCCGCACGACTTTATCACGAACCATGATGCCGTCGATTATGTTGCTGTCGCCGATAAAGTCCGCCACGAATGCATTTTCCGGTTCATTGTAAACATTTTCGGGCGTGCCGACCTGCTGAATATAGCCCTGATTCATGACGACAACGCGATCACTCATCGAAAGTGCTTCTTCCTGATCATGCGTCACGAAGATAAAAGTTATACCGGTCTCCTTATTGATTCGGACGAGTTCGCGGCGCATATTTCGGCGGAGTTTCAAATCAAGTGCGCTCAACGGTTCGTCAAGCAATAAAACTTTCGGCTCATTGACGACTGCGCGGGCGATTGCAATTCTCTGCTGTTGACCGCCGCTGAGTTTCGTAACGTCGTGATTTTCGTAGCCGTCAAGGTTGACGAGCTTAAGCGCGTACTTAACTTTATCGCGAATGTAATCAGCCGACTTGCCCGCGATTTTCGGACCGAATGAAATATTTTCCTCAACGTTCATGTGGGAAAAGAGAGAATACTTTTGAAAAACGGTGTTAATCGGTCTTTTATTTGGCGGGAGTTTCGTAATGTCCTTGCCGTCAAAAATCACACGACCGGTATCGGGCATTTCAAAGCCGCCAATAATCCTCAACATTGTCGTCTTGCCGCAACCCGATGGTCCCAGAAGCGTGACAAATTCACTTTCATATATCGTCAAATCAATTTCGTCAAGCACCATCAAATTCCCAAAAGACTTGGCAACGTTTTCCAAGTGTATCAGTTCCCTTTTCATCTCCCAGCAACCTTTCTTCTTAGGAACTAGTAATTAAGAACTAGTAATTAGTAGGGATTAGTTTTCTAGTTCCTAGTTCCTAAAAAAATTTCCCGCATTATACAAAAAAACTGCAAGTCAATCAAGTAGGGATTGGAGATTGGGATGTGTTGAATAACTTTTATGTTTAAAGCTACTTTTATATTTTGATCTACTTTTCTTTGCTCGCCCAAAGAAAAGTAGCAAAAGAAAAGGCGTTTTGTCGCTAACGCCGCTATCCTGCGGCGTGGTCGCGACGCCGTCATCCTTGACGGCTTCTAAATATTTTATTCAACACACGCCCCAGAAAAGCTGATTCCTTTTAGCAGCCACGTTTGAGCTTGCGTGATTTTGATGTTGATTAAATCGCCCGCCCGCTCGTTACCGTGAGTAAACAGCACGAGTTTATTTGCACGCGTCCGCCCCATAAAAATTTTATCGTCAGTCTTACTCGCCCCCTCAACCAAAACCTCCACGACCGAATTTTCAAGCGCAAGATTTTTTTCCAGGCTGATTGCGTTTTGAACTCTCATCAGCTCTTCAAGGCGTCGATGTTTAATCTCGTCGTCAATCTGCTCCGTAAAAGTTGCGGCAGGCGTCCCGATTCGCTTCGAGTAAATGAACGTGAACGCCGCGTCGAATTTCACTGCCCGCAAAAATTCCAGAGTCTCCGAAAAATCCTCTTCAGTCTCGCCCGGAAAGCCCACTATTAAATCCGTCGTCAAGCTCACGTTCGGAATTGCCGCACGAATTTTTTCGACGAGCCGCAAATATTTTTCCACCGTGTAAACGCGATTCATGCGCCGCAAAATTTTATCGCTGCCGTATTGCACGGGCAAATGAATATGTTCGCAAATATTTTTCCCGCCCGCAATCGCCGCAATCAATTCGTCGGATAAATCTTTCGGGTGACTTGTCATGAACCTCAACCGCTCAACGCCCGCAATTTTATCTACCGCCGCAATCAACTCCGCAAAAGTCATTCCGCCCGCGTATGAGTTGACGTTTTGCCCCAACAACGTAATTTCCTTAAAACCTTCGGTGACCGCTTGCTTGACTTCCGAAAAAATTTCTTCAGGCTTGCGACTGCGCTCACGTCCGCGAACATAAGGAACTATGCAATACGTGCAAAAATTATTGCAGCCGTACATTATCGGCACGAACGTCGAGACTTGTCCGCCCCTCAACGGAAATACTTCACTGGGAATTTCCCCGCTGACATTTGACGTGTCGACGATATGCCGCCGTTCACGTTCAAGACTTTTCACCACGCGAGCGACTTCCGAACTTTGACCCGTTCCCAAAACAAAATCGACATGCGGCGCACGCTTGATTAAATTTACTCCTTCCTTTTGCGCCATACAACCTGCCACGCCCAATATCAGCGCGGGATTTTGCCGCTTGAGTGTTTTGAATCTGCCGATTTGCCCCAAGACTTTATCCTCCGCCGTGCCGCGTACACAGCACGTATTTATCAGAATCAAGTCCGCCGTTTCAATTTCGTCCGTCAAACTGTAGCCGATTTCTTTCAGCAGTCCCGCCATCCGCTCAGAGTCCGCCACGTTCATTTGACAGCCGTATGTTAAAATTTTTAGTTTCTTTTCCATGCCGCGCATTGTATCACACTTCCAAAAAAAAATCCCGCCGTCCGACGAGATTAATTTTCAAGCCGCTTGCCCCTCAAAAAATTTTTCGTTAAAATACCGTTGTACATGATTCAACCTCTAACTTTGGAAAGGAGGTGAATCTCATGGCTACACTATTCGTGACAACTGTCGCAGCAGACGTCGTAGCAGGCGTTATTCTCTACTTCGTCTACAAGTGGCTTGACAGGCATAACAGATAGCAGAAAGCCCGCTTGGTTATCGTTACCCCAAATAAAACGAACAATATCAGTTTAAACGCTTGAACCCCGAGTCGTTACCTCGGGGTTCTTTTTGTACATGTCCTCATGACTACACTTTAAGTTTTCTAATCAACCGTTTGCAGTTTATCACATGCTATAAATTTTTGCAAGTTACGTTTGAACCCCAGGTCGGCAGCCCGGGGTTCATTTTTGTGGTCTTCCCATGTTGACGATTTGTAGTTTTCTAATCAACCGCTTGCAGTTTATCACATGCCGAAAATTTTTTCAAGCTCAATCCATCGCCTTGACATGTTCCTCGATAAATTTTATCTCCGACTCGCTCAACTTGTATTTGCTGTAAAGTTGCGCGTCAATGTCCCCGTGCCAATCAATGTCGCCGGCCGAAGTGAAATCTTGCAGCGGAACTTTCGCCCACGTCGCCGGAGGATTGTGTTGCGTGACTTTCAAGATACCCAACATGACGCGGCAAAATTTACTCTTGATGTATGCTATGCAAGCTTGCGCTTCCGCCTCACTGTCGAACGCTCCGACCGTTATAAAGGTCTGTGTACAGCCGACAAGCGGCGTGCCGACAAGCGGCGTGCCGACAAGCGGCGTACTAACTACTTCACCCAATGCACCACTGCCATTTGACTTCGGAACAAAGACTTTCCACTTATCAAGCGTCACGTGTTCAGTTACGTAATCGCGGCGAATCCATTTAAAAGCTCGTTGCCTATCAATCAGCCCGTAAAGTTGAATGTACTCGTATTCGTCGTTAGGTTTATCGTCTAAAAAAATTTCGGGAAGCTTTTCAAAAATATTTGTCGTTAAATCGTTGGCGTGCCCGTCACTTAAAAATTTTACGGCGTTCGGATTATCGTTGTGAAACTTTGACGTGAAGTGATAAATTTCGGGCGGATAAATAATTTCGCTAAGCGGCTGAAAATTTTCATCGGCAATAACTTTATCGTGAATGGAGTTAAGCTCTGCAAATTTAATAAACGTTCCAATCGCGCCAAAATTTTTGTCAGCGTCGTAAAGAGTTATGGCAACGCCGCCTTTAATATCGGAGCTGGGGAAAAGGTCTTGGCTTTTCGGATAATATCGAATTACCTTGAAATGCTCATTGGCGAGTAACCGTTGATTAAAATCTTTAGGAGTTTTGCCGGCGTTGAAAAGACAGCGTGCGGGGTGAATCAATGAAACTTTATCGGCAAGTTTGAAGGCCGCCTCAATGAAACGATGATAAACGGGTTCATCACTTGTATTAGCCGTTACATTTTGATAGGGCGGATTACCGACGACGCCATCAAATTTCATAGTGCCGACTCCTTTGCTCCAAAAATTTTTATCGGTGACGCGTTCGACGAAGTGGGCGGGATTATTCTTGAGGGTGTTGATTATGTCGTCGAAAAATTTGGCGTTGACGTTCGAGTTGCGCAAACCTGCGAGAGTTCGACGAGTGATTTTCACGGCCATAGGCGTCTTGCAAATGACAAAAATATTTTCGTCAACAATGGCGTCCCAAATGTCGTTGAGGAATTCGGGCTTAAAGTTATCTTCGCTGAAATTGCCGAGGCGCGTGCGATAAATTTTACAGGCAACGTAAAGGGGATAAAGTCCGGTCTTGGAATTAATTTCGAGGATATGTTTGCCGTGTGAGAAAAAATTTTCGTCGAAGGCGGAATCAATATGAAGTTTGACGACGCGCCAGGGAGTAAGGACAGTTTCTTTATCGGGATTGTGGAAGGTGGCGAAGAGTTCGGCAATTTTATCGACGCGTGCAAGAGGCGTGAGTTTGTCGGCATCTTCGGTGAGCTTGCGAATTTTTTCAGCCGCGCCAATAAAAATGATGCGGTCGTAATATTTGATGAATTCGCAGAAAAAATCTTTGGTGACGCCTTTGGGCATGAATTCAGCCCAGCTTGCGTCGTCAATGTCGGTGAATTTTTTAAGCGTGAAGTCGTCGTCGAAGGGAATATCCGAACCGTAAATCAGCAGAGGCAATCGAATTGAAATTCCGCGCAAAATCGAAATGATATTGCTTCGTTGACGGCGGAGTTTTTCAAGTTCAATTTGTTCAGGCGTGAGAGGTTGTTTAGATTGTTTAGATTTTTTAGGGCGGCTTTGACCGTCTAAACCTTGATCATTGATGATAATATCGCCGGTCTTGCGTTGAGCATTGGAGGCACCGATAATTTTTTGCAGCTTGCTGAATTTTTCGAGGTCGAGTTTGTCGAGGTTCTTAAGAGCTTCGTCGCTGTAAAGACAGTTATCGGCAAAACCTTTGCTGACGGCGCGTTCAATCCAAGCAGAATTGAGTTCGCGGAGGAGATTATCGGCGCGATAATTCATGCGGGAACCTTCCATTGCGATTACGGGGCAAAAGTTTAACAGCTCGTCGAGGATTTGAAGGTCGTCGGATTTAGTCTTGCCGGCCTTCGGAGAAATTGCAGCGGATTTGGCAATCATCTTGAGTGTACGGTCGGGGGCGAAGTCGAAGACGTAACAATTTTGCTTGATGCGGCCATTTTTATTGCAGGGGCTTTGCACGCGGAAAATCGTTTGCAGATAATTTGCGGCGGAGGTTGACGAACTGCCCGCGAGATAAAATACGGCAGTCCATTCGGGGACAGTGACACCCGCCGTGAGTTTGCCGCATGAAAGCGTAATCGTGCGGTCGTGAGTGTTGATAGCGTCAAGAACTTTTTCCAGGGCGTCGGCAGGTTCATCATCAGAATCACCGTTGCCCGCGACGTTGACAATTTCAAAGCCGCCGAAAAATTTATGGCGTTGCAAAAGTTTGCTTAGGGCTTTACCTTCCTTGACGCCGGGAATAATCCAAAGTGAGTGCCGGAAATTTTCTTGCCACTCTGCGCGGCTGTAAGGATAATTTTCAGCCGTGGTGAGCATGTCGAGAAAATTCTTAACGTCGGCCTTGTGAACAAAATTTTTGCCGTCAGTCTTGAAAAATTCGCGGAAGTTAAAAACGTCGCCGTCAACGTAATTGAAAGTTTTGGCAAGGTTGTAGGTATAAATCTTCATGGCGGGCAAGTCAGCGTAAGGGTTCGGGTCGCCAAAATTATTTTTATCCCAATCGGCCTTAGCGCGCTGCTCCATGACATAATCCCACGTGTAAACATTATCGGCGTCGAAGTCGGCAAGGATATTAAATGGCGTGCCGCTCAACTTGAGGACTTTGGAATTTTCCTTGACGATATTTTTAATGACGCTGTCGCCGCGTTCGGTAGTGGTACCTTCGTGCGCCTCGTCAATGATGACAAAATCCCAGTCGGTGTCAAAAATTTTCACGTTCTTATCGAATGTGCCGCCGACAATTTCAGAGCCGCGCAAGTCTTGAATCGAAATGAAGTAGAGGAAATTTTTACGGCCGGAAATATCGTCGTCCTTGCCGAGAAAAGTATAATCGGTACCTTGAAAAATTTTGTCGAAGTCTTCTTGCCAACCGCTATTTACAACGGGTCTGTGCGTGAAAATAATCGTCTTGGAAAATTTCATCATGTGAGCGACTTTCAACGCGCAGAGAGTTTTGCCGAATCGCATTTTGGCATTCCAGAGAAATTCTTTGCCGGTCTTGAAATAATTGACGGTTTGATTGATGGCGTCGATTTGTTCGGGGCGGAAGTCATCATCAGAAAAATTTTCGGGCTTGGATTTACGCCTGCCGCGCTTAACAGCTTTAATGGCATTCTTGACGGTGTTGAGGTCGACTTTAAACCATTCGCGCCCCCTGGTATTTTTGAAATGGTGACGATATTTTTTCAAGACGCGGTGAACGGCATAATCTCTGAAGGCTTGCCCGTCATCAGTTACAGCAAGTTCGACGTGCTTAAGGTTGTACTCAATGCCGGCAGTCTTCGTGTAGCTGTCAATGCGATCTCTTGCAGCCAATTCCAAATTTTTTTCGGTCGGAGGAAGATTTTTAATCGTGGTATCGCCGATTTTGAGGAGGCCTCTGTGAGTGGCGTCGGGTATTTCAAAAACGTAAATCAGCTTGCGTTGAAAGGCTTCTTCAAAAATTTTCATCGGCATCCCCCTCTCAAAAGGTCTCCGAACTCAAAAATTTCACCGGTGCTCCAGTCTTTGATTTTACAATTCGCCCCGCCGAAAAGATTTGCGCTGTCCATGAAGGGCGGCGAATAATTTTTGCTCAAGCCGTCCATTTGCCACAAATTCCACGAAATAATTTCGGCGACGTTGAGTAAAAAATCTTCGGGCGGCTTGTGAGAAAATTTTTCTTGATGATAATCAATGACGGTCTCGAAAACATTTTTCCGCGCAAGAAAAAGATTGTCGCCTTGAAACTCGTAGCCGTAAACACTTTGAACGGCGCGCAGTGCAAAATCTTTCCAATCTTTGACGGCGGAAGTTTCATCGTTGACGAGGCGCAATTTTCTATCCAAAAGTCCGACGCGATTATCAAGGGCAATCGTTTCACCCGTGACGGCATTGTAGCGGCTGACGAGGTAGGGAGCCTCACCGCAAGTTATTTCCAAAAATTTTGCGTCAATGTAATCCGTCCAAGATTTTTTCTCGGCGGCAATCAAATCGTTTTGATCTTTACAAACATCAGGCGGCGTGAAAATTTCTGCGCGGAGCTTTGTACGGAGTTTTTGAAGTTCACGAACTTTTTTCCAACGCGGCTGAATCAATTCAATCTGCTCAAACTGAATTTCAGTCGCACCATATTCAGCATTAGCCCAAAGAATATTTTTGCCCGTCGTCCTGTCAAGCAAGAGAATCTTCCAAATTTCGTCGGACAAAAAATTCACCTTCTCGTAGGCAAAAGTTTCTTCGCAACGGTCATCATAAGTTTGATTCTGTTGAGCTGATTGACTTCCGACGAGCCGGCGTCACAATCAATCGCCACGACATTCACGTTGTCGTAACTCTCGCGCAAATTATGCAAGGTTCCCTTCAAGATTATGTGATTTGGGAGACATGCAAAGGGACTTAAGCCGACAATATTTTTTATATCGTTTTCAATGAGTGAAACCATTTCGCCGCAGATAAGCCAGCCCTCACCATTCAAGTTGCCGTTATTCAGGAAACGGCTTGCCAATCGCGCAATATCCTTTATTGAGTGAGGCGGGCGGAAGTGTTTGGAATTTTTCAGCGCATTTTTCATCGGGCGGCGGAAAAATTCAATGAACTGGATAAATATTTCGGCAAAAATTTTATCCTTGCGACTGCCGCCGAGAAGTTCACGCTTAACAATCGCGTCGTAAGCACAGTACAGGAAGAAGTCCACAAATTCGGGCATGACGACTTCCGCGCCCTCATCGGCAAGCAACCGTTCAATAAAATTATTTGCCACGGGGTGATACTTAACCAAAATTTCACCGACGATACCGACTTTGGGTTTGATGAGATTTTCGTCAATCGGTATGGCGTCGAATTGGCGGACAAGCTCCTTGATATTGCGGCGATAAGTCAAATAATTTCCGTTGACCAAATCAGCCTTGGCAAGCGTCATCCACTCATCAAAAAGCCTGTCAGTTTCACCGCGCCGAAGTTCGTAGGGGCGCATGCGGTTTAAGACGTTCTGAAGTAAATCGCCGTAAACGGAAGCTTTAATCGCGTCCATGAGGCAATCGCGGCTAAGTTCAAAGGCGTCAGTTTCGTCCTCCAAACCCCAACATGCGAATACCGGCACTTGACCGAATCCCGCAAATTTCAAAGCTCGACGCATGACGCTGATATAATTCGTGGCACGACAGCCGCCGCAAGTCTGAAATAAAATTACCGACGTGTTATCGGGGTCGCATTCGCCGGACTTCAACGCCGCAATCATTTGCCCCGTCACGACAATTGCGGGATAGCACATTTCGTTGTTGACGTAGCGCAAGCCCAAATCGATAGCCGCCTTGTCGGGAAGTTCGGGAATTAAAATTTTGTAGCCGTATTTTTGCAGGACGGTTTGAACAAGTTCAAAGTGAATCGGAGCCATTTGCGGCGCAAGGATTGTGTGCTTGGCTTTGCAATCGGGAGTAAAATGCGGACGTTCGGGAAATTTTTTCGGCGAGTAGATGACGGGAGATTTTCTCTTCAACGCGGCGAGCAGTGAACGCAATCTGATTCTTGCCGAACCGAGGTTTGACACTTCGTCGAGTTTTATCATCGTGTAAATTTTCCCGTGAGCCTCCAAAATTTCTTTGACCTGTTCAATCGTCAACGCGTCCAATCCGCAACCGAATGAGCTTAACTGAATCAGCGTGACGTTGGGATTTTGTGCGGCGAATTGTGCGGCGTGATAAAGTCTGGCGTGATAGCTCCACTGATTGACGACGGAAATTTTCGGCGCGTCAACCGGCACATGATAAACCATGTCTTCAGAGATAATCGGCAGATTGTACGACTGAATCATTTCGGCGATACCGTGATTGATTTCGGGGTCGATATGATACGGGCGTCCGACGAGTAAAATTGCATGTTCGCCGGTCTGCTCAAGACGCCTCAAAAGTTCGTCGCCGAAATTTTTAATATCCTGCCGATAATGCTCCAATTCAGCAGACGCCTTGTCGACAGCCGCGGAAATTTCATCAGCCGTCACGCCCTCCGATTTAAATTCTTCGGCAAGACGTTTTTTTAAATTCTTCAAGTCATGAACGGGCAGGAACGGTTGCATGAATTTAATGCCGCGCTCCTTGAGAATGTCCATGTTGTTGCGAATATTTTCGGGATAGCTTGCGACAATCGGGCAGTTGTAAAAATTATCCGACCGCGTGTCGAAGTTGTACGGCTCGCAGGGATAAAAAATTTTCTTCAAGCCGCGTTCAATCAAATTCATGATGTGACCATGCGCCAATTTTGCGGGATAGCACAGCGAATCACTCGGAATGGTTTCAAGCCCCTTGTAGAAAATTTGCGCGGAAGATTTTGCGGACAATTCGACGCGATAACCCAACTCCGTCAACAGCGTGTGCCAGAACGGATAATCCTCGTAAATATTCAACACCCGCGGAATGCCGATTGAACCGCGCTTGGGATTTTCCAGCGGCTGATAATCAAACACGCGATGATATTTGTAAGCGTAGGCATTGGGCATTTCGGAATTGGTTTTAGGTTTACCGCCGACGCCGCGTTCACAGCGATTGCCCGTGAAATATTTACCGCCGTCAGGAAATTTCTGCATGGTTATCAGACAATTATTGCCGCAACGTCCGCAACGATAACTTTTCGTCACGACAGAAAAATTTTCCAACTCTTCAGGCGACAACAATTTACTTATTCCTTGTTCCTTGTTCCTCATTGCCAACAACGCCGCACCATACGCGCCCATCAAACCTGCGATGTCGGGGCGGATAACTTCGCGGTGTAAAATTTCTTCAATCGAACGGAGAACAGCGTCGTTGTAAAAAGTTCCGCCCTGCACGACGATATTTTTGCCGAGGTCTTCAACGTTCTTGAGCTGCATGACTTTGAACAGGGCGTTCTTGATGACTGAAAGCGCAATGCCTGCCGAAATGTCGTTGACGGTCGCACCTTCCTTTTGAGCCTGCTTGACTTTGGAGTTCATGAAAACGGTACAGCGCGTGCCTAAATCGACGGGAGCTTCCGAAGTCAAAGCCTTAGCCGCGAAGTCGCCGACAGTCATATTCAAGCCTTGCGCGAAGTTCTGAATAAATGATCCGCAACCGGCACTGCAAGCTTCGTTGAGTGTGATGTTGCCGATTGTGCCGTCCTTGACGAAAAAACATTTCATATCCTGCCCGCCGATGTCCAAGACAAATGACACTTCGGGGCAAAATTCTTGCGCGGCAGTCAAATGGGCGAAAGTCTCAACTTCGGAGCCGTCAGAATGAAGAGCGGCCTTGACAATCGCCTCACCGTAACCGGTCGTGAAAACTCCCGCAATCTTCGCAGTCGGAGGAATTTTTTTGTAGAGGTCGCGAATCTGATTGACGACAATTTTAAGCGGCGCGCCTTCATTTGAACCGTAATTTGTGTAAAGGATTTGCTTATCGGAACCAATCGCGCAGATTTTTGTAGTGGTAGAGCCGGCGTCAATCCCGACAAAAATTTTTCCGTGATAAGTGCTCAAGTCGCCGCGCTTAACCTTAGCTCTGTCGTGACGAGCGCGGAAATTTTTATAGTCGTCCGCGTCTTTGAACAGGATAAAATCAGCCTTGCGAGTTTCGGATTTGGCAGCCTCTTCGGATTTTTTAATCGAATCTTCAAGCTGAACCACGGAAATTTCTTTAGCCTCGTCACTCAAGGCCGCGCCCGTTGCAACAAAAAAATTCCCGTCGGGAGTGTCGACGACTTCATCTTTGGAAAGTCCGAGCGTCTCGACGAAACGTTTTTTGAGTTCGGGCAGAAAATGTAGCGGCCCTCCCAAAAATGCGACGTTGCCTTTAATCGGACGACCTTGCGCAAGATTGCCGATAGTCTGATTGACGACCGCTTGGAAAATCGACAGGGCAATATCCGCCTTCTTCGCGCCGTCATTCATGAGAGCTTGAATATCGGTCTTCGCAAAAACTCCGCAACGTGAAGCAATCGTGTAAATCTGCTTGCCTTTTTCCGCCAGAGAATTCAAACCTAATGCGTCAGTGGACAGCAAGCTTGCCATGTGATCGATAAATGAACCTGTCCCGCCCGCACAAACTCCATTCATGCGGACTTCAGGCGCGTTGCCGAGATAAATAATCTTCGCATCTTCGCCGCCGAGTTCGACGACCGTATCAGTTTGCGGAATAAATTTTTCAACTGCCGTTTGACAGGCAATGACCTCTTGCACGAAAGGCAATGAAATTTTCTTAGCAATGCCCATGCCCGCCGAACCTGCCAGAGCTATTTTAAAAGTTTTCTCGCCGATAATATTTTTCAGCGACGTTAAAGAATTTGTAAGCGCGGAGCCGATTTCAGAGAAGTGCCGCGCATAATTTTTAAAGATAAGCCGTTCCTCGTCCATGACGACCAGCTTTATCGTCGTGGAGCCTATGTCAATTCCGACTTTCATAAAAAAATCACCTCGCCGCCTGTAATTTTATAATTCTGTTAGCAAGGTGTCAATCACAAAAAAAGCCCTCGACCGAAGTCGGAGCTTATGCGTTGCGTTCAAGTTGATTAGAATTCTCGCGTTCCTTTATAACGGATGTCTTCGTCGTTGTAATTGTTGGTTTCATAGTCGAATTTCACGCCGCTCAAAAGCATGTTGCGCGTCGAAGAGCCGGAAACTTTGTAGTTGTGAGACGTGAATTCCGTCTTGCCGAAAGTGTCGTATGTCCCGCAACTTGTCAGGGGAGTTATAAGCTCCTCATATTGAACATTGCCGTAATCGTCGACGTACATTTCAAAATCGCCGACAACGCGACCTTCGGTATCCGTCGGTTTTTGGGTGATTTTTTTGTAAAGCCAATTTATCGTTTTAGGCTCGCCGTTGTCGCGTTCGTTATTGATACTTTTGTCTCTGCTAAAATGATCCGTCCCGTAATAAGGATTGTCAACTGCTTCTTTCGCCCTGTAGTTTTGACCGTTGGTGACAACTTCGCCCTTGTCGTTGGCTTTGTCGTACAGGTTAATTTCCGCCTCGAAGTCCTCGGTAGTTTTCAAGCGCAAATATTTTTTCGCGACGATAAAACCTTGGAATTGGTCTGCGGCGTCACCGATGACGACAACAGGACTGTTGGGCGCGTAAATTATTGCGCGGACGGGCACTGCAAAGTTGACGATTATCGGCTGTGAATCACGGATAGAATTGTTCGCGCTGTAACGTTCGGGGCCGTCGTAAAAGATAACAATCGGGCGATATTCGTTGCCGTCATGGTCAATGTTCGATTCCGTGAAGTTGATGATTATCTGTCGAACGGAATTTAAACCGCCAATGTCCAAATGATTTTTTATCTGCTTATCGGGGTCTTTGCTGTCGGGGTAACGGAACATAGGCTCGCTTTCAATCCTCACCCACAAAACATCGGTGTCTTGAGGATGGCTTTTCTCATAAGTCGGACGCACCTTGTACGGAGCTTTGAAATTGATTGTCGAATGTATGCGCAAGTGATCTTGCCAGCCGCCTTTTTCTCTGTTGTTATTGCCGCTTTTTTCGGAGCCGTCGTTGTTGTATTTTTGGTGCAAGATTGCGCCGACGCCTACTTCGGAATTGCCGTTGCCGTCAACCCAATTGTTGGACGCTTTGTCGAAGCCGAATTGCAAATCCCAGTCTTGCAAAGGATAAACGCTTTCGGTCTTTGTCCAAGAGACTTCCGGCTGAAAGTCAACGTCAATCGAATCCAAATCTTGCCAAACATAAGGGTAGCCGTCTTTGTTGTAAGTGGCACTGTTGCCCGCAGCTTTGGTTTTCTGGACGCTGGAGCCGTTCGCGGTAGGATTTTTGACACTGCCGTTATTTTCTCTCCCGCCACCGACTTTTTCGTTGGTCTTGCCGAAAGACTTCATGTTGTTATCGTAGTATTTCTCTAAGCCCGTCAAGTTAGGGTCGATAAGTTCAACGTCGTCGAAGATGTCAATAGTTTCATATCGGATTGGCGTGCCGCTACGGAAGTGAACTTTGTAATCTTCAAACATATTCCACGCACTGGTGTAAACTTCACGCGTAATGCCGACGGACTTATCATACCCCGTTGTGTAAATTTCCGAGTATTCTTTATCGCGCGTAGCATTTTTGACGTATTGTATATTGCCGTTAGCGTCAAGAATCGGGTTGCCGTCGTCGTCGACCAAAATTATAGTGCCGTCATTGGCTGTGATATTCCTGTAATAGTTTTGGACTTCCCAGTTGCCGATAATGGTGTTTTTAGTTTTAGCATCCTCAATCTTTGCAATGAACTCTTCAAAGGTCTTGATGTCGGTACTGGTGTCGATAACAATTTGGTCTTTTGGGACAAGTTGCGCAATGGCTACGACTTTAGCATCCATGCCGCCTAACCAGCCCGATAGGAAAAAATGTCTGATGTTTTCGTCAAGCTTGACAACGTAATAAAATTCGCCGTTCACCTTTACCAGATTTAAATCCGTTTCAACTTGTCTTTCGGAGGGTGACTTAAAAAGACTCCACTTATCGATTATAAAATTGCCTTGAGTATTGCCGATATTTTCGACTGTGTACTCTTTGGCGATTGCGTCACCTTCAGTCCAATCAAGGTCTTCAAGCTTCGTCTTTGAAATAGTAGTCGTTGTGGTAGTTGTCGTTTCCGTGGTGGTTATCGTGGTACCTTCTTCAGTTTCGGTTGTATTCGTCGAAGTTTCAGTTTCGGTCGAAGTTTCAACAATCGGCTCGCCGTCGTCCGTAAGTCAGTTATCTTCGGGCAATTGCTCAACGAGCATTGGCATAAGGTCTTTCAACTTCCCCGAATTGCTGTCGATAATTTCTCTTGCCCCTGCAACAGCAGCCGCGTCCGCCGCATTTTGGAGCCGCGACACGTTCAGATAATACCAGCCCAAATCCAATCCCACGCCCACTAACAAAAATAGCAGCGGAATGAGCAGGGCAAAAAATACCATGGCTTGCCCGCGAATATTTAACAATTTCAGTAGATGGCTACGAAAAAATTTTTTTAACATGCCGGCAATCCCTTCCTCTTGAATTTGGTTTAAAATGAATTTATCCTTGCAACGTACTTAGTTTAAGTATCGCATTGAAAAATTAAAAATTATTAAATCTGACAATCCAATAGTCTGAACACGCTCTCGCAATCTTATTCCTTGTTCCTTATCTGAACACCTTGTAAAGCTCCGGATTTTCTTCGAGCACTTCAAGGATTTTTTTTCGCAGTTGAGCGGCGGGCATGGTCTTAATTTTTTCCACGGCGGCTTTGATTTTCTCATCGACTGCGGCATGATATGTTATGCACAGTTTTGGAAGTTTTTCTTCAACCTGCGATTCTGTCCACGTGGAAATTTGCCTTTGCATCAAGCGGTGAATCTCGTCAAAAATATCTTGCTCACTCAAGCCGCCACCTTCGCACAATTTCTTCAGCTCGGCGCATTTCAACCAGACGAACTCCACGAACGCCTTGCAAACCGTTTCGCGGTCAAAGTAAAGGCGCGTCAATTTTTTGCATATGTCATTGCCGTTTAATTTGAGGCAGATATTTTCCGCAAGCTGTTCTTGATTACCGGTCTCGGTCATGAAGTCGCACAGGAGATTTATAATTTCGATTGCAGATTTTTTAGCGGCAACTCCACCGAAATTTTCAGCCGGCAAATATTTAAAAGCCCAGAACGGTACGCCGACTTTCTCGGTACATTGCCGGGAAATGTATTTGTGCGCCTCAATATCATTGACAGCCTCCTCGTCCGTCAGCTTGAAAATTTTTTGCACGTAAGGTTTAAATTTCCGCCAACTTTTGGTGCTCGGCGACAGATAATTATTGACGACTTCGCCCTTACACATCGCGTCAATCATCACGGCAAGATTTTTTTCAGTCAGCGGCCACGGATTGTTATCGCCCCTGTTCCAAGTAAAAGTGCTGTCCGCGTAATGACGGAGCATAAATCCCAGAATATAACCGCAAGTCATGTTGTTGTAGTAACCGTAAGGAGCCGCCTGCAATTTCTGCCAAAGATTATCCAAATTTATTTTCTTGCCACGCGAAAATTTCCGCAACAGAAATTTTGCAACCGTTGCAATGGCGGTATTGGTGCTTCGAGTGATACTGACGAGATTTGTCATATTCCATACGCCCGCCTGCTTGAGAGCTTTAACTATCTTGCCGACTTGCGCGTTGGGAATATTTTTTTTGACACCCGCCAACGCTGTACTCTGCTGAATTTTTTTGAACGCCGTATTAGTCTTTACAATCAATTCGGGCGCGGCAGTGAAAATTGAGCCGAAAATAATTTCCCGTTCCAACTTCGCGGCAAAATTTTTCGCGCCATATTCCGACAGATAAATTTTTTCCTCGCACACGACCATAAAATTTTCTGCGACAGCAACTTTCGACCACTCTTCAACGATTGTAGCGGCCTCTTCCCGATAG